>JAYVQK010000128.1:0-70708 GCA_043757005.1 Verrucomicrobiaceae bacterium
CCCGAAGGCCCCTCCAGAGCGGGGTCATGCCCCCGCTCTCCAGAGGCACCGCTCCCAAGTCCCAAAGTGTCAGTTTTCGGGAGTGCCCTTCTGTGCTTCGCGTTCTTCGTAGTCCCCTTTGTATGGTCAGGTTATTTACGGAAGTTGGTATGACACGGGGAGGCGCAGGCGGATGGTGGTGCCTTGGCCGTAGGTGCTCTCGGCGTGGGCGGTGCCGCCGTGGGTTTGCACGATGTGTTTCACGATGCTGAGGCCGAGGCCAGTGCCGCCCATGTCGCGGCTGCGGGCTTTGTCGGCGCGATAAAATCGCTCGAAGATGTGCGGCAAATCGGCGGAGAGGATGCCGGGACCATGGTCGCGCACCCATAGCTCGATGTGCGCGCCAGCGAGGGCTGCGCCGAGGTGGATGGTGCCGCCGTCGGGGGAATATTTCAGGGCATTTTCGAGGAGGTTATTCAAGACTTGGCCGAGGCGGAGGCGGTCGGCGGGGAGGGGCGGGAGCGAGGGGGATACTTCGTGGCGGAGGTGGACTTTCTTTTTCGCCAAGCGCAGCGCCCAGTCGCTCCCAGTCTCGGCGCAGAACTCCTCCACGCTCACGGGCACAAGCTCTAGCTCGGTCGTGCCGCCCTCCAGGCGGGCGACGACGAGGAGATCCTCGACGAGCGCGTTGAGGCGTTTCGAGTGGCGTTCGAGGACTTGGAAGACGGCCATCCGGTCGTCGCGCTCCATATCGGGGCAGTCCACGAGGTTCTCCACGTAGCCTTGGAAAATGGCGAGCGGCGTGCGCAATTCATGCGAGACGTTGGCGACAAATTCGCGGCGCACTTGCTCAAGCTGGGTGAGCCGCGTGACGTCGCGAAACATGGCCAGCGCGCCCGCCTCGCCAGCGGCGTCGCGCATGGGCGAGATATTCACGGCGAGGACGAGCGGCGGCTTGCGCCCGCTGATCTCCAGCTCGATCTCCTGCGGCTGCCCAGTCTGGAGCGCGGCGGCGATCATCTCGTCCACCATGGGCTCGCGCAGGGCTTCCAGCACGGGCAGGCCAAAGATATTTGCAGGCATCGGGAAGAGCTTGTGTGCAGCAGGGTTTGCGAGGCGCACGTTGCGGCGGCTATCGAGCACGAGCACGCCCTCCTGCATGGAGGAGAGGATGATTTCGAGATTTGCCTCGGCGAGGCGGCGGAGGTGGCGGAGGTGGCGGAGTTCCTGCGCGACTTGCTTGAGCCGTTCGTCTGCGCGGGCGGCGTCCCCTTTCGCAAAAAGAGCACGCACATCGCGCCCCTGCGCCATCCCCTCGGCGATGTGCTCGCTGCGCGCGGATGCACGGCGGAAGCCGCGCTCGCGCAGGAGCCACACGATGAGTGTGGTGGTAAAAAGGATGCCAAAAAGCCAGTGCATGATTACAGGGAGTCGTCTCTCTCCGCATGGACGACAACTAGTAATTTACCGCCGTGTGATTCCCCGAGCATGATGAAGCGATCCTCTCGACTGCGAGTGGGCCTGGCCTTTGGCCCTCCTCTGCGGCGCTCGGAGGAATGGCCGGCACGGCGATTTCCTCTCCCGACCTGCCGGGATAGAGGGCGTGAACCTGTTGGGCGATCTCACGTTTCAAGGCTCTCAAGCCGAGGCGAGTTCGGCTTCCAAGGGCTTTTCTTTTCTGAACTGGCTGACGCCCATGATGCTGAACCCAATGACGTGTCCGCGGGCGTCCACTCGCTCCATCACGGCATCGTTGTTCGTTTCCTTTTCGTAGCCAGCGGCTTCCGAAAAGCGGACTTCTAGGAAATCCGCCTCGGCATCGAACCAGACTTTTAGTTTATCGGCCATAATGTGTCTCCTGTTTTTGGTTTATCTGTCAGATATGCGGTGACGACGAACGCATCGTCTTCCAAGCATTTTACGACAACGCACAGCCATTTACCACCCACAGTTGTCTGGGCGTAAAATTCATAAAACAACCGCACGGCGGTATCCGAGCGCGAACGGCGCACGGTCTGCGGCTCGATCAATACCCGCTCGATCTCCGCGCCCATTCCGCTCATTTCAGGATGTTCCAGAATGTGCGCCATCCGTTCATCCGTCAGCCTCACAGTATGGCCGAAGCAATCTTGGATCGTCTTCATTGCGCGGTGCCCTCCACGAGGGCGATTTCCTCCGGCGTCAGGCCGTAGAGCGCGTAAATGTGTTGATCGCTCTCGCGCTCCAAGGCGTTCGTGTCGGCGGCGGGGTTTGCCTGCTTGGCGAGGGTCACACCCCGACAGTTTCGAGCTGCATCCGCCCGATTTTTTCGGGTGAAACTCGTTTGGAGAGATAGAGCATTTCGATGCCGACGACTTTTCCCTCTGCGTTGTAATCCAGTATGACGCCGGGGGAAATCTCCTCACTCTCGGCGGCGGGTGCCTCGTCGAGGTTTAAGTAAAGTGCGTCTGCTTCGCGATCTACGGTCAGTTTCATAATGACCTGTTACTCATGGCTGAGAACTTTCGATCGATTGCGAAGGATGCCTGCCAGTGCCCGCAAGGAGGTGTTCACTGCTTTTGCCGTGGGAAATACTTTGGCCACATCGGGAGCTAACAATATGACATTGGTGCCATTGGCATAGCGGCTGGCGTATTTACCGCGCTCGCCTTTCGCGAAATCGTATTCCGCGTGAGGTTCCTTTTCGCCTGATTTTTTAAGTGTTTTTTTCATAATCGATTCTTTCGCGTTTGCTGGCAGATCTAGCACTAATGATGCGGATATTGTCGCCTCGTTCGGTGTGGACGACAACGATAACTTTTCGTGGAGTGGAGCAGCCGATGGTGATGAACCGATTCTCAAGTTCTGAGTGTGAGGGGTCGGGAATCGTGAGCGATTGAGAATCGGCAAAGACGGTCGTCGCTTCCCCAAAGCTCACTGCGTGCTTGGTGAGATTGTTCGCGGCCTTTTTATCGTCCCATTCAAAATAAAGTGGCATGACTTCCTTTCATTTGGCGGTGCCCTCCACGAGGGCGATTGCCTCGGGCGTCAGGCGGTCTGGTATTGCAGCTCCTGGAAATTGAGCTGCGGCGAGCGACGCGAAAGGTGCAGCATCTCGATGCCGACTACTTGGTTGTGCTCGTTGAAGTCGAGCACCACACCGGGGGAGACTTCTTCGGACTCGATGATCTTGGAATCATCCAGTCGCAGGCAGAGCGCGTCGGCTTCTTTATCAAGGTGCAGTTTCATCGCTCAAGCTGCGACAAGTTTCCGTGCATGGGTGATTTCGCGCCTGCCGACAGGGCGCACTTGGGATGCCTCCAAGGTGGCCACCGCTGCCGTCCGCCCGTCTAGCATGGTGAACTCTACTTCGTAGGCGAGGCCGTCGCTGTAAATGTGGACGACGGTTCCCACATCGCCAGCCTCTAATCCTTCGGCGGCGACGGGAGTGGTGAGGACTACTCTTTCGTGTTCTTTGATCATGGCATCGTCAAGCTGCGGCCAGGGCGCGCACATGGGCGATCTCGCCAGTTTGGGCGGGGCGGACTTGGTTTGCCATCAGAGTGACCACGGCAATCGTCTCCCCATCCAGAGATGTGAACTCCACTTCGTAGCCCGCAGCGTGCCGATGCACTAACACGGCTGTGCCGATGTCGCCCGCACTTAGGCCGTGCTCTGGCAGGTCGCACGTCAGGATTATATCATCTAGTTCGTTGATCATATTTTTTTCCGTTGTTGTATCGGGTAAGCCGTCGTCAAACGGGGCACTCGCTCGCCGGACTCAATAAACCACACGGCACGGATTTGGGCAATCATTCCGTCCTGCAAAGTGAGCGGGCCTTCCACTACGAGACGCAGGCCCAGCATGGTCGCTTCTTGTTTGGTCACTTCATTTTCACGCGCATGAGTGCGTAGCGCCTCGGCAAGTTCCTGCCAATCTTCGATGCTGTAGCCGTGTCCGAGGAAAAATCGCGCTTTGCTTTTTCCTGCACGATGATTCGGATCGAGCAGGTAATCTACGATTTTGACTCGCGGCACTTCGGCTTCGTTGGCCAGTGGCAGCTTCATGGCGCGGTGCCCTCCACGATGGCGATTTCCTCCGGCGTCAGGCCGTAGTGGGTGTAAATGTGTTGGTCTATCTCGCGCTCCAGGGCGCTCGGGGCGGCGGTGCTCATACTTTGCCCTCCTGTTTGATGATGGCGAGGAGGTCGGAGCTGTCGGAGGTGAGGCGGAGGAGGCGGTGGCGGATGGGGTGGCTGGGGGCGTTGAGCGTCTGGTGGAGGTGGGTGAGGTAGTCGCGCTGCTGGGCGGCGCTGGCCTCGGGGGCGTAGGCGGCGAGGTGCGGGGCCACGGTGTCGTGGAAGAGCAGGTCGCGCTCCGCCATGTGCTCGCGGAAATAACACTCCATCACGCAGGCGTCGATGAGGTCTTGGAGGAAGGCGGCGCCTCCGGGGCTGGATCCGGCATCATCCCAGAGTGGGCGACAAATGCTGCATGACCTCATAAGGCGTAGGTTCGAATAGTTCCGTTTGGCTAGTTGTTTTCGTTACAGCCTTTTCACGAGGCAAAGGGAAATTGGAGATTAGCGCCTCGATCATCGGGTGCCGCAAGTCTTCTGACGGGCCGACATGGTAGAAGTGCTCGCGCTTGAGCATGTGGAAATCGGCGCGGCTCCAGACTAGGTCTATCGCGGCGTTGCTGCGGAATTCGTTGCTATGCCACGTCGAGAGCAGGAAATCGCAACGCAATGAACCGAGAGTCGTCCCCAGCGCGGCTTCATCGGTGTCCGACCACGAATTGAAGTAGTCCACATGGCGACCGGCGTATGGCGGGTCGGCATACACAAAGTCGCCGGGTTCAGCTTGCGCCAGCGTCTCGCGGAAGTCACGCACCTCAAATGTCCAATCAACCGTGCTTAAAACCTGCGCGATCTGCCGGACTTGGTTGGTGATTTTCGTGACGTAGGCCTGCGCGAATCGCTCCGGCTTGTGGCAGTAAGGCACGTTAAATTTGCCTTTCCGATTGAAGCGGATGACGCCGTTGAAGCACGACCGGTTGAGGAAGAGGAAATCAAGGGGAGTGGGCGCTTCATTGAACCGCGTGCGCACCTCGTAGAAGTAGGGCTCGCCTTGAGCTTTCAGCTTCTCGCCCTCGCTGGTCAGAAATTCCTTAACGGTCGCCGCAGTGATCTTACCGCTTTGGATGTCTTGATACAGGCTGATGATATGAAGGTTCGTATCGCAAAGCAGAGCCTTCTTTGGCTGCACATTGAGCGCGACGACCCCGGAGCCGCAGAAGGGCTCAATCCATCGCGAGTATTCGCGCGTGTCGGCGACCTTCTGAATCGCAGAGACGAGTTTCGTCTTTATCCCCTGGCACTTCAGGGGAGGAACTAAAGGTGGACGGCTCACGATTCTGCCTCCTCGTCATTGGGTTCGTCCTCGGCGAGATCGGCAATCTCTTTCGCGTGGGCCTTCAGCGTGTCTGTGCCCCGCTGCTTGTATTCCAAGTAGGTCTTCAGATTCATGTAGGGGCGCTTCACTCCCACGGCCTCGGCCATGTCCCGCGTGAGGTAGAACATCCAATAGTCGTCATACACTTCTTCGCCCAGCGAAGCGAAAGGGCCGGTGCCGGTGATCAACGTGTCGATTTTGTCGGCTGACCCGATGTTTTTCGTGTTTCCACTTCCGGGTCGAGCGGTCGCAATCCTGAACTTCGGTTGGGCGAAGAACGTGAAGTCTTTGATGACGGACGGAATCTTGGAGAGGTCGGCGAGAGCGAACTGTTTCCGCTCGTCGGCAACATCATCGCACTTGGTGTAGATGACGCCCAAGACGAAGTGGGCGGCATACAGGCTATACGGGTAGAGCGTGTTCTTGTTGCTGTCCCTGTTTCTGAAATAGCCAGTGAACGCACCTAGCGTCATGCCATTCACTTTGGTTTCGCTTTCCCGGTAGGTGCTCTTGATGTCCACCGCGAACCGATTGCCAGAGGCCGTGTGGGTGAAGGTTAGGTCGGGGTAGAAGTTTTGGTGCTGGCATAGCTCAATTTCCAGTCCGTGCTTTTTGGCGAACTCGACGAACATTGGAAACAAGAGAAGCTCCAAGACTTTCGAGACAATCTTGGTGTCCACGGAGATGGAATAGACGCGCTGATAAACGTCGATGAAGCCTTTGATGATCCAATCTCCTTCGTTGGTAGCAACGGCCTTGGCGAATGAAGCCGCGTGCGCTTGGAGGTGTTTTAGAAATTGTTCTGATCTCATGAATTTAAGAGTTTGGTCGGCCGCTATGCGGCGAGCAATTTGTATTTGATGCTGGTTTCGCTCCTCGTGACGTCTGCGCAGCTACAGACGAGGGAGATGAAGAAGCGGAGCTTGGTGATCTGGATGGCGATGGGCTGGATGTCCACGCCGTAGAGGCAGTTTTCGATGAGGTAGAGTTTGCGTCCGTAGTCGTCGTTGTTGTCGGCGAAGAGGCGTTCGAGTTCCTCGCGCATGGGGGCGGAGTCGAGCTTGGCGAGCTGGGTCGCTTTCCAGCGGTCGTTATCGGGATCGAGCTTGGTGAGGATAGTGACGAGCTTGTGGAGGACGCCCATGGGGAAGGCACCGGAGCCGCAGGCGAGGTCGAGGATTTTCAGGGCATCTATGGCGGCGATGAGGGTGGCGACTTCGGCTTCGGAGAACTGGTGGGGTTGCTCGGTGTAACTGAAAAGCTGACCCAGACGGGTCTCGCACGAAGACACGAAGGCACGAAGGGGTTCGGAGGAGAAAGATGCGTCGCCTTTCTTCCCAAGAACTTCGTGGCTTTGTGCCTTTGTGTGAGCTTCTCCCAAGATGCGGGTGAGGTGGGCTTTGAGGGATTCGTCCACCATGTAGTCCACGATGGGGCGGGGGGTGTAGAAGGAGCCGGTTTGTTTGCGGGCGGTGGTTTTGGTTTCTTCGTTGTAGGAGGCGAGGAGGTTTTCGAAGACTTTGCCGAGGAGTTCGGGATCAAGAGCGATTTCCTGGTCTATGAGGGTGTTTTCGACGATGGTGAATTTGTAGCGGTCTAGGATGGGGATGAGGCCGGAGACTTTCTCTTTTTTCCGCTTGGTGTCGCCGTAGGCGGTGGAGAGGTCGGACTCGTGCTCGCCGGCGAAGAAGAGGCGATCTGGCACGGTGGGGCGCTTTTTGGGGTTGCGGGAGAAGCCGTCGAGGTAGCGTTTTTTGGAGGTGGTTTTCTCGGAATCACCGGCGGGGACGCCCGTGGCACTTTCTTCGGTGCGGTCGAGGCACTCGAAGAGGCCGCCATTGAGGAAGGGGATGTCTGCGAAGTGGGCGAGGGCTTCCTGCTGCGACACGGCGAAGAGGGCTTCGTAGCGGTAGAGGTTGTTGACGTCGTAGGTGGTGCGGTTTTTTTGCCAGCCTTCGTCGGTGGCGAAGATGCGGTGGGGCTGGCTTTTGGTGTCGGTGCCCATGCGCTGGTTGAGGGTGGCGAAGAAGAGGTTTTGCAGGATGGCTTGGTAGTAGGTGGAGCTGGTCTCGCTCTCGGGGTCGAAGCCTTTGAGCAGCCGAGCGAGGTCGGCGGGGTGGAAGAGGCTCTCGGGGATGAGGGCTTTTTCTTTGAGGAACCAGCAAAAGATCAGCCGGGTGAGGAGGCGGATGAGGCCGGTGGCGCGGCGCTTTTCATCGTCGGGCTCTAGGTCGGCGGGGAACTGGACTTGGGGGAGCGCCCAGAAATACCAGTTGGCCAGCTCGCGGTAGAAGCGTTCGTTGAGGAGCTCGATGTTGAAAATCTGCTCCCACGCGGCGTGGAGGGTGTCGAAGTCGGTGATGGGCTTTTTCTGCGCGTGGACGAGATTTTCCAGCGCCAGCGAGGCGAGGATGTCGAGGTGGCCGCGGTGCGGCTGGGCGAGGGTGATGTCGCGGATGAGGGTGACTTTGCCGAGCACGTCGCGGCTCTCGTCGAGCTGGTTCACGCGCCGATTGATGACGGCAATGGTGAGCTGGCGCTGATGCCGGAAGAAGACCATGACGGGCATGGGGAAGAGGCGATTAATCTGCCGGACGATGGTGGAGAAGGTGCCGCGCGGGTAGTCGCCGCCCGCAAGCTCGATGGCGATGAAGATGTAGGATTTCAGCAGCCCCGCCTTCACCGTGGTGTCGGTGAAGAGGGTGGATTCGCGGCTGAGTTCCTGATCGGTGAGTTGGAAAAGCAGATCGGCGGTCTTCCACTCGGAGACGAGGGCTTTCTCGGAGGAGAAGCGGTCGTTTTGCCCAAAGAGGGCGAGGAAGGAGGCTGGGGTGGAATCGGGCCCGGAAAGGGTGCGCTCGGAGCGGTAGCCGAGGGTGGCGAGGAGCTGGCAGGCGGCGTCTTTGAGCGGCAGGGGGTGGAACTGTGCAAGGGCGGCGGTGAGGGTGTGGCGAAGGTCGGTGGGCATAAAGAAAGGTTAAAAAGCGATGCGTTAAACGTTTTCGACGAGGTCGAAATGGGTATCGCGGGAGACGATGGGGAGGCTGTGCTGGCGCGCGATGGCGGCGATCCAGAGGTCGTTCATGGGGATTTTTCGGCCTGCTGTTTCGAGAGCGAGTCGAAGTTCTGCGTAGATCGTGGCGGTATCCGCATCCGCAGATAAAAGTGTAGATCGGCGCTTGGCCTCTTCCATCCAAGCCTGCATTTTTTCGCGGCGATTCGATTTGAGGATGCCAAATTGGTATTCGGCAAGAACAGGAACGGGCAAATGGATGGCTGTAGCTTGGCTGATGAGCTGAACCAAAGACGGGGTGCCCAGCCACCAATCAGAAACAGCGTTGGTATCGAGAATCATTTCCAGTCGGCTTCATCCACCTGCCCAAATTCGTCTTCGATGATTTTATCCATGCGCCTGAGTTCATCTCGCATTTCTGAATCGTTGGCCATACAGCCAGCCAATGCCATCCACGGTTTGGGGTCGGGATTCTGTGGGCGATCTTCGCGGTCTTCGGAGATGAGGATGGTGGAGTCGGTGCCGCCGGAAAAAGCTCCGGCTTTGAGCGCGGCTTCGTATGCAGGGAGGAGTTTGCGGTTCGCCCACTGGGTAGCATTTTCAATTTTGGCGGGCGCGCTCGCCCCCATCTCGCGCTCTAGGGAGTCGAGGACGACTTGCTTTAGGGTCTGGCCGCGTTCGATGGCGAGGATTTTGGCTTTTTTATAGAGCGAATCTGGGATGTCTATGGTGGTTTTCATAGGTGAAAGGATACGGGAATATGGGTTCCCGTCAATCCGTCTTCCCGTCCATGATGACGAGCCAGGTGATGAGTTCGAGATCTTCGGGGGCGGTGGGGGTCTCGCTGGCGGTGGGGAGGGTGCCGCTGCGCCCGGAGAAGAGCGCGGCGGCGGCGCGTCGGGCAAAGGTGGCTTTGATGGACTCTAGGGCGCTGGTGAGGAGGCGGTTTTCGTGGGCCATGTCGGTGCCGTGATGGGTGCGGGCGTCGAAGAGGTTGCAGAGGCTCTCGAAGGCGGCGGGGTGCCCGGCGGTGAGGGTGCGGAGGAGTTCCAGCGATTGTTTTGGCTGGGCGAAGGTGAGGCGGACGGTGCCGTCGTCGCGCACATAGACGAGGTAGTGCGGGGCGAGCGGGTTCACCTGCACAGGCCGCTCGTCGCCGCGCTGGCGGAGGCAAAAGAGGACGCCGGGCGCGGAGACGGGGAGCTGTGGGTCGGGGGGGACGACGGCGTAGAGGCCGAGTGGGCTGGCCTCCAGGAGGTCGCGGTTGGCCTCTAGGAAACGGAGGAGGTCCATGCGGAAATCGGCGAGGGAGAAGTCGGCGAGGGAGATGTTTTCTTCGCTGAGGTCTTCGAGGTCGAGGATTTCGGTTTGGAGGCGTTTGAGCTGCTGGTTGCGGTAGTGGAGGTCGGTTTCGATGAGGTCTTCAAATTGCTCGGTGTTGAGCAAATTATCCTCGCCGGTGGCGGTGAGGTCCACGAGTGCCATGCGGGCTTCCACGCGGTGTTTGACGTTGAGGTAGGCATCGAAGTCGGCGGTGGGCCAGAAGTTGACGAGGGAGACGCGGGCGTTTTGCGAGCCGATGCGGTCTATGCGGCCAAATCGCTGGATGATGCGGACGGGGTTCCAGTGGATATCGTAGTTGATGAGGAGGTCGCAGTCTTGGAGGTTTTGGCCTTCGGAGATACAGTCGGTGGCGATGAGCAGGTCTATATCGGCATCCTGCGGCAAGGTGGGCTGGCGGTCGCGGCCTTTGGAGCGCGGGGAAAAATGGGTGAGGATGTGGTTAAACTCGGCTTTTCCGAGAGTCGTCTGACATTCGCCACCGCCGGTGATGAAGGCGGTGTGGATGCTGTGGGCGTGGTGGAGTGGCTTGGCGAGGTGCTTCCAGAGGTATTTCGCGGTGTCGGCGAAGGCGGTGAAGACGATGACTTTGCGGATGGACTCGCCTTTGCGGTTGATGGACGGGGCTGCGAGTTTGGCCTCGATAATCTCGCGGACGCGCAGGAGCTTGGCATCGCGCTGGGGGCCGATGGGGTGGGCGTGATCGAGGAGGAACTGGAGCTGTGCGCGGTCTTGGTCCACGGCGAGTTTCCACTCGGGGAGCTTGAGATGGGCGAGGTTGATTTTGTGTTTGCCGCCGATTTTGAGGTCGTCGGGATCGAGGTCGAGGTCGTCGAAATCGGCTTCGCTGAGATTGGCAAAATCGTAGTCGGGATTGGAGTTCGCGGCGCTCTGGAAGGCTTCGATTTTGGCTTTGAGCGTGTCTATTTTCCCGATGGTGCGTTCTAAGGTGAGGCGGAAGGAATCAATGGAGCTTTCGAGGCGCTTGAGGAAGTTGATCTTCATCATGGCGATGAGGATGCGCTCGCGGCCCATTTGGTCGAAGTTGCCGATTTTGAGCGCGTAGTCTTCGCGGACGGCGGCGGGGAGATTGTCGCGCAGGAAGGAGCTGGGGTGGTAGAGGCTGAGG
Organism: Verrucomicrobiaceae bacterium; assembly: GCA_043757005.1. Lineage (GTDB taxonomy): Bacteria > Verrucomicrobiota > Verrucomicrobiia > Chthoniobacterales > Chthoniobacteraceae > SXWH01. The sequence continues at coordinate 10,895 of JAYVQK010000128.1, forward strand.
GTGAGGCCGTCGATTTTTTCGTCGAGCTGGTGAAAGGTGAGGAAGGCTCCGGCGGCATCAATGTCCGGGTATTCGGCACGCGGTTTATCGCGCTCGGGGAAGCCGCCGAGGGCGGCGAGTTCTTTGGCGTAGTAGCGTTTGATCTGGCTGCGGGAGCGGGCGATGGAGAGGCCGTCGAGGAGCTTGAAGAAGTCGCTGCCGAGTTCGTGAATGAGGTCGCGCGCCTTGCGCTCGGCGGGGGGCTTTTTCGTCCAATGGGTGAACTTATTTTGCGCCTGCCGCGTCGTCTCTTTCACGCTGGGGACGTCGAGCGTTTCCAGAAAGGCGGCGTCGTAAGCGGCGCTGCCCTCGCGGGCGACATCGCCGCCCGCGATGAGGGAGATTTGGTTGCGAAGATCGGCGATCTGGTTGTTCACGGGCGTCGCGGAAAGCAGGAGGACTTTGGTTTTTACCCCGGCTTGCAGGACATCCTCGATGAGCCGTTCGTAGCGCGTGCGGCGGCGGTCGCCGTTTTCCTTTTCTTTGCCGATGGAATTGTTGCGAAAGTTGTGGGATTCATCAATGACGATGAGGCCGTAGTTTTGCCAATTAAAGTGCTCCAGCCTGTGTCCATCGGCCTCGCCGCTCGTGCGGGGGAGGTCGGTGTGGGAGAGGAGGTCGAAGGAAATCCGGTCCTGCTGCATCGGGCAGAGGGCGTGTTGCGGGCGGAAGACGGCCCAGTTTTCGCGCAGCTTTTTCGGGCAAAGAACGAGGACGGTTTCATTGCGCAGATTGAAGTATTTGATGACGGCCAGCGCCTCGAAGGTCTTGCCCAAGCCGACACTGTCGGCGAGCACGCAGCCGTTGAAGCGCAGGATTTTATTGATGGCTCCTTTGACGCCGTCTTTTTGAAAAGAGAACAGCGCCCGCCAGACTTGCGACTCCAGCAGCGTGGTGCGCTGGAGCGCGGCGTCGAGGTCGCGGATGCCCTCCAGCTCGTCCCGGAAAAGATGGAAAAGTGTGAGGTAATAAAGGAGCTGCGGCGGCTGGTTGGCGTAGAGTTTCGCGAGGTAGGCGAGGACTTCCTCTTTCACGTCTTTGACGATCGCGGGGTTGCCCCAGATTTCGTCGAACCACTGTTTGAGTTCCGTGCGGTCGCGATTGCTGTCCACGACGAGATTTAGCTCGATGTTGTTGCCCGCCGCGCCGAGGCCGAGGCCGCGCACGGTGAAGTTGGAGCTGCCGAGGATGGCGTCTTCCACGCCGCCATTGGCGAGGTGATACATTTTGCCGTGGAGGAGGTTGGATTGCTTGATGGTCTTGATGTCCACCTTGCGCTCGATCCAGTCGGCGCACTCTTTGGCGATGCGCTTTTGCTGGAGCTTGCTCGCCATCGCCAGCCCTTCGGAATCAATGAGGAACGCCATTTTATCCGTCTTATCGGGGTCGAGGCGGTTGATGAACGAGGGTTCGCCGAAGAGGAAGTCGAGATGTTCGATGTTGTTCAGGCAGTCCTTCAGCTTGTCGTAGGCGTAGATGGTGAAGTAGGCGGAGACGATGGAGAGCCGCGAGCCGTCCTGGGTTTTCGCGCGGAGGAAGTCGGCGACGGTGCCTCGGCTGTGGTTGTCGCGCAGTCCTGAGTTTGTCTTTGGCGTGGGCATGAGAGCCGCGAAGTAAAGCGGCGGTGGGCGTAGGGCGCGAGACTTCTGGCGTGTCTTTTCCAAAGACGATGGTGGCGAGAAAAAGGCGTTGATCGTGGCGGAGACTGCGCTAGGGCTTGCGGCCTTTTTTTCTGCATGAGCACTGATCTGATCTATCTCGATAATAACGCGACGACCCAAGTGGACCCGGCTGTGGTGGAGGAGATGCTGCCTTTTTTGCTCGAGCATTATGGGAATCCTTCGAGCGGCTACCGCATGGGGAAACAAGTCGCCGACGCGCTGGAGCAAGCACGGGTGCGGGTGGCGGGGCTGATCGGGTGCGAGCCGAGCGAGGTGCTTTTTACAAGTTGCGGCACGGAGAGCACGAACGCGGCGATCTATTCTGCGCTGCAAATGGACCGCGACCGCCAGCACATCGTGACGACGCGGGTGGAGCACAGCGCGACGCTGAAGACGTGCGAGCTGCTGGCAAAGCGGGGACATTCCGTGACGTGGCTGGGCGTGAATGGGGAGGGGCAAATTGACATCGGCGAGCTGGAGCGGGCGATCACGGATGAGACGGCACTCGTGTCGGTGATGTGGGCGAATAACGAGACGGGCGTGACTTTCCCCATCGAGGAAATCGCGAAGATCGTGCGGGAAAAAGGCGCGGTCTTTCACACAGACGCGGTGCAGACCATCGGCAAGCTGCCGCTGAATCTGCGGGAGCTGCCGGTGAATTTCCTCTCGCTCAGTGGGCACAAACTCCATGCGCCAAAGGGCCTCGGCGTGCTGTATGTGAACCGGCGCACGAAGTATTTCCCCTTCATGACGGGCGGCGGCCAGGAGAGCGGCAAGCGCGCGGGCACGCAGAATGTGGCGAGCATCATTGCGCTCGGCAAAGCCTGCGAACTCGCCGCGCAACACATCGGCGCGGAGAGCACGGCGGTGCGCGCGCTCCGCGATGAGCTGGAGGCGGGCCTGCTCGCACGCATCCCCGGCGCGCTGGTGAATGGGGACGCGGTAAATCGCCTGCCGAATACGACGAGCCTCACTTTCCCCGGCGTGGAGAGCGAGGCGATGCTGCTGCTGCTGGATGCGCAAGGCATCTGCTGCTCGGCGGGCTCCGCCTGCACGACCGGCCAGCACGAGCCGTCGCATGTGCTGCGCGCGATGGGCTTTGACGATACGCGCGCCCGGTGCAGCCTGCGGTTTTCGCTCGGGCGTTTTAATACCCACGCGGAAGTGGCGCGTGCGCTGGAGATCATCCCAGCCGTAGCGGAGAAAGTGCGCCGCATAGCCGCGTAAAAGCACCACCCCCGCCGCCGTCGAAACGCCCCCAATCCCAATAGCCCTCATCCCGCCGCCGTCGAAACGCCTCCAATCCCAATAGCCCTCATTCCGCCGCCGTCGAAACGGCTCCTACTGCAATAGGAGCCGTTTCGACGCCGATTTCTGCACTTCCCTTAGTAGGTAGATACAAAAATACGACAAAAATAGCCAAAATACCTACCAGAAAGCGTTCCACGCCCATTCCTACAGAGAAAACCCTCGTGGAACACCGATTCGTAACTTTACAAAACTCCGAAACGCCCGCCTCCACCTCGCAGGACCAAAGGCCCTACAACAAGCCAGCACAGAGTAACGCCACGGAATCCCGCTCGCGAGCCCCCTACGTTACGTCGGTGTTCGGCGTTGGCTTCAGCAAGCCTATAGCGGCGTCTAGTTTCGCCGCTAATTCGGAATAATCTTCCTCTTGCGGGTCATTAGCGTGTTCGAGCGAGTGTTTATTCAGCCCAGACCGTTTTACCCATTCTGGGCACTTGTCGCATTTGAGCCACGGCCCACGCATATAGTGATTGGCACCTTTTTTGGTGACCACTTTGTGATTTTTCGGAAAGAGGGCAACAAGGTCCCCAATGATGCAAAACAACGCTGGTGGAGGAACTGTGTTCCAAAACGAATAGCGATCCTGACTATCCCGAAGGCCCAACATAACACCGCCAGGCGTGCCCGGATACTCCATCAATGTGATCCGGCATATCTCCGGCTTTTCGTTCAAATTGAATCGCTCGCAGGCATGGAGAAGATCTCGGACGTCTTGGTCTCCGCTCATGTCGTTATGTTCCTTTTCAAAACATTCGTGACGTGGCCAAGGCCAACCCAACTCATTCAACCATACGGAGCCGCCATTGTGGCGGAGAAAGTGCACGCTTGCCTCGCAGACCGGACATTTTACAGAACGACAGAAGTCTTCGGTGTCGCGGTATATGGATGGGGCGGAACCACAAATACACGTGCCAGACAGCGGGACAACGGCACCCCGGATATTCCTGAACTCGACGGTGCCTCCGCATCGCTTGCAAGCATCTGTTTTCATGTCCGCCGCACCGGCAGCCAGTCGAGATTCCTACCAATAAGTAACTCGCTCATTTCCGCATGGTGAGTGTTCTTCATGGCTATCGCACGGGTGGCGAAACCGTGGCGCTGTGCGAGAGCGAGGACTTCGGGGGTATTGTCGTAAGTCATCAAGAAGTCCCCTGCGAGATGCTCGCACTCGTGGAAGAGGCGTTCGTGATCTACTTCAGAGTGTGCATAGAGGCGGCTGCCCGCGCGCTTTCCTCCAGCGGTGTAGGGTGGGTCTATGAAGAAGACAGCATCGGGTTTTTGACGATGTTGCGTGAGCGCGGCGAAAGCGTCGCCTTGCACGAAGGTGAGCCTGTGTGCGACGTGGGCGATGTCTCTGATGCGGCGGGCTAGAGTCGCGGGATACCAACGCGAAGCGATGCCGCGCCCACCTTCGCCCACTTTGATAAAGCCCGCGCCTTCCGCGAGAATGCCGCCGCGTGTGGTGCGGTTGCGGAGGATGGTGTGAAAGGCGCGTTCGCGCGTGGTGCGCGCGGGCTTGCTGAGTTCGCCGTGGAGTGTGGCGGCGGATAGCTCAAAATGGAGGATGCGCGCGGCAATCCACTCGGCATCTCCATCGAGAATCGTCTGCCAGACCGCGGCGACTTGGGCATCCAGCTCGACGAGGATGACGTGCTCGGCGAGCTGCTCGAAAGCCGCTGTGAGGCTGATGATCGCGCCGCCAGCGAATGGCTCGACGAGAATTTCTGGCGTAAAAGGCTGGCTGGCTAGCCAACGCCGGAAGACGGGCACGAGCCAAGTCTTGCCGCCGGGATAGCGGAAGGGGCTGCGCTGGGGGACGCTGGCGACATTCACCGGGCGCTCCGCGATGGCCTCTGCCGTTGAGAAAAGGAGTTCCTGTCGCACCATACTTTAGAGCGGGCTTTCGATGGTTCGGTTAATGGGCGGGGTCTCTAGCTTTTCGTCCACCTTCGTTTGCAGGTCGCGCATGAAGTCCTCGACCCGCCCGATGCGTGGAGAGGTGATGGCGCTCAGTGCTTGCAGGAAGCTCGTATAGACGGTGCGCGCGAGGGCGAGCTGGTATTGTCCGCCGGGCGTGGTGGGTGGCTGCAATTCATAGACGAGAAGAGCAAAGTCCGATTCCTCGCGCGGCACGGGCGGAATCTCAGGGAGCGTGGCGAAGAAGGTCTGATCTATCGCGACGGCGGATTTCTTTTTCCATGCGTGGAGGATGCCACCTTTGAAAAGAAGCTGCGGTGCGAGGCGTTTGCGCGAGGAGGAGAGGTAGTCTGGGCGGGGGTAATTAGGCTCCTGCGTCCAGTCCATCTCGGCGCGCTTCGCGGGGGCGGCCATGAAGTGCGCGAAGGGATTGCGGACGTTGCCGGAGATATAGACAGCCTGCACTTCCAGCGCGCCGAAATCATAGACACGCCCCTTTTCATCGTAGGCGCAGAGGACGACATCAATATTCCCCGCGCTGCCTCCATCCGCGTCTTTCAGGCGGACTTCTGTGAGCGTCGTCCAGTCCGTGCCGGGAGGAAAAAAGAAGTCCGCCGCATGCTCGGCGATGAGCCAATCTTGCCGAAAACGCACCGGGCAAGTGATGGCGATGGACTCGCCGTGGACGACGCTACAAACACCGAGCGGGTCTTGCGCTTTGTCCTTCGTGCAGTTTGGGACTTTGTTGTTGAAAGGGCAGAGACGCTTTGTGCGATGGCGAGTCGCAGGGGCACCGCTGGACATGGCAGGAAAGCCGAAGACCTCGGCGAGCGGATGTTTCTGTGGTCGCGTTTGCGGCATGGTGGATGGTTACGCCGCGAGTGGCAGCTTGGCGAACTGGAAGTGGGGGCTCCCTTTAAAAATTGCTAAAATTTTCAGCGCAACGGAAAAAGCGACGAACAGAGCTTGTAGATCGTCAAAGTTGGCGCGGGCGTAAGGCTGGCACGTTGATGCAGGTGGGTGGGAAAGCAAGGGGACGGACAAGAATGGCACTCAGATAAGCTCCTCACCGGAGGGAGTGGGATCGAGCGTGCGGTGTATTTGCCGCTACGTGGCAAATACACCGGACGCTTTCAGAGAAGGGAGGGCTGTCCATTTCCATCCTTATCTGAGTGCCATTCCTGTTTGTCTCCTTGCTTTCTATTGCTTTCTTGGTGAAGGAACCCGCGCAGGGTGCCATGTCCCCCACCATTGCGCCTTTGCGCGAGGCTCCAATGCCGCCTGTGAGTTTATCGCCGCTTTAGATGCAAACCCCTCAGTCAAATAGAGTCCAACTCCTGCGCGCGACTGCTTGGCTGCTGTTTTTATCCCCTCTCCTTTCGCGGGCATTAGGGGTCTCTTTTGCCGTGACCGCTGCGACGACGGCGGAGAAGGCGGCTATTTGTTCTGCGACTGCTCGAAGAGGGTGCGCCAATAGTCTAGGCGCTCTTTCACGCGCTTTTCGTGACCATTTTCCGTCGGCTCGTAGTAGCGGCGGCCCTCGGGGAGGTAGGCTTGCGGGATGTAGGCGCCCTCGCCTTCGTGGCTATATTGGTAGCCTACGTGGCCCATCGCTTTGGCTCCTTTGCTGTGGCCGGTGCTGCGGAGGTGGCGGGGCACGGCGAGGGTTGCGCCGGTTTTTATATCGGCCAGTGCGGCGTCTATGGCGGCGTAGGCGCGGTTGGATTTCGGCGCGGTGGCGAGATAGACGGTGGCGTGCGCGAGGGGGATGCGCGCCTCGGGCATCCCGGTGAATTCCACCGCTTGTTGCGCGGCGACGGCGATGAGCAATCCCTGCGGATCGGCCATGCCGATGTCTTCGCTGGCGAGGATCACGATGCGGCGCGCGATGAAGCGGATGTCCTCCCCGGCGTAGAGCATCTTGGCGAGCCAGTAGAGTGCGGCGTCGGGATCAGAGCCGCGCACGCTTTTGATAAATGCGCTGATCGTGTCGTAGTGGCCATCGCCCGTGGCGTCATAGACGACGGCTTTTTTCTGGATGCTCTCTTCCGCCACTTCGCGGGTGAAATGCACGCGCCCATCGGCACCGGGCGGTGTCGTGAGCACGCCGACTTCCAGCGCGTTGAGCGCCTTGCGCGCGTCGCCATCCGCGATGGTGGCGAGGTGGAGGAGCGCGGCTTCATCGGCATCCGTGGGGTGCGCGCCGAGGCCGCGCTCGGTGTCGGCGAGTGCGCGCTGGAGCACGGCGATGATGCTGGCGGGCGCGAGCGGTTCGAGCTGGAAGACTTGCGAGCGCGAGACGAGTGCGCTGTTCACGTAGAAGTAAGGATTCTCGGTGGTCGCGCCGATGAGCCGCACCGTGCCGCGCTCCACATCGGGCAGGAGCACGTCTTGCTGCGCTTTGTTCCAGCGGTGGATTTCATCTACAAAGAGGATCGTTTTTTGCCCCGCGTTGCGCAGGCGATTCGCGGCGGAGGCGACGACTTTGCGGAGATCGGCGATGTTACTTTCCACGCCGCTCAGGCTTTCAAATTTGCACTTCGTCGCCTGCGCGATGATCCGTGCGAGCGTCGTCTTCCCGGTGCCCGGTGGGCCAAAGAGCAGGATGCTCGCGATGCGATCCGCCTCGATGGCGCGGCGCAGGAGTTTCCCCGGCCCGAGGATGTGTTCCTGCCCGGAATACTCCGCCAGCGTGCGCGGTCGCATCCGCTCTGCGAGAGGCGCAGCGGCGTTCTCGGCGGGAGTGGAGTCGTCGGTGAAAAGATCGTCGGCCATTCCGAAAGCGTCCGTGTTTTCCTAAATATCAAACGCCATCGCGCCCGCGCCCGGCGCGAGCTTCAGCATATCCTCGATGGTCTGCCCATCCAGCAGTGCCGACATCTCGCGGCGGATCTTCCCCATCATCTGCCGTAGCGGGCAAGTGCGCGGGTCCGGACAAGAGCACTGCTCCGTGGGCTTCTCCGCCGAGCACGCCGTGGGCGAGAGCGGGCCGTCGAAAATCGCGATGACTTCGCCGATGCGGATTTCCTCCGCCGCCCGCACCAGCATATAGCCGCCGCCCACGCCCCGCTTACTATTCAGCAGCCCCGCGCGCCGTAGGGAGAGGAGGATTTGCTCCAGGAATTTGATCGGGATGCGCTCGTTCGCCGCGAGTTCCTGGATGGGCCACGACTTCCTCGGCTGCCGCGCGATGGCGACGAGCGCCCGCAGCGCGTATTCGGCTTTTTTCGAGATACGCATTAGTTGTGCAGCTCGCTGCCGGGGCTTTCGTCATACATACGGATGGAGGGGCTAGAGTCGCCGTCATACATATGCATGCTCGATTTTTTCCGGCCCGAGGCACAGGCGGAAAGAGCGACGATGACGATGACGGAGAGGAGGAAAAGATGGAGCGGTTTCACAGGCGCGCAGCGTAGGAGCGGCGAAAGGAATGTCGAACTACGAATCGCACGGGTAGAGCTATATTTTGAGCCACTGATGGACACAGATGAAACACTGACGCGCGAGCGAGTGTGCCCTTATCAGTGTTTCATCTGTGTCTATCAGTGGCTCAAATTCAAACGACACCACTACCATCGCACCCCATCCCGTAAATCCTGCAAATCCTGTTAAATCCTGTCTAAAAAGAGAGACAGGATTATCGGGATTAAAAGGATTTACGGGATGGAGTTGAGGAGGATTGCTGGGGCGTATGCTTTTGTTTCGGTTCCTGCTCCTCGCCGCGCCCGCCGCGCTCGCCGTGGTTTATTTTAGCGCCCCCGCGATGCGCGAGATCGTCCACCACGCGCTCACCGCAGCGATGGCGAGCGAGCCGGGGACGACCACCCAGCGGCGATAGCGCACGGGGTCGCGCAGCCACACGACGGCGAGGAAGGCGGCGGTGATGACCGCGAGTTGCGCGCACTCCACGCCTACATTGAACCCCACGAGCCCACTCACCAGCGAGCCTTGTGGGAGCCCGAGATCGCCGAGCGCACTGGCAAAACCGAGGCCATGAATGAGCCCGAAAGCAAACACCACAAGCAACCGCCAGCGCGTGTAGCGCGGGTGGAAGATATTCTCCAACGCCACCGCCGCGATGCTCGCCGCGATGATAGGCTCCACGATGCGCGGGGAGACGTGGACGATGCCGAGCGTCGCCAACGCGAGCGTGACGGAGTGGGCCAGCGTAAAAGTCGTCACCTGCGCGAGCAGCGGCCTCCATTTCCGACTGAGCAGGAAGACGCCGAGCACAAAAAGAATGTGATCCAGCCCCTCCGGCACGACGTGATGGAAGCCCTCGCGTAAATAGCTCGCAAACGTGTGCCAGCCATCACCCGCCGCCGAGTGCAGCTCCGCGAGATCCAGCGTGAAACTCTTCTCGCCGGGGAAAAGCACCGCGATGCGATCCAGAACTTTGCTGCCCACGATATTTTGAAAAACCACGCTCAGCTCCGCCGCTTCCGTCGCCCGGATGTGCCAGCCCGTGAGCGCCGGCACGAGCGGCGTGCGCCACTCCCCCGTGAGCACCACCACATCCTCCTCGCCCACGAGCGGCGCTCCATTTTTGCCGGTGAAAGTGAACGTGAACTCCGGCTGCACGCGCCCCGTCGGGTCGAGATAAAACTCCACCCACCGCCGCGCGAGCCCAGCCGCACTGCCGCACAACGCCGCGCGTTGATCCGATGAAAGCGCCGCCAGCGCCGCAGGCAACATCGCGGGCGTCGTATTCGGATCTATCTCCAAGCAGCGCGGCTCCACTTCCACGGTGATGCGCAGCGTGCCATCGCCCGCGAAGATGCCGCGCACCGGCACGTCCGGGATCGGGTGTGCCCGCGCGACGGTGGCGAGAAAGGCGAAGACGAGGGCGAGAAATGTGGCTTGCGTGATACGTCGAGTCATGGAGTCTTGCCGCGACGGTGACGACATTCTGCCGCCACCCTCAATCACCAAAAAAACAACAGAACACAAAAAGATGAAGAAATTCCTCACACTCCTCGCAATGGCAGCACTCACACTCGGCGCACAAGCCGCGTGCGGCAAAAAAGTCACCGACGAAGGCACGCTCAAGTCCTTCGACGCTGAGAAGAAACTAGCCGTGATCGAAAAAGCCGACGGCAAAACCGCCAGCATCACCCTCACGCCAGCCACCACCGGTGCCGACAAAGTCGCCGGCCTCGTGGGCAAAGCCGTGACCGTCATCAGCGAACACGGCAAAGCCGACAGCGTCGCCGCCAAATCCTAGTCCGACTGTTTTCACAAAAAGCCCGGCCCGCGCAAATGCAGGCCGGGTTTTTTTTGTGTCGCTCGTTCAGCGCGAGCGACTCACGCGACGGCGGCCCCATTTGGCTGGACGCCGCCGCTCGGCCAAGGCAAGCAATACGGCCATGAAGATCGCCTACTTACTTACACTTTCCGCCGCCCTTTTTTTCACCGCTTGCAGCTCCACGGATCATCGCGGGCGCGACGGTGCGGCGGGCGGGCCGGATAGCGATTACGTCACCGGGAGCCCGCTCGGCACGCCTTTGCCAGAGCGGCAGGAGGGTGCTTCCTTTCTCAGCTCGAATGTAGATCGCGCAAAGTATTCGCCCGTCTATTTTGGCTTCGACAGCACCAGCCTCGGCTCCTCGGAAAAGGCCAAGCTGCACGCCGTCGCGCAGTCCGCGAAATCCGACGGCAGCACCCTCATCCTCGCTGGCTTCACGGACGAACGCGGCACACCGGAATACAATCGCGGCCTCGGCGAACGCCGCGCGCTCACTGTGCGCGAAGATCTCATCGCCCTCGGCATGAGCCCCGGCAAGCTCCAGACCGTGAGCTTCGGCGAAGAGATGCCCGCCGCGGGCGGCAGCAGCGAAAGCGCCTGGGCCAAAAACCGCCGCGTAGAATTCGGCGTCGTGCGCTAACCCACTTACGCGGCGGTGTCCTTGTCGGAGCGCGGACCTTTTTTAGAAAAGCGGCGCATCAGCTCGGTGATGCGTTCGCCGGTGAGGTCGCCGATGAAGGGCTTGGCCACGGCTCCGACAAATTTCGCTGCGCTCCACAGCATCGCGAGTTTGCTCGGTGCGGCGAGGCCCGCGCCGCGCTCGATCAAGACAGTCTTGCTGCGGGCGGGGATCTTCGAGAGCAGCAGGCCCACGAGCGCCGCGCCGCCGAGCCACGCGGGTTTGTGTTGGGCAAAACTCTTCTTTGCGCGCGCTGGCACATCGAGCTTTGCGCGCACGCCCTCGCAGGCTACGCGCAGGCTGTCGCCCGTCTCGGTGAGGCGGGCGCGGGCGGCGGCGATCTCGGCTACGAGCGCGGCTTTGTCTGTTTCTCCAGCCATATTTTGTCGTGTTGAAATTCCTGCGTCGTGAGGGGAAAAAGCGATTGCCCCATGCGCCCGCGCAGCCCCCAGCCGAGGAGCAATGCGCCAAGTAGATGCGCGCCCGCCATGATGAGCGAGGCCCACAGCCACGCCTCGCCGCCGCCTAGCGCCCGAGCGAGTAGGAAGACGCCCGCGAGGCAGAGGAAAAACCATGCGAAAACTCCCAGCATCAGCGCGGCCCCAGCGACGATGAAAACTTTAAGCAAATGTGCCGTCGCCTCCCTCCCCTCCACCGAAACGAGCCGCAGCCGCGCCACCGCATACTGCGCGCAAGCTGCGAGGAAAGTGCGCGCCTGCTGCACCACTCCGCCGCCCTCCTCGGTGTCTTCGTTCATCGGTTAACGGCGGAAAATTAGGCCCACGACCAGTCCCACACCGAGTGCGGCGAGGATGCTTTGTGTGGGATTTTCGCGCACATAAGTCTCCAGGTCTTTGTGTAAATCTCCGGCCTTTCCCTTCCACTCATCTGCCACCGCTCCGGCGCGATCCTTGATGTCGCGGGCGGCATCCGTCGCTGCACCACGCATCTCGGCGGCAGCGGCTCTGGCTCTAGCTTTGGAGGCTTCGAGGTTGTTTTGGTTGTCGTCGGGTTGTGCGGTGGTGTCGCTCATTTTTCGCGGAATGTGATGCGGGCTTTAGTGAGATCGTAAGGTGATAGCTCCAGCTCTACCTTGTCCCCTGGGACAATGCGAATGAAGTTCTTCCTCATTTTCCCCGAGATGTGCGCGAGCACGACGTGCCCGTTCGTCAGCTCTACTCGAAACATGGTGCCCGGCAGCACGTCTTTCACGATGCCGGACGTCTGGATGGATTCGTCTTTTGTCATGCGATTACGGAGGAAAAGGAGGACGCAAAAGCGGGAGGAAATCAACAGCGGATATTTTGAACCACGAAGAGCACGAAGAGCACGGAGGCGATACAAGGTCTGATAGCAGCTCTTTTTTAAAAAACCATGCACGGGAGACTACGAAGCGCGCGAAGGGCGCGAAGTTCCGAAGCAAAGCTCTGCTGCTCATCAAAATCTTCACATCCTTCGTGCTCTTCGTGGTTCAAAAATCAGCGCACCCCCAGAGTTGACGCCAGCGCGGCACGCGCCCAGCGTCTGCCAATGTTTCCGAGAGAGACGCTACTGATTTCCCGCCGCTCATTCATCGCCTTTGCGCTGGCTGCCACGGCTTTCCCGCTCGCGGCAGAGGAGGCCGCGCCGATCCCTCGCAAGGCGGTGGAATCCTCGAATCTCACCAGCGTCGGCTACGATGCGCGGCTGCGAATCTTGGAAGTCGAATTCCACTCCGGCGGCATCTATCGCTACCGCGAAGTGCCCAAGGAAATCTTTGCAGCCTTCATGGCGGCGGAGTCGAAAGGCCACTACTTCACCGCCCACGTGCGGAATGAATACCGCTTCGAGCGAATGAAAGCCGCCAGCCCCGCACCCAAGCCGTGACAAGGGACGAAATCAAACTGGTCGTCTTCATCCTCCTCGCGCTCGCAATCGGCACGCTGGTAAAGCGCGCCCGCGACGAGCAGACCAAAGCCGCAATCCCCGCCGCACCCCCGCCAGAGCGCACCGAGCGCCCGCCGTATATCTTCAAAGATGCCAAAACCTTCCGCAAAGCAGTCGCAGAGATGGCGAAGCAAGCGCCGTAAAGCAGCCCAGTTGCGCCGCCAACTGGCCGCGAGCCGCGCAGCGCCTCGCACTTTCCCGCAAGCGTGAAAATCTTATTTCCTCCGCGTCATCAGCGCCGAGCGGCTGGGCCGGGAATGGCGCGAGCCGGCAAAATAAGCCCTCGCCCGAGAAACATTCCTCGGTATTCTCACACCCATGAAGACACTGACCATCGAGTTCCCCGATGAAGCCGTATCCGCAGCGGAGGCGCTGGCGCGTCGTGGAAATATGACACTGCCTGAGTGGATTCGGGCTCGGATTACCGGGCACCGCAGACTCCATCGCCGGGGCACGCGCGACGCGATGGGTTACCCCGTCGGTTGGTTTGAGCGAACGGCGGCGGCGCTGGCGGATGTTGAAGACTTCCGCAGACCGGAGGATCGTCCCGCTACTCCCGTCCAAACAGGCTCTTGGCAAGGCGCGGAATAAAGCTACGTTCGCCGCATGGAAACCACCACCATCGAACAACGAATGGCGCGCATCGAGCGAGAATTCGACGCACTGAAACACCAAGTGCTCGATTTAAAACCGCAGGCCAAAGACTGGCGGCGCACAGTGGGGACGATGCCGGATGATGAACTCTCCCGCAGTGCCGAGCGGCTGGGCCGGGAGTGGCGCGAGCAAGCAAACAAGGAATAGCACGGATGTTCGTGCTGGATACCAACCACGTCAGCGAACTCCTCTTCCGCACCACAGCCAGCTCGATCACAGTTACAGCGTGAAAAACCAATCGCCAACGTAGCTTTCCATTCTCATGCGACCGCGACTTTACATCGAGACTACCATCCCCAGCTATCTTGTCGCCCGCCGCAGCCGCGACCTCCGCATCGCAGCGGACCAAGAGACGACCGAGGAATGGCGGGAAGTAAAACGGCAAGAATATGAATTGTTCATCTCTGAAGTAGTGCTCCAAGAAGCTGCCGAAGGCGACGCGACTTTTGCAGCAAAACGGTGCTCCGTCCTCAGCGGGATTCCTCGGCTAGCGTTCACGAGCGACTCCGATGCACTGATGAAACACCTACTCACCGCAGACATCATCCCCGCCAAAGCCGCACCAGATGCCGCACACATCGCACTCGCCGCCGCGAACCATGTGGACTTCCTCCTCACCTGGAACTGCCGACACATCCACAACCTCAAACTTGAACGCCGAATCGAAGCGGCCTGCCGTATATTCGGACTCGTTTGCCCAATCATTTGCACACCCGCAGAACTTATGGAAATATAAGCCATGATCGAAAACGCCATTATCTCAGAAATCCACCAACACCGCGAGGCCCTCGCCCGCCAGTGCGACTTCGACGTAGAAAAGCTCATCGCCCACTACCGCCACCAAGAAGCCGAGCGAAACGATCCCCTCCACCCCCTAGCGACACCCGAAGAAAGCAAATCCCACAGCACGCACCAAGAGCCCCTGCTACGCTGATCGAGAAATTTTAAGACAGCCGAATGTCTTTAGGGGATTCCCGAAAAATCCCCGCTTGCCCTCCCTCCCATTCCCTATAGCTTCGCCGCCTCCGCAGCGCGCCAGCCAGCATTGGTCGGGCAGTGCGGGGAAATCTGCTCAAATTCTTATGGTCCCTATTATGAATACTGTTCACCCGCTTGCTTCTAAACCCTCACGTGGCTCTGCCTCGATTGCTCCGGCTTGGCAGAAGCTTCGTCTGCGCTGGCTCGGATTGCTCGTTGCCATGCTCACGCTGATGGCGGCTGCTCCACAGGCGTTGGTGCAGGCGGCGGATTGGAGCGCGGCTGGCAGCCTCACCACGGGGCGCGAAAACCACACAGCGACGCTGTTGCTTAGTGGCAAGGTGCTCGTCGCGGGGGGATATAACGGCGGTGATCTCGCGAGCACGGAACTTTACGATCCGGTGACCAATACGTGGAACACCGCTGGCAATCTCGCTACGGCACGCTCTACGGGACATACAGCGACGCTGCTACCCAGCGGCAAGGTGCTTGTTGTGGGGGGAATCGGCAACAGCTACTTTCTCGCGAACGCGGAGCTTTACGATCCGGTGCGCAATGCGTGGAGCTCCGCTGGCAACCTTGTCACGGCACGGTATGGGCATACAACGACGCTGCTGCCCAACGGCAAAGTGCTCGTCTCCGGAGGAAATAGCAGCTCTCTTCTTGTCGCGAATGCGGAGCTTTACGAGCCGGCGACTAATACGTGGAGTTTCGCTGGAAATCTATTCAATGCGCGCTATTTACACACGTCGACACTGCTCTCGAGTGGTAAGGTTCTCGTAGTCGGGGGCCAAGGCAACATCGGCCCTCTCGCGAGCGTGGAGATTTATGATCCGGCAACCAATGCATGGAGCGCGGCTAGCAGTCTCACTACGGCACGCAAGAGCCACACAACGACATTGCTGTTCAGCGACAAAGTGCTTGCGGTCGGTGGATTAAATAACAGCGGCAATGGAGGAAACGCGGAGCTTTACGATCCAGTGACTAATGCGTGGAGCGCCGCTAGCAGTCTCGTCACGGCGCGCTTTCACCACACAGCGACATTATTGACCAGTGGTAAGGTTCTCGTCGCCGGGGGCCAAGGCGGCAGCGGCTTTCTCACGAATGTGGAGCTTTATAATCCAACTACAAATGTGTGGAGTTATGCTAGTGATTTATTTACTGCACGTTCTTTACACACGTCGACACTACTCTCAAGTGGTAAGGTTCTGGTAGTCGCGGGGACAGGCAACATCGGCTATCTCTCAAACACGGAACTTTACGCACAAGACACAATAACAGAAACGCCGACTCTGCTCGCTCCTACCAATAATGCGGCAACTTCTAACCCGGTGAGCGTATCCTTTTCCTTACCAGAGGCGGCGCTGGCTGGTTCGGTGAAGTTGAGCTTTGGCGCGACGGTGTTGACGTTGGCGGGATCGCAGGAGTCGAGTGGGGCTCACACGTTCACTTTTAATCCAGCAAACCCGACTGCTTCACTACAAGTAGCGAGCGGGATGGCGATCTCGGATGGGGTGTATGCGGTGACGCTGCATTACCAGGATGCACTCGGAAATCCCGAGGCGACAGAGACGAGCACGAATGTGAGAATTGATACAATTGCTCCGACTTTCTCCCTGCCCGCGAATATCACCGCCGAGGCGACAGGTGGGGCGGGTGCGGTAGTATCTTATACGGCGAGCGCGAGCGATACAGGAGGGAGCGGAGTGGCGACTGCGAGCTTCCTGCCCGCGAGCGGAGGTAGCTTTGCCATCGGCATGACGACGGTGAACGCAAGTGCGACGGATCATGCGGGGAATGTGGCGACGGGGACTTTCAATGTGACGGTGCAGGATACGACAGCACCCGTGGTGGCGGCTCACGCGAATGTGACCGTGGAAGCGACGAGTGCTGCGGGAGCCACGGTGGACTATGAAGCCGCGACAGCGACGGACGTGGTGACGATGAACCCAGCGATCACTTACTCCAAGGCGAGCGGGACGACTTTCCCGCTGGGTGTGACGACGGTGACGGTGACGGCGAAGGATGCGGCGAATAACGCGGGGACGAAGACTTTCACCGTGACGGTGCAGGACACTACTGCGCCGACGATCAGCGGCACTTTTACGCCGCTTACGGTCTTCGCTGGGACGTTGCCGGACTATCGTAGCCAAGCGGTAAAGAGCGATGCTGTGGGGGTGACGAGTGTGATGCAATCGCCACTGCAAGGCTCTGCCACGACTGTGGGCACTGTGCCCGTGACGCTCACCGCCACGGACGCCGCTGGGCTCACCGCGACGACTACTTTCGACGTAGCCGTGCGCCCCGTCGCGCCCGTCCACACCACGCACCTCGCCAAAGGAGATCACGCACCCAGCGCGGGGGTGGATGGGCTGCCTGCGGATGCGATCTTCGCGAGCTTCGGCCCGCCCGCCACTGCAGATGGGGGCTCTATTGCCTTCGTCGGGAAATGGACGAGCAATGGCGGGAAGGTGAAAGGCACGGGGCTTTTCCTGAATGATCGCTGCTACGCCCTCGTCGGCGGTGCTGCGAGCGTCGCGGGGGTGAAATATACGGGCTTCTCCGACCCCGTGGTGGAGGGCAGCCAATTCGTCTCCATCGCAAAACTCAGCAATGGCGGGAGCGAAATCATCTCCAACTTTAACACCGTGAATCGGGGAACGATGGCGCGCACTGGAGCGGTCGCGGCGGATGCGGGGGATGCGAAGTGGAAGAGCTTCAAAGCGGTCGCACTGCGCGGCAGCAGCAGCGGCAGCCTCGGCTTCCTCGCCCAGCTCACTGGCGGCACGGGGGCGAGTAAAGTGACCGCCGCGAATGATTGGGGCGTGTGGGTTCGCGAGCCGGGCGATGCGCTGCACCTCGTCTATCGCGACGGCTTTGATCTCGGCAACTCGGCCGAGGTCGCTTCCTTCGCCAGCTTCCAGCCGGGCATCGGCTCGCCCGGCCAGGGGCGCGGCTGGCTTTCGCACAATCAGCAAGGCCTCGTGCTTTCGCTGAATACCTTCACCGACAAGTCGCAGGCCATCGTCTTCGGCGGCAACGGCGGCGACACTTTCCTCGCACGCACCGGCGCAGTCGGCACGAACTTCGCCCCCGCGCTGGCGGGGGCCAGCTTCGTGAGCTTCCGTTACCCGGCGATGAACGACGCGCTGGCGAACACCTTCTACGCGACGATGAAAGTCGGCGGGGGCGGCGCGGTGAAAGCGGACGCGGGGGGCATCTTTGCGAGCACGGCGGACTTCGGCGGCAGCCTAGCGCCCTACGCCCTCATCGCCCGCATCGGCAAGGACGCTGGCACCACGGGCACAACCTTCAACGCGCTCGGCGACCCCGTGCTCTCGCAAGACGGCGGCATCGCATTTCCCGCAAAGCTGAAAGCGACGAAAACCGTGAAAGGCAGCGCCACCACCACGCTATGGTGGAAGCCCCCCGGCGAAGCGCTACAGCTCCTCGCGCAAGGCGGAGCGCCGACTGTCGGCGACCTGCCCAGCGCGCAGTGGAAGTCGTTCGAGACTCTCGCCATCGCAGGTGGCGGGCGCGGCCCGATCTTTGCCGCGACGCTCGTGGTGGGAAAAGGCGGAGTCACCGCGAAGACGGCGAGCGGCGTGTGGGCGTGCGATTTCACCGGCGCACCGCGCGCACTTTTCCGCACTGGCGACACGATCACCGGCAAGACGCTCAAGAGCTTCACGCTGCTGAAAGCGACCGTCGGCAACATGGGCGTGACGCGCAGCCTCAACGACACGGCCCAAGTCGTCTGGCTCGCCACCTTCGCCGATAAGAGCACCGCCATCGTCACCACCGAGGTGCCATAGCGCACAAGCAGCCACGCCGAACTCAGCGAGCCGGCAAGCCACGCTCCGCTTCACGGTCGTGGTGGAAATCCTGCGGCTTTCCATTTCACAAAGCTGCGATACCGTCCTGCCCATGAGCACGATCACTGCAATTCTCGAAGCCGATGAAGACGGCACGCTGCACCTTCCGATCCCGGCGGAATGGAAGGGGACGAAGTTGTCTGTCACGGCGACGATTATTCCCATTAACGAGAAGCAGGAATCTACGCGGGATGCCGCCGCTGCGGCGTTGCGGTATCTTAGTGAAGCGGGAACTTTCGGCGGAATCACGGATCCTGTCGCGTGGCAGCGCGAGATTCGTAAAGATCGGCCGCTTCCGGGGAGGGAGTGATGGTTCTCGACAGCAATATCGTGATTTATGCGGCAAATACTCCTCCGCAGTGGTTGTTTGATTTTGTGCTCAGAGCGGGCACCATCGTTCCAAGCGTGGTGGAAATCGAAGTCTATGGCTTCCCAGGCCTACGAGACACCGAACGTAAGGCGCTCGATGATCTGTTCCTCCACTGGACGATTCTCCCGCTCGACGCAGCCGTCATCGCCCGCGCTATCGAGATCCGCAGTATTCGCCGCATGGGGCTGGGCGATGCGATTGTGGCGTCCACCGCGCTCGTCCACGGCAGGCCGCTCGTCACTCGGAATGTGGCCGATTTTAAACACGTCGCGGGCCTGCAACTCGTGAATCCATTCGATACGGCGGGGTGAAACCCATCGCTGTCTTTTAGCAGTGGCGGCGCGTGCTTTCTGGGTAGTGTGAGGGGCGTATGAAAATCTGTGCTGCTTTTGTTTCTTTGCTCGCTCTGGCGGTGTCCGCTTTTGCGGGGGGGCCGCATTTTTTGTTGGATGCGGAGCATCGCTGGCAGGCGAGTGGGGCTTGGAAGGTGGATGTGGTGGCGGGGACGGCGACGGGGACGGCGGGGGAGACGCTGGCGGAGCTTTCGGCGGCGAAGAGTGTGGGGCTGGCGGGGCATTGGCTCTCGCTGCGTGTGGCGCTGAGTGGCGATGCGCCAAAGGCGGGGCTGTGGCTGGGCGGGGTGCGGGATGAGCGCGGGGAGGGGGTGCGGTTTGTGATCGAGGGGGCTTCGGCGAGCATCACGAATGGGCGCGGGAAGACGCTGGCGACGTTGGCGGTGGATGCGTTGAGCAAGCCGCTGGAGCTCACGTTCACTTTTACGAATGAGAAGGTGACGCTGCACTCCGGAGGGAAGGAAGTCGGGGAGTTGGCGATCCGATTTGCGGAGCCGGAGGCTACGCCGAGTTTGTTTGTGGAGCGGGGGAAGGCGGTCTTTAGCGAGGTGCTGCTGTCTAGCGATGCGACGGCGTCTGCGCCTGCATCCATGCCGCTTGCGCCGCCTGTGCCGCCGGTGCGGGTGGCGAGGCCGGGGCGGGCGGCGGCGGTGGCTCCGGTGGTGGTGGTGGATTTTGCGGCGGAGAAAATGACGACGCTGAAGAGCGGGTGGAATGAATACTTTGGTGTGCATTTTGAAACCAATCCCGGCCCGTGGAAGATGGTGCGGCAGCCGGATGGGCCGATCTTTGGCTTGCCGCCGCAGGGGCGTCACACGGGGGATGTGCAGACGATGGTGGGGCCGTTTAGCGGTGAGAAGGTGCAGAGTTCGCTGGGGGATTTCCGAGATTGGCAGCGGAAGGATTCTCGGGGGCTGGATGAGACGCTGGCGCAGAGTATCCGCGAGGATCGTGGGGCGATCTTCATCGCGCCGTGGGTGGGGCCTTTTACGCCCGCGCAGCAGGACGAGGTGTGGGCGCTGATGCGGCTCGTGTATGGGGCCAATGTGGGGGCGGATGGGCGGGTGTTTTTCCAGTGGGGCGATGACATTAATTACCATCGGCTGGGGGCGCTGGAGAATGTGAAGGTGAATAGCGCGCAGCCGCACGGCGGGGTGTCGGGGGGGCGAAATGGGAATTTGCCGGACGATGCGGTGGCGTATGCGGAGCGGTATTTTGCACCGGCGGTGGTGGCGGTGAGGAGGGCGTCGGCGGAGATCTTCCACGACGAACGGCACATCCCCGTGCTGCTTGGGAGCTGCGCGCTGGCGGGCCGCGCGGAGAATCGCGCGTGGCTGGCGCAGGTGCTGGAGCACGAGGTGGCAGGCAGTGGTTCGCCGTCGCTAAAGGGCCAGCGGGTGTCGGCGCTGGTGGATGTGCTGACGGTGAATTACCCGCTCGCGGCGGTGGATGGTGAGGTGGCGCTGCAAGAGCTGTGGGACCGCTATTGTGCAAGGGAGGGGGGCATCAAGGCTCTGTGGGTGACGGAGGAATACGGCACTACGACGGGCAGCGCCGGGGTGATGCTTTCGCGCGCCGCGCGCTTCCTCGCGTGGGCAGGGAAAAATGGTCTGACGGCGGGGCAGACGCGGCTGCTGTGGAATTTCCCCACGCGACACCGCTCTAATGACGAGGCGGCGGAAATGGCGCGGATGCTGGGCAAGAGCTTCCTCGCCGAGGCTATGCGCATCGGCACGCAGGAGGTGGAGGGCGGCAGCATCGCGCGCATCGCGGCGGGGGATGGGCGGATGCTTTTGGTCTTTACTCCGAGTGCGGAGCGACGGGGGGGGAAAGTCGCGCGCATCGGCGAAGTCGCGCTGGAAGTGGGCGAAGCACAGGCCGCAAAACCGTGGCTCGCCAAGCCGCTGCAAACGACGCTGCGCTGCGCCTTTTTAGATAAGGCAAAGACCAGCATCGCCATCCGCCGCGATGGCACGCGGCTGGTGCTGGATGTGGGCGCGAGCCCGCTGGAGCCGTGGGGCGTGCTGGTGGAGACGCCGTGAGGCTTAGAAGAAGATCGGGATGATGAGGATGGCGACGATGTTCACCACTTTGATCATGGGATTGATCGCGGGGCCGCTGGTGTCCTTGTAGGGATCGCCCACGGTGTCGCCGGTCACGCTGGCTTTGTGGGCTTCGCTGCCTTTGCCGCCGTGGTGGCCGTCTTCAATATATTTCTTCGCGTTGTCCCAAGCGCCGCCGCTGCTCGTCATGGCGATGCCCATGAAGAGGCCGGTGACGATGGTGCCGACGAGGACGCCGCCGAGGATTTTTGCACCGTCGGGGATGGCTGCGACGGCGAGCACTGCGGCGATGGGCAGGAGCGCGGGGACGATCATTTCTTTTAGCGCGGCCTTCGTCACGATGTCCACGCAGGTGGCGTAGTCGGGCGTGTCTTGGCCGGTGAGGATGCCGGGCTTGAGCTTGAGCTGGCGGCGGACTTCATCCACCACGGCTCCGGCGGCGCGACCGACGGCGCTCATGCTGAAGGAGCTGAAAAGATAGGGGAGTAGGCCGCCGATGAAGAGGCCGATCATCACTTTCGGGTCCTTGAGCGAGAAGGCGAGCGTGTCGGCGATGACGGCGGGGCTGGCCTTGGTGACTTCGGTGAGGTGGTGCTGGAGGTCCACGTAGTAGCTGCCAAAGAGCACGACTGCGGCGAGTCCGGCGCTGGCGATGGCGTAGCCTTTTGTCACGGCTTTCATCGTGTTGCCGACGGCGTCGAGCTCGTCGGTGGTCTTGCGCACTTCGGGCGGGAGGCCGCTCATCACGGCGATGCCGCCTGCGTTATCGGTGATGGGGCCGAAGGCATCGAGCGAGATGATGATGCCCGCCATGGAGAGCATGGCCATGACGGCGACAGCGATGCCGTAGAGCCCGGCGAATGCAAAGCTGCACCAGATCGCAGCGCCGATGCAGAGCACCATGGGCGCGGTCGCTTGTTGGCCGATGGCGAGGCCAGCGATGATATTCGTGGCGTGGCCGGTCTCGGAAGCCTTGGCGATTTTGCGCACAGGGCCGTAGGCGGTGGAGGTGTAGTAATTGGTGATGACCACTGCGAGCGCCGTCATGACGAGGCCGACGATGCTGGCGAGGTAGATGCCGTTCGTGCTGAGTGCCGCGCCTTCTTTCAACGCGAGTCCCGCTGGAAAAATGGCCTGCGTGATCGGCCAGAACGCCACCGCCGAGAGCACGCTGCTCACGAGCACGCCGCCCATGAGTGCGGCTGCTGGCTTGGCGTTCGTCATATTGACATAAAGGACGCCGATGATGCTGGCGATGATCGCCGCGCCGCCGAGGACGAAAGGATACACGATCGCCGCCGTGCTCGCGCCTGCTGCGGTGGTGAGCGCGCCCACGAGCACTGCGCCGATGAGCGAGACGGCGTAGGTCTCGAAAACATCCGCCGCCATGCCTGCGCAATCGCCCACGTTATCGCCCACGTTGTCCGCGATGGTCGCGGGATTGCGGGGGTCATCTTCATCGAGATTTTGCTCCACTTTACCCACGAGATCCGCGCCCACATCCGCCGCCTTTGTGTAGATGCCGCCGCCGAGCCGTGCGAAGACCGAGATGAGCGAAGCGCCGAGCGCGAGGCCGATGAGGCTGCTCACTTCTTTGCCGGGAGCGAACTTTGCCACGAGGAGGTAAAAGCCACCCGTGCTTAAAAGCGCGAGCGCCACCACGAGCAGACCCGTCACCGCGCCACCGCTAAACGCTGCACGCAGCGCCTTCTTCGGGCAGGTGCGCGCGCCTTCTGCCGTGCGCACGTTGGCCTTTACCGCGATCCGCATCCCGATGAAACCCGCCACGAGCGAGCACACCGCGCCGACGATGAAGCCGACCGTCGTGGGCACATCCTTCTTCCAAAAGAGCAGCGCCGCGATCACCACGCCGATGCCGCTGATCGCCACGAGCTGCCGCGAGAGATACGCCTTTGCGCCTTGCTCGATGGCGTTCGCGATGAATTGCATCTTCTCCGTGCCCGGCGGGATCGAGAGCAGGCACTTGATAAGCCAAAGTGCGGAGACAAGGCCAACTGCTGCGCAGCCAAGCGCGATGAAGATGCCGTTGTCGGTGAGGTTTGCTAAAATGAGGTTCATGTGGAAGTAAGTGAGGCGGTGCCTAAAAGGGCGGCGGAGAATATGAGGAGCATCCATTCTGGCAAGCGGGGAATCGGCGGGGGCTTGTTTTTTTATAGGAGGCGCTTGGGAGTCAAGGGAGGCGGAGTTTGAAGCGCATTCCCAGAAACTTGTTTTCTGTAAGTGCCCTAAAAGGATCGCGCTACCGAAATACAAGGGACATTCAGCACCGTATCTAGCGCCAGTTTCCTTCTTCTTTTCCCCTCGGCCCTATATCTTGTGCTTTTGTGGAAAAAACCATTGTTCCGCTGGGTGAGTTTTCCTACAGTCCACGCTCACCTTTTACCTACCGATTTTATGCCCGACGACATGCAAGACCACTCTATCAAGAAAGTAGAGAAAAAATACGACGCTGATGACCTTCGCACGATGAAGGGGCTCGAAGCGGTGCGCGAGAAGCCGGGAATGTATATCGGCGGCACGGATGAGCGGGCGCTGCATCACTGCATCAATGAGGTGCTGGACAACTCGGTGGACGAGTTTTTGGCGGGGCATTGCAATATGATTGATGTGAACATCCACACGGATGGCTCCATTTCGATCAAAGACAACGGGCGGGGAATCCCGGTGGACATCAATACAGACTCGGGCTTGCCGGGCGTGGAGGTGGCGATGACGGTGCTGCACACGGGTGGCAAGTATGGGCAGGGAAATTACGAATACTCGGGCGGCACGCACGGCGTGGGCGCGAAGTGCGTGAACGCGGTGAGTGAGTGGTTCAAGGTGGAGGTGCTGCGCGATGGGTTGATCCATGCGATCGGGTTTGAGCGGGGGAAGACGACCTCGAAACTGAAGGTGATCGGGGAGCTGAAAAATAAGAAGACCACGGGGACGCACATCACCTTCAAGCCGGATCCGCAGATCTTCCAGGAGACGACGGAGTATAAGACGGAGCGCATCCGGCATCGCTTGCACGAGCTGGCTTATATCAATGCGCCGTTGATTTTTAATTTCATAGATGAGCGCGTGGAGGGGATGAAGATGGAGCACATCCAGCACAAGCGGGGCATCGAGGAATTTGTGGAATTTCTTTCCGAGAATAAAGAGAAGGTGATCCCCAAACCCATCGTGATCAAAGGCGGCAAGGACAAGATCCTCGCCGAGATCGTGTTGGTGTATGTGGATACGTATAACGACCAGCTCCTGTGCTTCACAAACGCGATCCCGAACGCGGACGGAGGCTCGCACAGCAGCGGCTTCCGGGGCTCACTCACGCGGGCGGTGAATCAATACGCGAAGAGCAATAATTTACTCAAAGACAAGGACCCCGCGATCTCCGGCCCCGATGTGCTGGAGGGTGTGGCGGCGGTCGTCTCGATCAAACACCCCGACCCGCGCTTTGAGTCGCAGACGAAGGTGAAACTGATCTCGCCCGAGGTGGAGAGCATCGTCGGCTCGATCACGTATGAGGGGCTGATGCTGCACTTTGATCAAAACCCAAATGTGGCCAAACGGATCATTGATAAATGCCTCATGGCTGCCCGCGCCCGTGAGGCTGCGCGCAAGGCCCGCGAGACTGTGCGCAAGAGCGCGATGACGGGCGGCGGCTTGCCCGGCAAGCTGGCGGATTGCTCCGAGCGCGACCCGGAACTCACCGAGCTCTACGTAGTCGAGGGCGACTCCGCAGGCGGCTCCGCGAAGCAGGGACGCGACCGGCGTTACCAAGCGATCCTGCCGATCAAGGGCAAGATCATCAACGTGGAGAAAGCGCGGCTCGACCGCGTGCTGCAAAACACGGAAATCCAAACACTCATCACCGCCATCGGCACGGGCATCGGCGGCGGCGATATGGAGGGCTCCTTCCGCATGGATAAACTGCGCTACGGACGCATCATCATCATGACGGATGCCGACGTGGACGGTTCGCACATTCGCACGCTGCTGCTCACCTTTTTCTACCGCCAAATGGTGGAGCTCGTGCGCGCCGGCAAGATCTACATCGCTTGCCCGCCGCTCTACAAAATCACCCGCAAAAAGCGCGAGCAATACGTGGACGACGACGCGGCGCTGAACAAAATGCTGATCCAACTCGGTGCGGAAGAAGTGCGCCTCAAAAATCTGGCCGACGGCAAAGAAGTCCCCGCCGCTGCGCTGAAAGAACTACTCACCCTGCTCGACCGCCTCTCCCGCTACAGCGACGCCATGCGGCGGCACGGCGGCGATTTCGAGCACTACCTCACCGCGCGCAATGCCGCTGGGAAATTGCCCGAGTATCTCGTCCGCATCCGCACGGGGAATGAAGACGCCGTAGAGTATTTCACCGACCAAGACGCGCTCCGCGCCTACCACGAGAAGAACGTGGAGCTCGGCCTCTTCGAGCCTGAGCCCGAGCCTGTGCTCGAAATGACCAACGAGGACGGCACCCCCGTCATCCCCGTAGAAGTCGCGCTGACGCCCAAGAAGAAAAAGGAAGAAGGCCCGAGCCGCCGCGCCCGCCTCGTGGAACTCTACGAGACGCCCTCCATCGAGAAGCTCATCGCCGAACTCGGCAAAAAAGGACTCAAAATCGAGCACTACAGCAGCAGCGATAAACCGATCTTTGAGATCACCGAAGGCGACGGCGAAAAAGCCGTAAAGACCCCGCTTTTCACCATCCCCGAGATCCTCAACCGCGTGCTCGAAGTCGGCAAAAAAGGCCTCTCGATCTCGCGCTTCAAAGGACTCGGCGAGATGAACGCGAAGGAGCTTTTCGAGACCACCATGAATCCGGAAAAACGCCGGATGATGAAAGTGGACCTCAACGAAGACAACGCCCTCGAAGCCGACAAAATGTTCACCATCCTCATGGGCGACGTAGTAGAGCCCCGCCGCCAATTCATCGAAGACAACGCGCTCAACGCGCGACTGGATGTGTAGCAGGTAATGGCGATTCCCGACTTCCAATCAATCTTTAAGCCGCTGCTCGACTTTATTGCTGCGCAGCAAACCGTTGTAATGAATACAGCAACGGAGGCAATGGGAACGCATTTCAGGCTGACCGAAGCAGAGTTGAGTAAGAAAAATGCGGGCGGCACCTACACATTTAAAAATAGAGTTCATTGGGCTAGGCAATACTTGGTTTTTGCATCTTTAGTAGAGCCTCAAAGTCGAGGATGTGTGCGAATTACTCCGCTTGGTTTAGAATGGAGCAAGAAGAAGGTTATAGGATTCAAGATTTCTGACTTCCGCACCATCCTTGGATTCAATGAACGGACACGCCCTCGAGGACTAAAAACTAAGATTGGCGAGACTACGGTAAAAGTATCTATACCGGGCATAGATGAATCGGAACTCGACGATCAAACAGCTGATAAAGTCCCAACTGAACACACCGAAATTCAATCCCTACTACTGAAACTTGGTGCTGAAATGTCATTCGATGTTTGGGTTGCGCGGAATGATCGGAGCCGAGTTTACAAAGGTATCAAGCTGGGTGAAATGCAGCGGATAAAAGCAGAACTACCACTGCAATTCGACGAGGCAACAAACAGCACGATTGAGTTAATTGATGTGCTTTGGTTGAGCGGTAAACAGATCATCGCTGCCTTTGAAATAGAAAGCACAACTTCCATTTACTCGGGATTACTTCGGATGGCTGATCTCGTGGCCATGCAGCCTAACTTAAATATCCCTCTTTTTCTCGTGGCACCAGACGCTCGCCGCGAAAAGGTCTTTTCAGAGGTCAACCGCCCAACATTTTCGCGACTTACGCCAAAGCTACATGAGATATGCCGCTACATTTCTTTCGGCATGCTCAGAGAACGCCTCAAACAGGCGGAGGCGTTCATCAAATTCCTCAAGCCGGAGTTTTTGAAGGAACTCTCGGAAGCCTGTGAATTAGACAATGACTAAATGCCATCGCTCTATGTCATCGCAGGCCCGAATGGGGCGGGGGAGACGACTTTCATCAAACGCTTTGCGCTTCGTCATCTGGCGTTGCTCGACTTTCTCAACGCAGATGAAATCGCTCGCGACCTCTCCCGTTTCGCCCCTGCGAGCGCTCAACTGGAGGCTGGTCGGTTTGTGCTAAAGCCTCATCCCGTAAATCCAAAGAATCCTGATAATCCTGTCTCTCTTTTTGGACAGGATTATCAGGATTCTTTGGATTTACGGGATGAGATTCTAGGTAGGACGGGCAATTATTTATAGTATTAGATAAGATGGATTTAGATGCGCAGAAACTGAAGTTGACCGAGTTGATTATCGGTCTGGCCATGAAGATACACCGCGTGTTGGGGCCGGGGTTCGTCGAATTTGTTTATCGCAATGCTCTCGTGTATGAATTGCGTAAAACGGGGCTGCAAGTAGAGATCGAGAAGCCGCTAAAAGTCCGCTACGATGGAGTAATTGTCGGCGAATTTTCAGCAGACCTGTTTGTCGAAAACTGGCTAATTTTGGAACTAAAAGCCGTCTCTGCTTTGACCGTCGAGCACGAGGTTCAAACTGTAAATTACCTCACTGCTATCGAGCAGGACTTTGGTCTTCTGTTGAATTTTGGAGGACGTAGCCTGCAATTCAAACGCAAACACCGTCGGAACCCGCCAGCTCCACCCGCCGATCTCGCCGCTTAAAACGATCACCCACCAATAATGTCCAATCCCGTAAATCCACAAAATCCCGATAATCCTGTCCAAAAAAGGAGACAGGATTATCGGGATTTTGTGGATTCAACTGGATTGATTTCGTCTTTAACACGGCACATCTGCTTTTCCTAAACAGCTCGCATCCATTCCTCTTCACAAAATTCCGTTTCATCCTCCCAATCCCAATAATCCTGTCTAAAAACAGATCACCTTTTCCCGAAAACTCTTTAATCACCGATGTATCACCAAAACGAAAAAGTTATCCCCATCAATGTTGCCGACGAGATGTCGAAGTCGTTTCTCGACTACTCGATGTCCGTCATTATTTCCCGTGCGCTGCCCGATGCTCGCGATGGGTTGAAGCCTTCTCAGCGCCGCATCCTTTTCGCGATGCGCGAACTTGGAGTGCTTCCGAATCGCAAACCACTCAAGTGCGCGCGCATCGTTGGCGAAACGATGGGTAAATACCATCCGCACGGCGACCAAGCGATTTATCCCACGCTCGTTCACATGGCACAGCCCTGGGCGATGCGCGAAATGCTCATCGAAGGACAAGGAAACTTCGGCAGCGTGGAAGGCGACCCACCGGCGTCCATGCGTTACACAGAGGCTCGCTTGCACCATCTCGGCGCGGCGCTGATGGACGATATGGATAAAGGCACCGTGAACTTTGTCCCGAACTACGACGAGGAGCATATGGAGCCCACCGTGCTCCCGGCGGCGTTTCCAAACCTGCTCGTCAATGGCGGCACCGGCATCGCAGTCGGCATGGCCACGAACATGCCGCCGCACAACCTTACCGAAGTCATTGACGGCGTGTGTGCGCAGATTGACGACCCGGAAATCACCATTGATGGGCTCATGGCGTATGTCAAAGGGCCAGACTTCCCGACGGGGTGCGAGATTCTCGGCTCCACGGGAATCAAGTCGTATTTCCACACCGGCAAAGGCTCCGTGCGGGTGCGGGGGAAAATCGGCGTCGCAGAGCTAAAGGGCGGGCGCGAGCAGCTCATCATCTCCGAGATCCCGTATAATGTGAACCGCGCAGTGCTCGTCTCGCGCATCGCCGATTTGGCGAACGAGAAGATCATCACCGACATCAGCGCCATCCGCGACGAGTCAGATGAAAACACGCGCGTCGTCATTGACCTCAAACGCGATGCCAATCCGAAGGTCGTCATCAACAACCTCTTCAAGCACACCGCGCTGGAATCCTCCTTCTCGGCGTCCATGCTCGCCATTGATCACGGCAAGCCAAAGCTCCTCACGCTCAAAGACGCCATCACCTGCTTTATTGACCACCGCCGCGAAGTGATCCTTCGCCGCACGCGCTTCCTTTTGGATGAAGCGGAGCATCTCGCCGAACGGCTGGAGGCCCTGCTCATCGCGCTCGATAACCTCGACGACTTCATCAAAATCATCCGCGACTCGAACGATCGCGACGATGCCCGTGCAAAGCTCATGGCCCTCGGCTGGCCGCGCGCCAGCGTGGAGAAAATCGGCATCCTCATCCGCAGCGAAGCCAAGCTCCTCGATGGCCGCTACAAATTCAACGAGCGCCAATCGAACGCCATCCTCGACCTCCGCCTCTACCAATTGACCGGCCTGGAGCGCGAGGCCATCAAGACCGAATACGATGCCCTGCTGGAGACGATCATAGACCTGCTCGACATCCTCGCGAAGGAATCCCGCGTGATGACGATCATCAAAAAAGAGCTCCGCGTCATCAAAGACAAATACGGCAACCCGCGCAAAACGCAGATCGTCCCCGACGAAGGCGAGATCAACATCGAAGACCTCATCGCCAACGAAGGCTGCATCATCACCATCACCCACGCCGGCTTCATCAAGCGCACCGCCGTCTCCGCCTACCGCGCACAGCGGCGCGGGGGCAAAGGTGTGAAAGGAATGGTCACCCGCGAAGGCGCCACCGAGGAAGATGCGGACGATTTCGTAGAGCACCTCTTCACCGCCACCACGCACGACTACCTCGTCTTCGTCACCAAAAGCGGGCGCTGCTACGTGGAGCGCGTGTTCGAGATCCAGGAAGGCAGCCGCGCCAGCAAAGGCCGCAGCATCGCCAACCTCCTAGAGCTGCGCGGCGACGAAAAAATCGCCGCCACCATCCGCGTGCAGGGGCAAAAGACCGAAGTCGAGACTTGGTCCGAGAACCTCTTCATCGTCTTCGCTACCCGCAGCGGCATCGTGAAAAAGACGAATCTGAGCGAGTTCAAAAACATCCGCAAAGGCGGCATCATCGCCATCCAGATCGAGAAGGACGACATCCTCATTGATTGCAAACTCACCAACGGCACGAACGAAATCGTCCTCGTGACAAAGGACGGCATGAGCATCCGCTTCAACGAAGAAGAAATGCGCGACCAAGGCCGCAACAGCATCGGCGTCTGGGGCATCCGGCCCGAGAAAGGCGACTTCGTCGTCGCCGCCGCACTCGTGGATAACGACTGCCGCCTCCTCGTCGCAGGGGCCAACGGCATCGGCAAACGCACCCCCTTCGAAGACTACCGCGTGCAATCGCGCGGCGGCAAAGGCATCATCACCATGAAGACCGGCGACAAGACCGGCAACGTCGTCGGAGCCCTCACCGTGCGCGACAGCGACGAGCTCATGCTCATCACCAACAAAGGCCAGATGGTGCGCACCCGCGTCAAAGAAATCCGCGAAACCGGGCGCAACACCATGGGCGTCATCCTCATCAACCTCAAAGGAGCCGAAAAACTCCAAGCCATCGCCCCCGTCGTCGCCAACGAAGACGACGACATGGAAGGCGTGGACCGCGTGGAAGAATAGGCGCAAAGCGAGAGCGAAACCAACACCTGCGAATAAAAAGACGACTCGTAGCGCGCTTGAAAAATAGCGCGCTACTCCCTGTCTGTTTATTCTTGGAGAAGGGCGCCCGCCTACCAGCGCATCCCTTTTACCGAGGCCCAATCGGTGGAGGTCTGGCCGTATTGACCTTTTACGGAGTTCTTGATTGCTTGGAATTGATCCGCAAGACCCGACTCGGGCTCGTAAAAAAGAGCATACCGCTCGCGCTGGGCATCGTCTAGGGACTGGTCCGTCGTCGCGATGGCGGCATTGTCCTCGGTTAGCGAGAGAGCGGCGCTGGCTAGCGAGGCGCTATTGATCGCTACATCTGGCGGATTATACCCCGCCAGCCCAATGACTGCCGCTACGAGGGCTTTAAAGTTGGCCTCGATCTCTGCATAGCTCCCATCCCCGCGATCCCGCTGCTTTACGGGCGGCGGCGTGGGCTGCCCAGGCTCAGGGGCGGGCGGTGGGAGGGTCTTGCGGGGTGGTTTGATGAGACGCACCTTATCTGCGAGCTGTTTGATGCGCGGGAACTGGAGCTTCCACGCCGCATTACTCTTTACATAGGAGACGATCTGCGTGCAGAGCGTCTTTGCCTTATCCGTATCGAAAATGCGTTGCTGCACCGCAGTAGAGAAGTCCGTCAGGGCCGTCGCGACCGCATCAATCGCGGTGGATACCGTATCCAAATGAGCACCAAAAGGAATGACACCCAAGGTGACATCCGCAGGTTGAAAAGCGGGCGTCATCAGCGCCGTCGCAGTGGACAGCACGCGAGCCTTTTGGAGGCGATCAGAAAATGAGCGTTCAGAATTAGCCATGGTGTATGTGTGGTGTGTAGTTGTTTTTTAGTGATTGTGAGACTCGAAAGTGTGGTGATAGGGAGCTGCGAGGGGAAAAATGGACGCAAGCAGCAGGTTTAACGACGCACTCGGCGAGTTCAGCGACGCACGCGGCAACTTCAACGACGCACTCGGCGGGTTCAACGACGCACACGGAAGGTTCAACGACGCACTCGGCAGGTTCAACGACGCACTCGGCAGGTTCAACGACGCACACGGAAGGTTCAACGACGCACACGGCAGGTTTAACGACGCGGGTGGCAGATGTATGGGTGCTTTTGGGTAAAGGTAAAGCACTGGAGCTTCCTTGCTGAATGCGCGGGGCGGAGTAATGGGCGTGGGGGAATTGCGGAAGGTGGTTTGTGGGGGCTTTGGGAAGGTTTTTGGTTTGTGTGTAGGCGTTTGCTTTTTGTGCAGAGGCGCTTTTTACTATAGTCCTCGCGCTATCGCTCCATGCGTGGACGCTTCCTCCGTTTCTTCTTGTGGTAGAAGATAAGCGTTCACCCAATAATAAAAGCAGTCGGCTCATATCGCGGAAGAGATTTCCAAAACCATGCAAGTTCCATTGGAAAGCGCAAGCACTACTTTCAACTTTGCTCTAGCGTGCATAGAAATGCCATAGACCTCGCTCCCCACGTCGTAAGTCTCTAGCAATTTCCCACTCTCCACATCCCACAGCCGCAAAGTGCCGTCTGTAGAGCCGCTGGCGATGCGCGACTGGTCGGGTGTGAACGCGCAGCAGCGCACTGTGCCCGTGTGTCCAGAAAGCGTCCGCAGCTCATTGCCGCTCGGGACATCCCATAAGCGGAGCGTATTGTCCTCCGACCCGCTCACAATGCGCGTCCCATCTTTTGAAATTGCGCAGCACCACACGGTGCCCTTGTGTCCGGTGAGCGTGCGCAGCTCAGTGCCGCTGTCGGCGTCCCATAGGCGGAACGTTTTGTCTGCCGACCCGCTCACAATGCGCGTCTCATCCTCAGAGATTGCGCAGCACCACACGGCGTCCGTGTGCCCAAAGAGCGTGCGCAGGGCTGTGCCGCTGTGGGCGTCCCATAGGCGGAGGGTGTTGTCCCATGATCCGCTGACGATGCGCGTGCCATCTTCTGAAATTGCGCAGCTCCACACGGTGTCCGTGTGCCCGGCGAGCGTGCCTAGTGCCGTGCCGCTGTGGGCGTTCCATAGGCGGAGGGTGTTGTCCTGCGACCCGCTGACAATGCGTGATCCACCTTGTAAAATTGCACAGCACATCACGGCGCTCGTGTGGCCGGAAAGCGTGCGCTGTGCAATGCCACTGTCGGCGTTCCATAGGAAAATCGTGTAGTCCCATGACCCGCTAATAATGCGCGTCCCATCCTTTGAAATTGCGCAGCTCATCACGGTGCCCGTGTGTCCAGAAAGCGTGTGCAGCATTATGCCGCTGTGGGCGTCCCATAGGCGGAGGGTGTTGTCCCGTGAGCCGCTCACGATGCGTGTCCCATCCTCTGAAATTGCGCAGCATATCACTGGGAGCTTGTGTCCGTTGAACGTGCGCAGTCCGGTGCCACTGTTGGCGTCCCATAGGCGGAGGGTGTTGTCCTGTGAGCCGCTCACGATGCGCGTTCCATTTTCTGTGATTGCGCAGCTCCACACGGTGTCCGTGTGTCCAGAAAGCGTGTGCAGCATTATGCCGCTGTGGGCGTCCCATAGGCGGAGGGTGTTGTCCCGTGAGCCGCTCACGATGCGCGTCCCATCCTCTGAAATTGCGCAGCACCACACGGTGCCGATGTGTCCGGTGAACGTGCGTAGCGCAATGCCGCTGTGGGTGTTCCATAGGCGAAGGGTGTTGTCGCTGTGGCTGGTGACGACGTTTTGCCCATCTTTCGCTATCGCACAGCACACGATCTCCGGTGCGGATATACGGCAGCGGTGCAGCTCGCGGCCTGTTGCTATGTCCCATGTGAGGATCGTGCCGCTGCTATCCACAGAAGTGGCCACGCGCTCGTCTTTCGAGAGCATCAGCGCGAGGACTGCGCCGGATGCGCGCATATTGGGGGAGCCGAGGAAGCCGAGCAACTCGGCTTGCGGGATATAAGGAGCTGCGACACTCTTGTCGCCGTCGGCGAAATTGCGTATGGCAGCATTATTTTGCGTGGTGTCGTGGGGGGATTGGCGCTTCGCGTTTTTGGGGGGAGCGACAAGAGTGTCGCGGCTCCTTATGTTTCGCTCCGCGAGGCGTGTGCGATGGTAGGCGAGGTTATTGTCCCACTCATGCCCCGGCAGGTCGAGGCCGAGGAAGTGAGCGGTCTCGCCATCGGCGGGTGCGGTGCGGAGGATCTTTGGCAAGGAGTCGTATTCTTTGCGCACGGCATCCGCAAATGTTGCCGAGCGATACATTTTTAGCAGCGTGAGATAAGTCTCCAGTGCTTTGAAGGCATCACTCTCGCTGAGGCCGGGCCCCATGCGGGAGATGATATTGATGCGATTCCACAATGCTTTCGGAGCGTCTTTGCTGAGGATGCGGCTGAAGAGCTCGGCTTGCTTGAGGCTGATTGGGTTGCCTTTGTTCTGCCATTTGCGGAGCTGTTTTTCCAGCACGACTCCACGATCCATGGTGAGGCAATCGTCGAGGTCTCTGATGAGTGCATCGAGCCACTCCAGTTCACGGGTGATTTTCACCAAGGGATGTAGGGATGCGTCCTCACCTTTCCGCGCCTCGACTTCGCTCGGTGAGGAGAACCACGCGGCGAGATGTTTGTATGCCCAGCTTTTGCCAATCGCGCTATCGAACTTGCGGACGAGATTTTTGCTGAGTCGCTTATTGCTGCGGTGTTTTAGCTCGGCTGCTTCAATGGATTCGACGGCGCTCAAGCAACGAAATGGCAGTGTGGATTTGCGCGTGAAACGGCTTTTGTTTTTCTTCGCCGCATCGCCCAGTCGGGCGAGGATGCGGCAGGCGGTATCTGGGTCTGCGGAACATGCGATGGGGAGGGCTTCGAGGTGGTCGCGCTCTGGGTCGCTGAAAGCGGTGGCTATCGCGTGACGGCTATTGGTGCGTTTGTCGTCGAGGTGGGAGATGATGTGCTCGGCAGCGAGGAACTCGAAAAGCGTGGAGTGGAGCGGGACATAGTGGTGCGGCCCTGCGGGGAGGAGGAAGTTTTCCCTGCGCCATGCGGCAATCCATTTACCGGCATCGGACGGTGGGATGCCTCCTTCGATGATAAGTTCGCGGAGTTCGGCCACGAATACGCTGCGCTCGGTGGATGCTTTGCGGGTGCGTTCACTTTCATAAAGAACGCAGGTTGCCGCGTAGCCGAGTGCGCGATACTGCATGGCGACTTGGGGATTGTTTTTGTCGTAGCCGGGGAGGCGTGCGGCGACAAAGAAAGTATCCATACCACTGCCGGGGAGGCCGAGGGTGCCTTCCTTGATGCTCTCCCATGCTTTGGCGAGGATGAAGCGCATGAGGAGCTGATAGGTGGCGTGGCGGGTATCGAACCGGCCATATACCTGGAAGTAAAAGACCATGAGCATGGCGGTAAGGGGAGTCCCGGCGATGCGGATGATGTCGGAGCGTTTGAGCAAATTATCTTTGAACTCGATGAAGCGCTTTGCGTCTTCGCCATAGCGGCGCTCGGCAATATCGGTGATCTGGCCGTATTCGAGCGGGTTCACGAGGAAAAGCGGCGCGTTTGCAAACTGGTAGCTGCCGAGTTCCGCCACGCGGAGTGTGAGGAAGCAAGCGCGCGGTGGGCTGGTGAGGACTTCCTTTGGGGTTGTGGGGGTTTTGATCAGACTGGTGAGGACATCGGCTGCGCGGGAAAGCCACGTGCGAAGGTCTTCACCGGTGGCCTCGTCAAGAGCGTCGAAGAGGATGATGGATTGTGCGTTTTCCCATGCGTGGAGAATCGCGGCGGCACTGAGTTTCAACGCGTGTCTTTGGGGCTCTGAGAAAGATGCGGGGTCCACACCGGGGAAGAGAAAAAGTGCGGTGGCGATGAGGAGGATTCCTTCGGGGGTGAGGAGTTTTTCTTCGGCCACGAATTTGAGATGTGAGGGGCGAAGATGTTTGGCTTCGGCAAACACGATGACGGCGTGGGGGTCGGTATCGAGGGCACGATAGATGAAGTGGCGAAGAATGGTGGTCTTTCCGGCACCGGGGAGACCCGCGATGACTCCCTTGCGCACGTAGCGAAAAAGATCGCGCGCACCGATGCGGTCGAAGTTTGGCAGATGGGTCTTTTCGGTGTCGGGAGCGCGGCGCTTGCCCGCGCGGTCGGCACCGGCGCGCTCTTCAAAGTCTGGCAGTGTGAACTCGTAGTATCCTGCGGAACCTTTCGTTTTTTGCCGGTCGAGAGAGAGGTTTAAAAAGTCCGCCGACATGGGAATCGCGGGGTAGAGTCCGCCAAAGACGGGGATGAATTGGACGGAGTTGCGAAGGGTCTCGCGGGCGGTGCGGAGGGGTAGGGGAAGCTTGGTATCGAGTAAACTGGCGGGGAGTGGCGGGGTGAGGATATGGACGCGGCGCGGGCTATCGCCCTCGATGCCTTTGAGAGCATCTGGAAGATCTAATGAGTCCCATAGGATGTCTTTTGCGGAGAGCTGGTCTTGGATAAGATCGAAGATTGGCTGTGTGACGAGGACGCGGTCGCGGGAAGCGTATTTCTCCAGCCGGAAGGTAATGGTGACGGGGGTGCCAGTGAGATCGGTGACTTTATTTGCGGCGTCTCGTGTGAAGGTAACGGCTCCCCAGTGAACGATAAGGCGGAACGCTGCTGTGAAGTCGGCAGTCTCTTTGATGCGTTTGCGGAAAAAGAAGTCGTGAACGAAGGGGACAAGCGTGTCGGTTTCACCCGCGTAGAGGAGAAAGCCGTCGCCATTGGTCTTCACGAAGTGAATTTTGTGCTGGGCGGCGAGCTTGGTGATGTTTGCGGCAAGACGCTCTAGGAAAGCGGTGGTCTTTTTGGGGCCTGCTTTCTCGGCCTGTGGAGAAAAGTTCACAAGGTCGAAGAGGAGGATGGCGGCCCCGGCAGTCTTGGGTAGTGTTTTCTTTTGTGGCATGGCGGTGTGGTTATTGGAGAGCAGCGAGAATGTGTTTACGCCAGTTTGCGGGCTTGTAGCGGTAGAGCTGCGGGCCTTTGCGTGTGCGCAAGAAATGGGGGAGAGGAAAGTCTTCGATAAAGGCGGGCAGGATGAGGCCATTGAGCCCGGCGGGATCCTGTGCGAAAAAGCTGCTCCACTCTGCGCTGGCAAAGGCGGACTGTGTGAAATTGCGGGAAACGATGGGGAGTAAGCGCTGCGCGGCCTGGATGCCCCAGCCGAGGAGCACGGCCCAATCAAACGCAGCCGGGATGCAGCGGTAATCGAGGAAGACGCGGTAGCCTGCGGCTTCGAGAACATCGGCGACGCGAGTGGCATGTTCGCGGTCCAGTGTGTTGTAGCTGATGAAGAAGTCGAAAGGGCGTTCGCCCTGCATGACGGCATCCAGCCACGGTGGGCGAAAGTTTTTCGGGGAAGGAATACTATGGGGAAGCGTGGAAGCGCCCTTGGATTTGCCGACAGCGGAACCTTTTTTCACACGCGCTTTCGCGGTGCGGGCAAATGGTTTGCGTGGGGCTGGGTTCATGATTTTGGCGTTTATATTCACGCGGAGAGGGGAGGGC
Organism: Verrucomicrobiaceae bacterium; assembly: GCA_043757005.1. GTDB lineage: Bacteria > Verrucomicrobiota > Verrucomicrobiia > Chthoniobacterales > Chthoniobacteraceae > SXWH01. Next base: position 47,956 of record JAYVQK010000128.1, read on the forward strand.
AAGGGGGAAGGTGGGGGGCTCGGGGTGATGCTATCTTTGGCGAGGGTCTTGTCGCGGATGGTGCAGGGTGGAGGACACGTGGGGCGTGCTCTTTATCGGGGCACGGGGGGGGTGGCTGTGTTGTTTTCTTTTTATACTGCTAAGTCGGGGACGGGGAGCCAGGCGCGCTTGGCCCAGGACTCTAGGCCTAGCTCGGCGAGTTGGACGCCTTTTGCGCCTTCGCGGAGGTCCCAGGGGAAGGGTTCGTCGAGGGCGACGTGGCGGAGGAAGAGCTCCCATTGGGCTTTGAAGGCGTTATCCATCGCTACCCAATCGGGGACGCGGGACCAGCCGTCCATGTATTTAATGGGGGAGTCTATGTCGGGGTTCCAGGTGCAGCGGGGGGTGGCGCTGCTGTGTTGGACGACGCAGTCGCGGAGGCCGACGACGGCGCTGCCTTTGGTGCCGTCCACCTGCATGGTGAGGAGGTCGTCGCGGCGGACGCGGACGCTCCAAGAGCTGTTGAATTGGGCGATGATGCCGCCTTCGAGCTCGAAGGTGGCGTAGGCGGAGTCGTCGGCGGTGCAGGGGTAGGGTTTGCCGTTTTCATCCCACCGCTGGGGGATGTGTGTGGCCCCGATGCAGCTCACGCTTTTCACGGCGCCAAAGCAGTGATCGAGCACGTAGCGCCAGTGGCAGAGCATGTCCACGATGATGCCGCCGTCGTCTTCTTTGCGGTAATTCCACGAGGGGCGCTGGGGTTTCACGGTGTCGCCTTCGAAGACCCAGTAGCCGAATTCGCCGCGCACGCTGAGGATGTCGCCGAAGAAGCCTTGGTCGCGGAGGGTTTTGAATTTGAGGAGGCCGGGGAGCCAGAGCTTGTCTTGCACGACGCCGTGCTTCACGCCGGCGCGCTTTGCGATTTGGTAAAGCTCGTAGGCTTGGGCGGTGGAGACGGCGGTGGGCTTTTCGCAATAGACGTGCTTGCCGGCGGCGATGGCTTTTTGCACGCCCTCGAAGCGCCGCCCGGTGGTCTGCGCGTCGAAATAAACGGTGTTCGTTTTGTCGGCGAGGGCGGCATCGAGGTCGGTCGTCCACTGGACGCCTTCGCTCATGGCTGCAAGCTCCCGGAGCTTTGCGGCGCTGCGCCCGACGAGGATGGGGACGGGCATGAGCACGGTCTCCGCGTCCACGCGCACGCCGCCTTGTTGCCGGATCGCGAGGATCGAGCGGAGGTAGTGTTGATGGGTGCCCATGCGTCCGGTGACGCCGTTCATGATGATGCCGATATGTGTCATGCTCCTATCTTGAGCGTGAAGGGGCGTGTGGGTCAAACAACGCTGGCGGGGCGTTCTGCTTCCTCCTGCACGGGGCTGCGGAGGGTGCCGATGTGCTGGATCTTTACCTCCACCAGCTCGCCACTCCGCAGCCAACGCTGAGGCGTGCGGGCCATGCCGACTCCATGCGGGGTGCCGGTGAGGATGATGGTGCCGGGCTCTAGCGTGAAGACGGAGCTGAGGAAGGCGATGACGGTGGGCACGTCGAAGATCATGTCGGCAGTGGTGCAGTCTTGGAGGAGTTCGCCGCCGATGTGGGTGGAGATTTGGAGGGCGGAGGGGTTTGGGATTTCGTCGGCGGTGACGAGGACGGGGCCGAGGGGACAGAAGGTGTCGAAGGATTTGCCGAGGCACCACTGGCCGCCGCCGCCTTCCTTTTGCCAATCGCGCGCGCTCACGTCGTTGGCGCATGTGTAGCCGAGGACGTAGTCGAGCGCGCGCTCGCGGGAGACGTGGCGGGCGGTCTTGCCGATGACGACGGCGAGCTCGGCTTCGTAGTCCACTTTATCGCTGCGGAGCGTGCGGGGGAGGAGGATCGGGTCGCCGGGGTTTTGGACAGAAGAGGGGGCCTTCATAAAGAGGATGGGGTGCTGGGGGAGGGCGGCATTGGTTTCCTCGGCGTGTTTTTTGTAATTGAGGCCGATGCAGAGGACTGCGCGGGGAATGAGTGGCGCGAGGAGCTTGCCGCAGAGGGATTCCCCCGTATCCGCGAGCGTGCCGAAGAGCTCGCCAGTAAGGCGGGTAAAGGAACCGTCTGTGTGCTGCTGTGCGAGTGTGATGCCGGAAGCGGTGAGGATGCGTGCGATTTTCATACGGCTGGGAGTGAGGGAATTTCGCGGTGCGGTGGCAATGGGGAATTTAGCGCGCGGCGGTAGCCCTCGGCGGTGAGGTGGGCGATGCGGGCCCAGCTACATTCGGCCCGCCACGCGGCGGCGGCGGCGAAATCTGGCGCGACGGAAAGCGCGGCGCGGAGGGCAGGGGCGAGGTCGCGCTCGATGTCGGCGAAGCGATGGACGAAGGGCGTGGGCTCGCCGAGGATGACGGTCTCCAGCCGCGCAGGGAGCACGAGGGGCAGGCCCCACGTGCGGGCGAGATTGGCCGCGCCGGAGTTGAAGATTTGGCGGTAATTAAAGACGGCGACATCGGCGGCACTGAGCCAGAGCCGGAGTTGGTCGTCCGGCAGCCAGCCGAAGCGCGTGAGGATGCCGGGCGTGTCGCCGATGGTGGCGGTGATGTGCGCGGCGTAGTCGGGCGAGATGGGATTTCCGATGATGGCGAGCGCGATGCCGGGGTTTGCGCGCTTCCACCAAGCGATGATTTCTTCCTGGCCTTTGTAGGGCTCGACTGCGCCGAAGATAATGGCGAGCGGCCCCGCCGGGAGATCGAGCGCGCGGCGGGCGGCGCTTTGCGAAAGCGGCTCGCCGAGCGTGCAGGAGAGGTCGCCATTGGGGATGATGCTGATTTTCTCCGGCGGTAGAGAGAACTCTGAGATGAGCTGCTGCTTGCCGATTTCCGAGTGGGCGAAAACGACGCTCGCCAGTGTGTGCGCGGCGCAGGTGTTGCGGTGGGCAAAGGACTCGTTCGGGCGATTGTGCGCGTGGAGATTGTGGGCCGTGGTCGCGAGCTTGCAGTGCCGCAGCGCGCCGCGCAGATCGGTGGCGAAACGCGCGCGGCGGAAGGCATCGAACGCATCGCCCTTGCGCGGGTAGTAAGCCTCGGGCCAATGCAAATGCAGGATGTCGCACCGCTGCTGCGCGAGTAGTCGAGTGAGCGGCATCACGCGCTTGTAGCCGCAGAGGTAATCCACCTCCACGCCCTGCCGCCGCAGCGCCTCGGCGAGCAGTTGCTGGTAGGGCACGCCGTTGCGCCAATCGGGTGCAAAGAGGACTTTCATACGGCTAAAACTGAGTTGCTTTGGCTATGAGTGAACGAGGAGCGCGTGCGCGCGCGATGTGGGACAGGTGCCTCGCCTGTCGGAGTGGGACAGGCGCCCCGCCTGTCCATCCACGCACCACGACAGGCGGGGTGCCTATCGCACCACGACAGGCGAGGCGCCTGTCCCACTGCCGCGCCCCGCCGCTCTCGTAGTTTAAATTCGATGGTCATCACTCGTCTTCCGGCGCAAGCAGCTCGCGATACAGCCGCTCGATGCCCTCGCCATAAAAGCGGTCGCGCACTGCGCCGACGTAGTGGCGCGCGACGGCGTCGCTGGAGGCGTCTTTACTCAGCGAGACTTCGTAGCTTTTTGGCAGCAGCCCGCCCTTGCCATATCGCGAGGCGCAGAGCGCAAAGAGCGTCTGCTCCACGCGCCAAATGTGGCCTTGCAGGATGCTCGTCTCGCCGAGCGCACGCTCGCAAAACTCCAGATTCAGCGCGGCCTTTGTGAGCAGACAGAGGCCGCTATTCACGCGCGGCCACAACGCCACGCCGAGGTCCGTCCACGCGACATCGGCGGGGATCAGACTGCCCTCGGCTACGTCTTCATTGAAAAAACAGTCGTCCGTTTTGCCCGCCACCCACTCCATGATCTCGCGCGGGTAGCTGAAAAAAAGCACGTCGCTATCGAGCACGATCAATCGCTCGCTTTCGCAGAAGTGCGCCATGTCAAAAATCTTCAACGCGAGGGGGTGCTTGTTGCGGTAGTCGTGGCAGAAAGGGAACGCCGCGAGTGCGCGATCCATCTTCGTATCGGCCTCGTCGCGGGAGATGATCCGCGCTTTGCGAAACATCTTTTTCAGCGCCGCCTTTTCCTCGCTGCCGAGCGTGCCGTCGTCATGGATCACGACATCCCAAGTCTGCTCGGTGAAGTGAAACCACGAGGCCAGCATCCACGCACAAAGCTGCCAGTCCTTTTTACCCGTGAGCGTGTGGATGGGCACGCTGGCAGGCGCTTCGCGCCAAAAAGGCCAGCACCACTCGGTGATGCGTGGCTTCGTATTGTAGTCGTGCCGGCTCGCCGACCAGCCGCGCTTGATGTCGCGGCGGAGCAGCCACCAGAGTCGTCCCAGTGAAATCATGTGACTTTACGACGCCGCAAGCCAAGTAGCTTGGCAAGGCTGGATTGAACGCGCTGGCGCACGAGCAAGCACAGCAGCCACTGCGGATGCGCGAGCAGCGAGGGGAGGAATCGCGGCTTCGACTCGCCATGCGGCATGCTTTTTCCGAGCTGATAGAGGTCGTAGCTGAGATGCGTGCGGAGGAGGAAGCGACGCCACGCGCCGATAGGAGGAAGCGTCGAGAGATGCTCGCCGACGATGGTGCGAATCTCGTCCGCCGCACGCTCGGAGGCGGTAGATTTTTGCGCGGCGTGGATGCGAAAGCGCGCGACGACGCCGGGCACATGTGCGACGCGAGCGCCTGCGAAAAAGCAGCGCACCCAGAAGTCGAAGTCGAAAGCCAAATGCCAGCGCGTGTCGAAACCGCCAACTTTTGCCCACAGCCTGCGGCGGTAAAAAACCTCCGGCTGCACCCACTGCCGCTTGCCCCACCAGACGCGGTAGATGTCGAGGATGTCGGCGGCGGTTTCGATGCTGCCCTGATGGTGTCCGGTGATGGTTCCGTCTGCGTCCATCCAATCCACACTGCCGTAGATGAGATCTACCTCCGGGTGCTCGTGGAAGTAGGCCAGCACGCGTTCCGCGCTGCCGGGGGCGAGGATGTCGTCGCCATTGATGAAGCCGATAATTTCCCCGCCCATCGCATCCATCGCGTGATTGATCGCGTCGGCCTGCCCAGCGTCCGCGCAGCTCGCGACGGTGTCGTTTGCTCGCGCGAAAGTGCGCGCAATTTCGAGCGTGCGGTCGTCCGAGTTTCCATCCTGTAGCCACCAGCGCACAGCAGCGCCCTGTGCATTCAGTGACTCCAACGTGTGCGCGAGGTAGCGCTCGGCGCGGAAGACGGGCACAGCGAGGACGAGCGGCTGCGGGCTCATGCGGACGTGGTGGATTTCACCTGCCACTCGATTTGCGGGCAGACAGCGCCGGGCCACGCCTCAGGGAAGTTCGAGGCTTGGTTGCCAGCGCCGGAGACGTTGAAGCTGAGATACTCGGTCATCGGCAGCACGTAGCGTTCGCCGGGGATGTCGCACTGCACGCCCACGGTGTAATTGCGGCGATTCAGCAAGCCGCCGGGGATCACACACGTCGTGCTATAAAAGCCCGGCTCCTGCATCTCCGGCTGAAAGCGATGATCCGTCGCCTGAAACGCCAACTCGCCCTCCTGTGTCGTGAGCGAAAGCTGGAAGCGCGCGCCGCGCAGCCGCAATTTCACCTCATAGCGAATCTCCACCGTCACGGGCTGATCCGCTTCGAACGCCGTCTGCACATCGCCCGCGAGATCGAGCAGCCGTAGCCCACGCAGCGCGAGATCGTCGCAGCTCGGCGCGTCGTCTTCTGACCAATGCAGACTGCCCGCAACATCGTCCGGCACTGTCGCCGTGAGGTAGCGGCTGATGATCTCCGCAGGCCGTCCCTCCAGCGCCACACGCCCGCCCTCAATGAGGATGGCGCGTTCACACAGCGCGCGAATCGCGCCCATATTGTGGCTCACAAAAAACACCGTGCGCCCTTGCTTCGTGGCGACTTCGCCCATCTTACCGAGGCACTTCTTTTGAAAGCCCGCGTCACCGACTGCGAGCACTTCATCAATAAACAAAATCTCCGGCTCCAAATGCGCCGCCACCGCAAAGGCGAGGCGCACGAACATCCCGCTGGAGTAGCGTTTCACGGGCGTATCTATGAAATTGCCGACCTCTGCGAACTCCACAATCTCATTGAACTTCGCCGCTATCTCCCACCGCTTCATCCCGAGGATAGCGCCGTTCAGGAAAATGTTTTCGCGCCCCGTGAGGTCTTGGTGAAAGCCCGTGCCAACCTCCAGCAACGATGCCAGCCGCCCGCGCAAAATGGCGCGTCCGCTCGTGGGCTCAGTGATGCGGGAAAGGATTTTCAGCAGCGTGCTTTTGCCCGCGCCGTTGCGCCCGACGATGCCCACAACTTGGCCGCGCTCGGCGGTGAAGCTGAGATCTTTCACACCCCAAAAAGTCCCCGGCTCCGGCCCCTGCCGATCTGTGGCGATGCGATGATCTTTTTCTTCCCGCTTGTTGGCGGTGGCCTTGCGCTTGCGCACGCGCGCCGTGAGCCGCTCGAAGCTGTCGCGCAGGCTGGTGGCTCCGATGCCGCCGAGGCGGAAAAGTTTGGAAAGGTTTTCGACTTCGACGACGGGTTTCATAAGCAAAAAAATTGGCGACGGAGGCCGCCCCACCAAGGGCGAAAGGTGAGGAGCGATGGAGTCTGCATGGCATCCGCAAGCAAGCGCCGGAGCTGTTGCCAGCGGGTGCCATCGGGCGATTCATTCATCGCGCGGCGCACGAGGAACCAGTGGGTGTGCCCAGCGATCTCGGCCCGTAAGCCAGCGCGCTGCTCCAGCGGGAGGCGACCGGTGTAGTCGCTGGCGATACGCAATTCTTCGCCGAGAAAATGGAACGCTTGCCCGGAGGTGACGGTCTTACTCTGCCCATGCCAGCGCCAGCGCCCGAAGTGCTCGGCGATGCGCTGGAGGCGGAAGCCCGCGAGCAGCGCGCGGGTGTAATACTCCATATCCATCGAGTAGTCGTAGCTCTCGTCGAAGCCGCCGATGCGCTCGTAGATGCTGTGCCGCATGAAGCACACATTCGAGCACGGGAAGACGTGCTCCACCGAGCGCTTCCATGGCGTGAGCACTTCGCGCAGGGATGCGGGTTCCTTTGGTTCCACGACACCGCGCACTCCGGCTTGGTCGAAAATGATCACACCCGCGCCGACCCAATTTACAGCGGGATCGCGAAACATTTCGCCGATACGTGCGAGTGAGCCGGGGCAGAGCAGATCGTCGCTATTCAAGTAGAGCCACACGTCGCCCGTGCATCTCGCGAGGCCTTTATTGATGGCGTGCGATTGCCCGCGATCCGGCGTGCTCTCCCAGTGCGCGATGCGGTCGTGGTAGCGGCGGAGGATTTCGAGTGTGCCATCCGCAGAGCCTGCATCCATAACGATCAGCTCGGTGTTGGGGTATTCCTGATCGAGCACGGAACGCAGCGTCTCTTCGATGTAGCCGCCCTGATTGTAGCTGGGCACGATGATGGAAATGCGAGGCCAGTTCATTTCGCAAAAGGGTAAGGGGCTCGGAGAACTGGGCGCTCGAGCATCCGCCACGAGAGCCACGCGATCAGGCAAGTCACTCCGAGCGCCACTCCGCCGCCGAGGAAAAAGAGCGACGTTCCGTGGAGGCTATTGCGTAGCGTGCCCGCGAAGACCGCGCGCTGCACCAGCTCGTGCCACAGATAGACGCCGTAGGAAATGCCGCCCATGCCTGCGAGCCAGCGCACGGAGAAAAGCCGGGCAAAGACTTCTGAGCGGACGAGCGCAGCAGCGAAAATGCCGAGTACGATCCCATTGGCTGGCCAACCCGTGATGCCCGTCTCGCGCCAGCCAAACTCATGGCCAAACGCGATGAGCCCCAGCGTGCCGAGCATCGCGCTGGCGCAGACAGCGTCCGCCGCGCGGCGGCTCCATGGCCAGCGGAGCGCAAGTGGGGCGGCGGCGATGCCGAAGGCGAAGACTTTCAAATAAGAAAAAATCGTCCCTCCAATCACCACGCTTTTGCTGTGTGCGAGGATGCGCTCGGAGACGTGTGGGGCGAGTGATGCGAGTGTGCGCTGTGCTGCGAGATCGAGCAGCCATGAGCCTGCGAAGAGTATCGCGAGTGCGAATAGTGCGCCGCCTTTCCGCCAAAGCGTCGCGAGCGCGGCCATGATGAGCGGCAACAGTAGGTAAAACTGGAACTCTAATCCGATCGTCCAAAGCGCGGGATGCACGCTGTGATAGCTGAAGTCGGCGAAGTTGTGCAGGAACGTGGCGTGCAGCAAAAAATCCGCCGCGCCGTAGAGCGTGTAGGTGCCGCCGCGCAGGAGATACACGACGACGAGCACTGCGTAGTAAGCGGGTGCGATACGACACATGCGTCGCCAAAGATATTCGGGCAAGCATGGGCGAGGCGCATCATTGAGGATGCTCCGCCAAAAGGGGAACGACAGGAGCAGCCCAGAGAGCACAAAGAAAATCGCCACTCCGATGTCGCACGAGCGCAGGAGCCGCTCCACGTCCACGCTGCCGAGGTGGAGCGAGAGCGGCGCTTCGTCGGATGCGCGCGCGTGCCAGCGGAGGTGGTAGAAAAAGACGAGCAGACACGCGATGCCACGCAGCCCGTCGAGGCCGGGGAGTCGGTCGCTTTTTGCTACATCCGTCTTCATGCGGCGAGGCGCTCCACTTTACACGGGATGCGCGGGCAGACCGCACCGGGCCAGGATTCGGGGTAGAGCGACGACTGATTTCCCGCGCCGCTCACGGTGAATGAAAGGCGTTCGCTGACCGTGATGATATAGCGTTCGCCCGGCACGTCGGAGCCTGTGGAGACGACGTAGCGGCGGCGGTTCAGCAGGCCACCGGGGATCGTGAAGACCGTGCGATAAAGGCCCGGCTCCAGCAGCTCGATCTGGTGCAGGTGATCGGTCGCGACGAAGGCCAGCTCGCCCTCGCTCGTGTGCAGGAACAAATAAAACCGCGCCCCGCGCACGCGCTGCATCACGGTGTAGCGCACCTCCACGGTGATCGGCTGTGCGGCCTCCAGCAGCGAAGACGGCGTGCCCTCAGCGTCGCTGACGGTCACGGACGCGAGACGCATCTCCTCATTCCCCGGCGCGCTCGCCGCGTCTGGCCATGCGATGTGGCCGTTGCTCTCGCCCTCGCTGGGCGAGTTTTTCGTGAGGTAGCGAGCGATGACTTCATCCGGCTTGCCGGACATGGCGACAGTGCCGTCCTCCAGCAAAATGGCCGACGTGCAGAGCGCGCGGAGTGCGCCGAGATTGTGGCTCACGAAGAAAACCGTGCGACCATGTTCGTTGGCGACCTCGCCCATTTTGCCGAGGCATTTCTTCTGAAAGGCCGCATCGCCGACGGCCAGCACTTCATCAATGAGCAAAATCTCTGGCTCCAAATGCGCCGCCACCGCGAAGGCCAGCCGCACGAACATCCCGCTGGAGTAATGCTTCACCGGCGTATCGAGAAACGCGCCGACCTCGGCAAACTCCACGATCTCATCGAACTTCGCTGCGATTTCCCACCGCTTCATCCCGAGGATTGCTCCGTTGAGGAAGATGTTCTCTCGCCCCGTCAGCTCGGGGTGAAAGCCCGTCCCCACTTCCAGCAGCGACGCGACGCGCCCGTGCAGCGTCACTTTCCCACGCGTAGGATCGGTGATGCGCGAGAGGATTTTCAGCAGCGTGCTTTTGCCTGCTCCGTTGCGACCGACCAGCCCTACGACCTCGCCTTGGTTCACGGAAAACGAAACATCCCGCAGGCTCCAGAAAGTCCCCGGCTCATCGCCAGCGCGCAGCCCCAGCGCAGCGCGCGCGGCCTGAGCATCATCGCCGCGTCGCGTGCCGATGCGGTAGCGTTTGCCGATGCCACGAGCATCCACCATGAGTTTGCGGGCAATTCTCATGGGCTAGACGCTGTCCACCACGGTGCGCTCGGCGCGGTTAAAGGCCATGATGCCGAGGAGCAGGAGCACCACGGAGGTCGCGGCGGAGACGAGCAGCATCGCGGGATTCCAGATGCCGTCGTGCAGCAGGACGGTGCGGAAATGCTCTACGAGTGGTGCCACGGGATTCACCCACGCCAGCCAAGACCAACTCGGATTTTTCGTGAGCAACTCCATCGGATAAAACACGGGCGACGCAAACATCCAGAGCTGCAAGAGGACGGGGGTAAGATGCGAGAGGTCGCGGTATTTCGCCGTGGAGGCGGAGATAAGCAGGCTCAGTCCGAGACTCAGCACGCACGTGATGAGGATGAGCGGCAGCACCAGCAGCGCAGATGCACCGATGTGGATATTCGCCCCGCGCACGGCGAACCAAACGTAGAAGAGCAGGAAGACGCCGAGCTGTAGGATGAACGCGAAGAGATTCGAGACGACCGTGGAAAGCGGCACGACGAGGCGGGGGAAATACACCTTGCCGAAAAGATGCGCGTTCGCCGTGAAGGTCGCGGAGCCCGTCGTCACATTCTGCGCGAAGTAGCTCCAGGGCAGCAGCGCGCAGAGATTGAAGAGCAGCGACGGCGTGTGTCCCGTCGCGATGCCCGCCACTTTATGGAAGGCGATGCTCATCACCACCGCACTCAGCAGTGGCTGCAAAATGAACCACAGGGGCCCGAGCATCGTCTGCTTGTATTTCGCGAGGAAATCCCGCCGCACGAGGATGTGTAGCAAGTCGCGATACTCCCACAGCTCACGCCAATTCGTGCGGAGAAATCCGCTGCTGGGCTCGATAACAATCTCGTATCCGCCGTCGGCTGCGTCGGCTTTCGTGTTGGGCTGTGACATTTGAAAACGCCGTTTTAGAGACTCCACTCCCAGCACGCCAGCCGCCAATCTTCCCCCTCGCTCGCGAGCGCCCCGGCGTAGCCCTCGGCGGGTTGTAAATTGCGCACGTTCCAGCGCGACTCGATCTCTCCGCCGAGCCCCGCGCCGCTCGCCTTTAGGCACGCCTCCTTGCGCGTCCACACCTCGAAGAACCTGCACGCACGCTCCTGGGGAGGCGCGATGCGGAGATCCCACGCCTCACGCGGGTCGAAGTAATGATCGGCAATTTCCTCGTATTCGATGTCCCTATTCACCCGCTCCACATCCACCCCCACCTCGCGCCCCAGCGAGACGGCGATCAGCGCCAGCCCATCCGTGTGACTCAGATTAAAGCGCACATCCGTAAAAAGCTGCACGACCTGCGGCTTCCCAAACTCCCCCGTGGTGAACTCCAACTCCGCCGCCTCCCCTCCCACATACCGCGCCAGCACTGTCCGCAGCGCCGCGTGGGCGATGATGAAATGCTGGCGATCCTCCGCAAAAGCAAACCGCCCCGCCCGCACCTGCTCCTCCGCTGAAAGCACCTGCTCACAAGCCTCCACCCGCGTCGAATCCGCAAGGTGCGCACGCCAAAGATGGATTTCCCCCGCCTGCAACCGAAGCTGCGGCGGAGCACTAGACCAGATGGGCAAAGGCAAGATCATGCCAGATGACTTAGCGGGACTCGTGCGAGATGCGGCACAAGTTTTTAAACCACCGTCTTTTAAAAGAAACCCGGAGAGACTTGCGGGCCTCTGCGCTTTGGTTTTTTTACCCGAACGCCGCGATTGAGGGCCGAAGGCCCGGCTCTATACCAGCCTAGGTCAAAGCGAGGAACGAGCGACGGCCTAGGTCTGGACACGATGAACGACCAAGGGCTGAAAGCCCGATCTATTGCGGCAATTGCTGGGACAAATGAGGCCGGACCTTCGGCCCTCCATCGTTCGCACGAATACACCTTAGGCGTTGCCCAAGGCTGGTATTAATCCGGGCCTTCGGCCCTCAAAAGCGGCGTTTGGGTTGAATCCAGACTTCTTTCCTAATCTAGCCAGGCTACTGCTCGGGCTCGCGGTGGGCGGCGAGATCATACACGGTCCCGCCACTGTCGTCCGGCTGCGCATCCTGCCCCAGCGCGCGGTAGGCACTTTCCAGCGCGCGGGGATTATCGCGCAGCTCGGGATAAACAGCGAGCAGACGCTGCTTGATATAGCGTTTCGCGAGGCCGCGATCCACGGGATGAATCACAGGGCCCATATTGAAGGCGCGTCGGACGAAAGTTTTGAGGCTCATATCGAGAGACGATTCTATAGTGCGACGAAAGCAGGGTGACAACGGAACATCTGCTTTTCTACAGCCGCCCTGCGGACAAATGAACGGCCACAAGCGATAGACCCCCGTTTGGGCACTTCCTTCAGCACAGTGGAACTAAGCAATCAGCCGCTCGTATTCATCGTGCGGGCCGATCCAGAGCCAGACAAGCGTCTTACCGGAATAACGGGCGAGCGCACGGTGGCTCCGCGTGATTCGCACCGACCAATACAGCCCCACAGGTTTGAAGCGCAGCGAAGGGTGCTGGGGATTTTCGCTCCAAAGGCGATAGGCTTTCCGCGCTGCTTCACGCTCTTGCGCAGGGCAGCGGCGGTAACTCTCCCAAAAGCTAGGAGCGGTCGTGGATGAGATCATCGAGAGGGCGGCAACGACCAGCGGCCAAGTCGGCCTCCGCGCGTTGCCAGAGCGCGTCGAGCTTGCCGCTCTGAGCATCGGCTTTGATCTGATCGTCCCACATTTCTTCGCGCAACTCGTCCATGAGCTCCCGGTAGTCGGAAGGTGGCAACGAATGGATTTGAGTCAGGATTTCAGTGGCACTCATGTGGGCGAAGTTACTCAGAGTTCACGCAAAGCAAAGCACGCTTTCACGGTGCTACGCCGCGGGCGGCGCGGTCTCGATGCGGGGGAAGAGCGGCACGGGTTTGCCGAGCTGGTGGCCGTCTTGCAACCCACCCCAAACCGCATCCGAGAGCTTGAACTCACGCGGCAACTTCCCATCCGGGTCTAGCTGCTCGATGATCCCCGCTGCGGCCTTTGGCAAGATGGGGGAGATGAGAATGGCGATGATGCGGAGGGACTCGGCGAGGGTGTAAAGGACGGCGTCGAGCTCATCTGCATTCGCGGGGTCTTTGGCCAAAGTAAAAGGCCTTTTGGTTTCGATGAACTGGTTGCAAACAGTCACAAACGCACCGAGCTGGTTAATAGCTTCATTGATCTGCCATGCGTCAAAATGTCCGACAAAATTATTCAATCTGATCTGACAAGATAAATGCGGATCTGATTCTTCGCGCGCTCGCGCGTTCAGACGAAGCACGCCTTCACGATACTTCGTCGCCATGCTGAGCGTGCGGTTCAGGAGGTTTCCCAACGCGTTAGCAAGATCGATATTGTAGCACTGAACCAGGCGTTCCTCGCTAAAGTCGGAGTCGCGACCGGTGGCGATGTCGCTCATCAAATAATACCGCACGGTCTCTGCGCCGTATTTTTCGGCGAGGGCATCGGGATCTACGATGTTGCCGATGCTTTTGCTCATCTTCGCTCCGGCGATATTCCACCAGCCGTGGACGAGCAGGGTGGGCATTTCGGCATCGGTGAAGCCGAGTGCGCGCAGCATGATCGGCCAATAGACGCCGTGGGCGGGGGTGAGGATGTCTTTGCCGATGACGTGGAGGGGCGGCCACCAGTCGGCGAAAGCGGGTGACTGGTGACTGGTGACTGGTGACTGGTTGCGCTCGCCGTAGTGCGGGTCGTGACCGGGGACAAAGCTGATGTAGTTCACCAGCGCGTCGAACCACACGTAGGTGACGAAGCCCGCGCCGAAGCTCTCGGGGAAAGGGATGCCCCACTTTAGCCGCGAGGCGGGGCGGGAGATGCAGAGGTCGCCTTCGAGTTTTGCCACGGCATTGCGCAGCTCGGCGACGCGGAAATCGGGGACGACAAACGGCTTTCCGTCGGCGCTGCGTTGATCAATGAAATCGAGGAGCCACTGCTTCGGGTCGCAGCCGGGCAGGCCGGTCGCGGGGTCTTGCGTGAGGCGGAAGTAAAAGTTCTCCTCGTCACGCTCCTCGACGACGCCCCAGTCGGGGCCGAATTCGCCGTCTGCGCCGCGCTCTTTATCCGTGAGGAATTGTTCCTGCCGCACGCTGTAAAAGCCGCGCTGGGTCTTCTTATAAATCCATCGGCTCTCGCCCGTCGCGGCGTCTTTGTCGTCCCAGAGTTTCTGCAAATTGGCGCGCACACATTCCTTGTGCAGAGGGTCGGTGGTCGCGGCCCACGCACTGTATTTCACGTTGAGCTTTTCCCACAGCGCGGTGAATTTTGCCGTGACGCCGTCCACAAACGCCTGCGGTTCGAGGCCCGCTTTCTCCGCGCTCTGCTGCACCTTCTGCCCGTGCTGATCCACGCCGGTGAGGTAAAAAACTTCGTCGCCCCGCAGCCGATGATACCGCGCCAGCACGTCGGCGAGCACCTTTTCGTAGGCGTGGCCGATGTGCGGTGCGCCGTTCGTGTAGTCTATGGCGGTGGTGATGAAAAAGGTGTCGGACATGTAATCGCGCGCACGATGCTGAAATCGCGCGGGCTTGGCAACAGGCTCGTGCTCGCAGAGCTACCGCACCAGCCAGCGCGCGAGAAAGGCCGCGAGTGCTGGCTTGTCGGCGAGCTCCACGGGGTAGCGCTCGATGAAGGCGAAGCCTGCTCCCCATGCTGCGCCATTCAGCACGCAGGCATCGGTGCGGCACTCGGTGAGTTGCCGCGCGGCCTTGGCGAGGGCGTCGGTGCGGGTGCCGTCGAGTTCGTATTTCCAGCCGACGATGCGGGCTGTGGGAAAGAGCTCGCGCAAGCGGGAGAGGACTTTCACCGTGGGCTCTAGTGTGAGCGTGATCTCGCCGCTACGTGTGGCGATTTTCTCGCCGAGGAGAACGGTGCCATCGGCGGCGGTGGCCGCTTTCACACGATAGTCGCAGAGCGCGGCGGCGTGGAAAATGGCGTCGGCCTGGCTGGCGGCGAGGGCGTGGAAAAGGTCGTCGTTCGTGGAGAAAGTCGCCACGCGCGCGCCGCCCGCAGATGCGGTGGAGGTCGCGCCTTCGCCCTTCCAGCACACGACTTCGTGCCCCGCTGCGGCAAGCTCTGCCGACAGCAGGAGGCCGAGTTCGCCGGTAGAGAAATTCGTGAGCCGACGGACTCGATCAATGGGCTCATAGCTCGGCCCGCAGGTGACGATAACACGCATTGCCCCACGCTAGAGCACCGCCGCCGCGTGCCAAGCGGGAAGCGGGTTGATGGTTGATGGGGGGCGCGCTACGAGCAGGCTTGCCGCCGTCGCTGCGCGGCGCACTCTGCGCGTATGGATCGCGCCGCTGCTACTCAACAAATCAAAGACCACTGCAACACTGCCTCGCTCGCCGTGATGAAGCTCCACCCGCTGCTCAACGCCCTCGGCGACGACGCGACGAAAGGCGAAATCGTGAAGGCACTCTTCGAGATCACGAAGAACGTGGAGGTGGTGAAGAAACAAGTGATGCGGCTGGAGAAGCGCGATGACAGCACGCTGCTGTAGGGCGATTCATTTGAGGGAACCTCTGTAAACTTCGAACTCTGAACTTCGAACGACGCTCTCGAAGCAACAAGGTTCGAAGTTCGAAGTTCCAAGAGGTTTCCTTGAACTCTGAACTCTGAACTTTAGTTCCGATGTGTTGAAAAAGATCCGTGTGTGTTTTGCGGGCCAAAGGCCCAGACGGAAGCCAGCCCAGGGCAGAGCGAGGAACGAGCGACGCCCTAGGTGCCCAATGAACAAGAACGCCAAGCCCCAACGCGGCGAGAGAATCCGCCGCCCGCCGTGGTTGCGCCCCGTTGGGGCTTGGCCATTTTTCATCGCCTCAAACTCAGGGCGTCGCTCTTCCCTCGCTCTGCCCTGGGCCGGCTTCATGCCGGGCTTTGGCCCTCACCATCCATCCCGCCTGTTTTTTTAACACCGTAGAACTAGAGCCGAAGACAGACGTAGTCAAAGTAGCCGGTGGTTCTCGCCACCACTGGCTACTTTGACTACGTCTGTCCTCGGCTTGGGCTGTCCCTCTGGGACAATAGCGCATCACTGCCTGTCTATTTATTCGAAGAGGATGATATTACTTGGCTTACGGGCGTGGGGTTTGATAAAAAAAGACGAAGAGCCGCTCGACAAAAAAACCATCTATGAAGAAGAACCTATCCATCCATCGCCACTGTTGCGCACTGACGGCGGTTGCGCTGATTTTCCCCACCACGACATGGGCCGAAGACGCTGGGCGACTGCTAAAGCTGAACCTCGCGCAGCTCGGCGAGATCAAGGTGGACACGGTTTTTGCGGCATCGAAACATCAGGAGAAAGTGACCGACGCGCCCTCCTCCGTGAGCATCGTGACGCGTGAGGAGATTCAGCGTTTTGGCTACCGGACGCTCGCGGAGATCATGCGCGGGGTGCGTGGCTTTGATGTGACGGATGACCGCGAATATAGTTACGCCACGGCGGGTGGCCTCAACCGCCTCTCCGACTACGGCACGCGCACGCTACTGCTCGTGGATGGGCATCGCATGAATGATCCGCTCTACAACGCCGCCAGCGTGGGCACCGAGGGGCTGCTGGATGTGGACCTCATCGAACGGGTGGAATTCATCCGCGGCCCCGGCTCGGCGATCTACGGGAGCAATGCGTTCTTCGCCGTCGTGAACATCATCACCCGCCAAGGCCGCGCCGTGAATGGCGTGGAGACCTCGGGCAGCTTCGGGACCTTCAACGCCTACACCGCACGCGTCACGCTGGGGAAAAAGCTGGCATGCGGGTTGGAGTATTTCCTCTCCGGGACGACGTATGAGAGCGAGGGAAATGACCGCCTTTACTACAAACAATACGACACCCCGCAGACGAACCACGGCGTCGCCGTGAAGCGCGACGCGGATCGTTTTTGGAGCACCTTTGGCAAGGTGAGTTACGGCGACTTCACGCTACAGGGCGGCTACGTCACACGGGTAAAGGACGTGCCCACGGGGTCCTTCGGCGCGGTCTTTAATTCGCAGGTGCAGGACAGCGATTCGCGCGGCTACGCCGAGCTACGCTACGCCCACGAGACGGAGAGCCATTGGGAGCTAAACGCCCGCGTCTTTTACGACACCTACGACTACTACAGCACCGGCCATTTCCCCGGCCCTGCCGACGATGTCGTCATCAATAACGACTCCTCGCGCCAGCGTTGGTGGGGCGCGGAGGCTTCCATCGGGCGAGCGTTTCAGTTCCTCGAAGGCTTCCGTTTTAAAATGGGCGTGGACTACAGCAAGACGCTGCAACTACGGCTACGGAGCTACGATGAAGTCTCGCCACGTGTCCTCGACGACACCATCGCCCAACAGGAAGTCTTCGGCGTCTATCTCGACACGCACACCCAGCTCACCCAGCGCGTCGGCATCGCGGCGGGCCTGCGCTACGATACGTATAATAGCTTCGGCGACACACTCAATCCGCGCCTCGGCCTCATCCTCAAACCGTGGAAAAATACGACCGTGAAACTGCTCTACGGCCAAGCATTCCGAGCGCCGGATGCGAGGGAAGAAAAGTCTCACGTGAAGCCCGAGAGCATCCGCACCTACGAACTCGTCGGGGAGCAATACTTCAGCGCGCACTGGCACGCGACGGTCTCGATTTTCCAAAACGACATCACCGACCTCATTGATAACACGAGCAACTCCGTGACGGGGAAAAACGGCGTGGCCAACGTCTGCGACGCACGAGTGCGCGGAGCCAGCGTGGAGGTGGAAGGCAAGAGCGACACAGGCTGGATGCTGCGTGCGAGCTACTCGCGGCACCAGGCCACCGATGCGCAGATCGGCACGCGCCTTATCAATTCCCCACAAGATCTCGCGAAGCTCCAGCTCGGCATCCCGCTCTATGGCGAGAAGCTCTCAGCCAATATCGAGTTCCTCTACGTCGGCGACCGCCTCACCTATCAGCGCCAAGACAGCGGCACGACTTGGCTGATGAACGCCACCCTCTTTAGCCACGAACTCGCGCCCGGCCTCGATCTCTCCGCCTCCATCTACAACCTTCTCGATCAACACTACCGCGTGCCCGGCAGCATCAATCGCCTGCAAGACACCATCGAGCAAGACGGGCGCGCCTACCGCCTCAAGCTCACGTATCGCTTCTAAAAATCCTCCGCATGGATTTGCTCACCCACACCACCGCCAGCCGGATGAAGCGCGCCCTCCTCGCGCTCCTTTGCCTGCTCGCGCCGCTCGTGCGCGCGGAGTCGGAATACGAGGTCAAAGCCGCGTATCTCATCAATTTCGCCAAGCTCGTGCAGTGGCCCACCGCCTCGTTCGCTGGCGAGAAAAGCCCCCTCATCATCGGCATCGTCGGGCGCAGCGCGATCAGCGAAGAACTCGCCAGCCTCGCGCCCAAAGCCACCGCGAATGGCCACCCGCTCGAAATCCGCCGCGTCTCCGCCAATGACAGCGCCGCACTCGCCGCGTGCCACGTGCTCTTCGTCGCGGAAGCCGAACGCGCCGAGCCCGTGTTCGCTGCCGTGCAAGTCCGCCCCGTGCTCGTCGTCGGCGAGGCCGCAGACTTCGTGCGCCGGGGAGGTGCGCTGGGTTTTGTAAAAGACGAGGGCACCGTGAAATTTGAGGCCAACCAGAAAGCCGCACGCCGCAGCGGCCTCACCATCAGCGCACAACTGCTCAAAGTCGCGCGCACCGTGATCGAACGATGAACGCCTTCTTCCGCGACCTCCCCATCAAACGGAAAGTGATGCTCGTCACCCTTGCCGCCAGCCTCGTCGCGATCTTCGCGGTCGCGAGCGCGCTCTACATTTTCCAGCTCCGCAACTTCCGCAGCAACTACCAGCGCGAGCTGCACACCCTCGCGCAGATCATGGCGGATAATTGCGCCACCACCCTCGTCTTTCACGACTCCAAGAGCGCCGCCGAAGTGCTCGCCCCACTGCGCGTTAAGACCGAGATCCTCAACGCCGCCGTGCTCGATAAAAATGGCAAACTATTTGCGAAATTCGGAAGCGAAGACCTCTGCCCGCCGCCACTGCCCGGTGCCCCCGCCAGCATCGTAGATCGCGATGCGACGTGGATGGTCGTGCAGCCGATCCTTTTCGATGGCGAACGCATCGGCACCTTCTACATGGATGTGGACTATGCCCATACGCGCAGCGAGCTACAGCGCCTCTACCTCGGCGTCACCGCTGCCGCGCTCGCAGGCTCGCTCGTGCTCGTCGTCCTCCTCACCACTCGCCTGCAAAGCATCATCGTAAATCCCCTTCGCCTCCTCGCCCGCGCCAGCAAAGCCGTGGCGCGCGACCGCGACTACTCGGTGCGCGTAGAGGCCACCGGCGCGGATGAAATCGGCCAGCTCACCGCCGCCTTTAATAATATGCTCGCCCGCATCGGCGAACAGGACGGCGCGCTCCAACAAGCGGGCGAACAGTTGCAGGGCAAAGTGCTCGCGCTGCAAAAAGAAGTCACCGAGCGCAAAGCCGCCGAAGAAGCCCTCCGCATCTCGCAACAAAAGCTGCTCGAAACCTCACGCCTCGCCGGCATGGCCGAAGTCGCCACGGGCGTGCTCCACAACGTCGGCAACGTGCTCAACAGCGTGAACGTCTCCGCAGGCGTGGTGCTGGATAAATTGCGTAGCTCCCGCGCCGCGAAAGTCAGCGAGGCCGCAGAGCTCCTCATCGCCCGCCACGCCACGCTCGCCGATTACCTCACCCAGGATCCCGGCGGGCAAAAGCTCCCCGGCTATTTCGTAAAACTCGGCCAACAGCTCGCCGAGGAGAACACCGCCCTGCTCGCCGAGATGGATCGCCTCACGCGCAACATCGAGCACATCAAAGAAGTCGTCTCCATGCAGCAGAGCTACGCCAAAATCAGCGGTCTCTCCGAGGAACTCTCCATCGCCCGCCTCGTGGAGGATGCCCTCGCGATGAACGGGGATTCCCTCACACGGCACGGCATCACCCTTGTGCGCCATTTCACCCCCGCCGCGCTCGTGCGCGCAGACCGGCATCGCGTGCTGCAAATCCTCATCAACCTCCTCCGCAACGCCAAGAACGCGCTCAACGAAGCGCTCCGCGAGGATAAGCAGATCACCTTCTCCATCGTGCAAGCCGACGATAAAATCGTGCGCGTCTCCATCACGGATAACGGCATCGGTATCGCCCCGGAAAACCTCACCCTCATCTTTGGCCACGGCTTCACCACACGCCGCGACGGCCACGGCTTCGGCCTCCACAGCGGCGCGCTCGCGGCCAAGGAAATGGGCTGCACCCTCAGCGTCCACAGCGACGGCCTCGGCCACGGGGCCACCTTCACACTCGATCTACCCATCGCATCCCGCACATGAAACTACCCCAACACCACCGCCTCCTCATCATTGATGACAACCCCGAGATCCACGAAGACTTCCGCAAAGTCCTCGACCCAGCGGGCGCGGAAATCGCCCAACAACTCACCGCCGACGAGGCCGTGATCTTTGGCACCACGCCCGCCTCCACTCACCACGTGGTTTTCCAAATAGATTCCGCTTTCCAAGGTCGCGAAGGGCTCGAGAAAGTGCGCGCCGCCGCGCAAGCCGGGCTGCCATACGCGGTCGCT
Organism: Verrucomicrobiaceae bacterium; assembly: GCA_043757005.1. Lineage (GTDB taxonomy): Bacteria > Verrucomicrobiota > Verrucomicrobiia > Chthoniobacterales > Chthoniobacteraceae > SXWH01. Next base: position 68,388 of record JAYVQK010000128.1, read on the forward strand.
TTCGTAGATGTGCGGATGCCGCCCGGCTGGGATGGCGTGGAGACGATCACCCACATTTGGCGCGAATTCCCCGACCTCCAGATCGTCCTCTGCACTGCTTATTCCGACTACTCATGGGAGGAAATCGCGAAGGTCGTAGCCCACACCGATCAAGTGCTGGTGCTGAAGAAACCCTTCGACAACATCGAAGTCCTGCAAATGGCCCACGCGCTTTCTAAAAAGTGGGAACTCACCCAAATCGCCCACCGCCAGCACGCCGAACTCGACGCCCTCGTGAGCCAGCGCACCGTCGAACTCAGCACCGCCAACGCCCAGCTCACCCACGAAGTCGCTGAGCACGTGCGGCTCGATGCCGAGCTGCGACAGGCACAAAAAATGGAAGCCGTCGGGCGACTCGCCGCCGGTGTGGCGCATGATTTTAATAACATCCTCACCGTCATCCTCGGCAACGCCTCGCTCCACCTCCACAGCCCGCAGCTCGAAGCCAGAGTGCGCCACTCCCTCGATCAAATCACCAAAGCCGCCGAGCGCGCCAGCGGCCTCACCCAGCAGCTCCTCGCCTACAGCCGCAAACAAAACATCCAGCGCCGCCCCCTCTCCCTTAATGCCACCATCGAGCAAACCGTCGCCATGCTCCGCCGCGTCATCGGCGAACCCATCGCCATCGTCCTTCAGCTCGCGCCCGATCTCCCCCCCGTCTTTGCCGACCCCAGCAACCTCGACCAAGTCATCATGAACCTCGCCCTCAACGCTCGCGACGCCATGACCAGCGGAGGCCCGCTCACCTTCACCACTTCCCACTTCGAGCTGGGCGAAGCCACCGCCGCACTGCACCCCGAGCTACACGCGCGACGCTTCATTTGCCTCGCCGTAAAAGACACCGGCCACGGCATAGACGCCGCCACCATCGGCCAAATCTTCGAGCCCTTCTTCACCACTAAAGAACCCGGCAAAGGCACCGGCATGGGCCTCGCCACCGTCTATGGCATCGTCCGCCAACACGACGGCTGGATCGAGGTGGACGCCCAGCCTGGGCGCGACACCACCTTCCGCGTCTTCCTCCCCCTCAGCGTAGAAAATCTCGCCGAGCCTGCCGCCGTCATCCCCGGCACGCTCCCATTTTCCAAGCCCCCGCCACGCAGCACCATCCTCGTCGTAGAAGACGAAGACCTCCTCCGCGAATTCGTCAACAAAGCCCTCGAACGCCTCGGCTACCGCACCCGCACCGCCGCCGACGGCCACAAAGCCCTGCAAATCTGGGCCGAGCACCGCGACGAGATCGCCGTGCTCTTTACCGACGTCGTCATGCCCGAATCCCTCTCCGGCCATCAACTCGCCCAAAAGCTCCTCCTTGATCGGCCCGATTTAAAAGTCATCTTCACCAGCGGCTACAGCGCCGAGCGAGTGTGCGGCGACTCCGAGCAGCACAAAAAACACGACTTCCTCGCCAAACCCTACCGCATCGAACAACTCGCCGACATCATGGCCCGACAATTTCAAACTGCGCCTGCTTAGTTCTACTGTGGTGAAAAAGACACCGACTGGAATGGCACACCGATACGGACAGGAATAAACGGCCTCCACCTCTATAGACGGCCTCCCCCCTTCTGTTCAGGCAGGAGCTGCTTTTTTGCCGCGTAGCGGCAGCCCGAGGGTAGCCGTGGGTTTTAACCCACGGTCGAGCGCGCCGAGCGCCCGTCGCGGAGCGACGGCTGAAAACGGCTTCGGAGTTCAGAGTTCAGAGCACCCCCGCTTCGCGGTTGCCGTGCGCGATGGGAGAAAATACAAGCACCGCCGATGGCGTCACATTTTCTAAAACAACACGGAGCGCGCGGTGAGTAAGCTGCCGGCGCTCGCGTGGGCGGTGGCGCTCTTCATCGCCACACTCGTGCTGCATACGCGGCACAATGAGTTCCCCTTTTACTACCACCCGGATGAGCCCAGCAAAGTCGAGCAAGTGATGGGCACGCGCGCGTGGAATTTCCACCACCCGATGCTCCTCCTCAGCACGACGAAACTCGCGGCGACGCTGGCTGACGCGAGGACCGAGCAAGCCGTCGTCGAGGCCGGGCGCTGGGTCTCGGCGGCGTTCACAGCGTCTGCAATCGTGGCGCTCTCGCTGCTCGGGATGCTCTCGCGCGGGCGGCTCGCAGGCGTGGGCGTGGGGCTCGTGCTCATGCTGCATCACCAGCTCTTCGAGCTTTCCCATTATATGAAAGAGGACACCGCTCTGCTCTTCGGGCTCGCGGTGAGCATCCTCGCGGCGCACGGCTACGCGCGGCAGCCCTCGGGGTGGTGGGCGGTGCTGCTCGGCGTGGGCG
>JAYVQK010000129.1:0-7668 GCA_043757005.1 Verrucomicrobiaceae bacterium
CCCGAACGCCGCCTTTGATCTCGGAGCCCCAAAAAACGAAGGGTAACTGAAAGTCGCAAACAACTGAAAATCATCGATTAAGTTGGTAGAAATTCAATCGCGCCGCTATTGAAACAAACGCATGGTTTAGTTCGCGATTGAAATATGCCTCTATCAGGATTTGCGGGGCTTTTGCGCTTTAAAGGCGGCGTTCGGGTTTATAGGCTCTTTGAACTGTCCGCCGCCGAAATCACCCAAATCAAAACCGCGCTCGCCAACACCCGCAGCCAAAGCTCCGAAGACGACGAGTCAGAGAACTAAGTATGAAATTTACCATCGAAAGAAAAGCCCTCGCCGGCATGTTGCGCGTGCTCGGTGCGTGCGGCAGCAAGGAGACGCCCAACTCGCTGCTCCGGCTGGCCGCGCAAAATGGGCAGGTCATCTTTCAAGCTGGTGACACTGAGGCGGGCTGCGAAGCGGTTGTCCTCGAAGAAGGCGTCTGCTTTTTCCGTCCCACGCAATTCCTCCCGCTCGTCCGCAGCTACGCCAGCACCGCCAGCCTCACCGTGGAGGTCACGCCGGATGGTATCCAAATCGGCAGCACAAAAATCAGCCGCGGCCTGTGGGAAGTCTCGCTTTTCCAAAACCCGCAGTCCGCACCCGCGACGCTCGCCTTCAGGCCCGCCGAGTCGCACGACGCGCAGAGGCAGTTCGATTTCGGCGAGACCTGAACTGCCCGACACGCGTCGCCGCAGCCGGGAGGGACGGACTTCATAGGCGGACGAGCGTGAGCCAGCCCGACCTTTCCCCGATTTCTTAATCGCCGCTCATGGCAATGCCTTACCGCTGTCTGTGGCTCCGGCACCGATCCCTCTGGCGTGCACTCGGGGCAATGCGTTCCGCCGTCCGGCTGCACTTCCGCCCCGACGGGCAGGTGGCGGGAAATCCCCGCAGATTCAGAATCAGTGGCAGCCTTCATATTGGCAATTCGCAGGGTGCGCTGTAGCGCGCGTCCGGTTCATACAAATGGCATCGCTTCTGGGTGGTAGTATGGCCTTGGCGGATCGCATCTACTTCCTGCTTTAATTCTACAGCCATAGATGGGCGCATGGCGCGACTCAGTGCGGTAGGATGCCGCTCCTGCGATACAAAAAAAGAGCGGGCCACCTTTCGGCGACCCGCTCTTTTGGAAATGTGGTGGCTACTTTGCGCCGTTCTCGCGGATGTAGTCTATGCAGGCTTTGGCGTCGCCCACGTTGTTGTCCCAGTTGAACTCATACTCCACGGAGATCGGGCCGGAGAAGCCCTGTGCTTTGTATTCTGCGAGGATGCCTTTTATGTCGCTCACGCCGGTGCCGTAGGGCACGTCGTGGCCGCTCGGGAGCGGGGCGTGGAGGTCTTTGAGGTGGCTGCTCACGATGTGGCCTTTGAGGATGCGGAGGCAGTCCACGGGTTTCAAATTGCTGCGCACCCAGTGGCCGGTATCTGCGCACGAGCCGATGCGCGCGTCGCGGTCTTTCACCACGCTGAGGATGTAGTTGGGGTCCCACATTTTGTAGTTCGGGTCGTTGTCGCGCTTGGGGTGATCGTGGAAGCCAACCTTGATGTCGTATTCCTTCACGAGCTTCTCGAAGGTATCAATCGCGTCCACGCTCTCGGTATTGATGACGCCGATGCCGAAGCTCTTTGCGAACTCGAAAACCTTGCGCGATTCGGCCTCGTTTTTCGACAGCCCGACGACGCCGTAAGCTACTGGCGTGAGGCCGTGTTCTTTGAGCTTGGCCTTCACTTTATCCCAAACCTCGGGCGAAGCATTGTGGTCAAATTTCACGTTGGGCTCGGCTGCGGAGAGTTTCTGGCCGGGGAAAAACTCGATTACTTTTGCGCCCGTCTGCGCGGTTTTTTCGATGGCTTCTAGGACGCTGAATTTATTGAACGTCCAAGCCTGGCAACCGATGGCGAAGCCGCTGATTTTGACGCTATCGGGCAAAGGCGCTGCGGAAAACGCAGGCGCGGCGAGGAAGGTGAATAGGATGGTGGCGGTGGTGAGTGCGATTTGCATGGCGGGATAATAAAGAACGCCGCCAAGTCTTAGGGCGTCGCTGATTAAATCGCGCCTCGCCTCAGTTCACATACGCCGCTTCGTTGGAGAAGAGCAGGGCTTGCGCGTAGGTTTCCCAAGCGTTCAGCGGGCGGCGGGCGACTCGGAGGCCGTCGTTTTTGATCGCGGAGCGTCCATCCATACCGCGACCGCCGCCGCGTGGGGGTTTGTAGGCGTAGTTGTTGGCCTCAGTGTCTTGGGCTTCCACTTTTACGAAGGCGAGAGCCATCGGGTATTCCTCTTTCCTCGGCATCCGCTGGAAGATGATTTTATACAGCGCGGAGATGCGCCCGAGGTCGTCTTTGGCGGCGGTGAATTCCGGGCGTCCGGTGATGCGGCGGATGATGTCCACGCTCATCGGGCTGTTCATTAAAAAGAGCGCCTGCTGCGGGACGACGGTGGTGGTGCGCTTGGAGTTTGCCATCTCCGGTTTGGCAAAGTCGAAATTGGCCATCAGCTCCGGCAGATTGCCGCGATCTACGTAGCCATAGACGCTGCGGCGAAAGCTGTAGGGCTCGTCCGTGAGGTTCACGGGCTTGCCGCCGATGCTGCCATCGAGTTGGCCGCTAAAGACGAGCATGGAGTCGCGCACGCTCTCGAAGTCGAGCCGCCGCACATTCGCGCGCCAGAGCAGTTTGTTGTAGGGGTCTTTGTCTTTGTAATCGGAGCCCACGAGGATGTGGCTGCTTTGTTGATAGACGCGGCTGAGGAGCAGCAGGCGGTGGAGTTTTTTCAGGCTCCAGCCATTATCCATCACGTAGTTCGCGAGGTAGTCGAGCAACTCGGGGTGCGTGGGCTTTTCCGACATCGTGCCGAGATCATCGGGCGTGGGCACGAAGGCTTCGCCGAAATGGTGCATCCACACGCGATTCACGAGCACGCGGGCGGTGAGCGGGTTCTCGCGACTGGCGATGGCTTGGGCCAGTTCGAGGCGTCCACTACCTTGGGTGAAAGGCTTTGGCTGTCCGCCGGGGCTGAGGATTTCCAAGAAGCGCCGAGGCACGATGTCGCCCTTGCTATTGGCCTGCCCACGGATGAAGACGGGCGAGTCCTGCGCCTTCGGTTTATCCGCCACGACCATCGCGTGGGCGGGTGCGCCGGGGTGGGTGAGGAGCAGGAGGTTGTATTTCGTCAGCGCATTTTGCAGCGGTCCTTGCAGGCGGTTTGGCAAACGATCCACCGCCGCGCGGAATTCCGCGACGCCCATGCCGCCGCCGGGCTTGATCTCGTAGGGCACCTGCATCAGCTCGGCGAGCGGCTGATCCACCCCTGCCACGAACGGGCTGCTGCTGCTCGCGATTTCATCCAGCCAAATCGCGGACTTCGCGGCGGGCGCGGCGAAGACCTTATCGTAGATCGCCCACACGTCCTTGATGCCCGCAGGCTTCGCACCTTTGAGCGCAGCGAGCACGATGGGGTTGATCGGCTTTTTCGCCGCGCTCTGGAACTGCGCGAGCATCGCAGGAGTCTTTGCCGCCCACTCCTCGGGCTTGATCTCCGAGAGCCGCGCGAGCGGGCCAAAGACCGAGTCGTCGCGGTTGCCCACGCGGCGTTCCAGCGCACGAGCCATCTCATCATCGAGCTTATTCGCGCGGAGGAAAGTGAAGAACGGCGACGACTGCCGCATCGCCCGGATCTGCGCCGGCGTGGCGCTCGCACTGGCCGTGACTTGCGGCACCTCGCGGGATTGCACGAGGGCCTCCAGGTAGAGCGGAGCCTTCAGCCGAAACGCCTGATTCGCCTTCCCCAGCGTGCCGTAGTAGCCGTCGCGCATCTCCTTCATCGCCTCGTCATTCTTCTTGGTGAATTCCATCAGCAACTCGCGCGGCGGCAGCGCCCCCACAGGCGGCTTCACACTCGGCTCCGTGATGCTGGAGAAGACCCCGTGCAGAGCGTAGTAATCCTTCTGCGAGATCGGGTCGAACATATGATCGTGACACCGCGCACACGTCACCGTCATCGCCAAAAAAGCCTTACTCACCGTATCAATCTTCTCATTGATCTGATCGTTCCCATTCCCAAACCGCTCGCCGATAGTGATGAAACCTAGCGCCGCGAGGTTCGCCCCATTCAGCCCCTGCTGCTCCTTCGGTAAAAGATCCGCCGCAAGCTGCTGCACGATGAACTGATCATACGGCATATCCTTATTGATCGCATTCACCACCCAGTCCCGGAAAGTCCACGCGTGCGGGAAGCGATAATCCTCATTATTCGCATTCGCCCCCGCCGTATCCGCATACCGCGCCGTATCCATCCAATGCCGCCCCCAGCGTTCCCCATAGTGCGGCGAAGCCAGCAGCCCATCCACCACCTTACTCCACGCCGCCGCCGATTGATCCGCTAGGAAAGCATCTATCTCCTGCGGCGACGGCGGCAGCCCCAGCAAGTCGTAATAAGCCCGCCGGATCAGCGTCTCCTTATCCGCATCCGGCGCAGGCAGCATCCCCGCCGCCTCCACCTTTTGTAAAATGAAACAATCCACCGGCGTCCGGCACCACTGCTGGTTCTTATTCACCGGCACCTCCGGCTTCGTCACCGGTTGATACGACCAATGCCGCCGCGCCTTATCCGTGAGCCCACTCAGCTTGCTTTTGATCGCCCCCGTATTACTCGGCACCAGCGCCCCCTGCTTCACCCACGTCGTCAGATCCGCCACTTGAGCAGCCGCCAGCTTATCGCCCTTCGGCGGCATCTTCAGATCCGCATCCGTATAAGCCACCGCCGTCAGCAACAGCGACTTCCCCACATCCCCCGGCACCACGGACGGCCCCGTGTCGCCCCCCTTCAGCATCGCATCCCGCGTATCCAGCGTCAGCCCGCCCTTATCCTTCCCCCCCTCCGCACTGTGGCACTTGTAACAATTCTCCGCCAAGATCGGCAAAATCTTATCCGTATAAAAAGCCGTCTGCTCCGCAGTAATCTCCTCCGCAAAAGCAGGAGCGACGACGAGACTGGCAAGGATGATAGGTCGGAAGTTCATGGCGGTGTGTGTGTGTGAAAGTGAAACCTCTAAAAGCAGCGAACACTAGAAGCAAATGTCGCGCTCATCTTAGTTCTACTGAGTTGAAAAAAGACACCGATTGGAATGGCTCACGTATACGGACAGGAATCAACGGCTTCCCCCACTGTTCAGGCTGGATCTGCTTTTTTGCCGCGTAGCGGCAGCCCGAGGGTAGCCGTGGGTTTTAACCCACGGGCGAGCGCACTCCGAGCGCCCGTCGCGGAGCGACGGCTGAAAACGCTGCGAGCCTTGGTTGCGGCGGTTCAGGCGTCGCTCCGCGACGCAGCCCTTCTTGCCCTTTCCGTGGGCTAAAGCCCACGGCTACCCTCGGGCAGCCGCTACGCGGCAAATCAATCGCTCGCTTTTTGGCTCTCGCTCTTACTTCCCATAACTTATCCGTGCCCATCCTTCGCGGTCTGTATTTTCTAAAACACAGTAGAAGTAGGGTGAGGGTTGATGGTTGATGGGGAAGCACCGCAATCGCGCGCGTGCGCTCCCTGCGCCCCTCTCGTTGCAGATGTAGCGAGATATTTTTCCAGCAAAAAGCCGTGCTGACCTTGCGAGAAGATCAACACGGCTGAGTTTTGCCGAGCCGGGATTTAGTTCCGGGTGTTGTCGTCGGTGTTCGTGTTACCACGCGGCATTTGCGGTGCGGCGAGGAATGGGAAGACGGTGCGGAATGCCACGTCGTTCGTGTTCACGTTGTCTTTGTTAATGGCGGTGTTTTGATTCACCACCAAGTTGAGGATAACGTCAATCACGTCATCGCCAGGACGGCGACCATTCGGGAAGCCGTTCGCATTGCTGCCAGTGCCGCCGATGCCGTCGTTCGGCAAGGTTGTGTTGAGGCGGAGCATATCGCCTTTGCCTTCGGGTTTGCCCTTTATGAGCTTGTTGGTGGCGCTGTCAAAGTCCGCCGGGGCAGGTAGTCCGACGACGCTGGCGAGGGTGCCGATATTGGTAGCGTTTGTGCCGAGCGAGGTGAGGCGGGCTGCGATTGCGCCGAAGAAGCGGCCCTTGCCGTCGTCTTTGGTCGTGATGCTGTTGTATTCGTTCTTACGGTTGTAAGGGATGAAGACGGCGTTCACTCCGGGGATGCCTTCGCGGTCCACAACGGCGTATGCGCCGGAACCGACTTTGACGCCGCGCTTGGATTTCTCGGACTTGCGTGAAGACACGCAGGAGATGCCGATCGTCGTCGGAGCATTCGCATCTGTGCCGCGCAGTTGCGCGATTGGGATGCTCATGGCGATGGCCATCACGTTGTAGCCCGCGAAGGTATCGCGACCACGGGCGAGGTGCGCTGGGACAGCCGCTCCAGCAGTCACCGAGTTGGCGAACCGGATGAAGCCGGGGATGTCGAAGAAGAACGGATCGTCTTGCTCACCGGCAAAAAACTTGATGCCGAGATCCTCCGCTTTGGCGTTTTTGAGGTTATTGATCAGCTCCGCTGGTGCGACTCCATCCGTCGTCGAAGTGCCTGCCAGCGTGGGCTGGGTGACTGGTGCGTGGGATTTTCCTTTAGCACCCGCGAGTGCCGCTGGGACTTTCCCTCGGAATGAGACAGTAGCGTCCTGCTGCGTGCGGGGGGTGGCTTTGAACCCAGTGATGTCAGGAGCGACAAAACCGGTGTCTCCGGCTTTGAGACCCTTCTTGTCTATGACTGGGACAAGGCGTGGGTTGAAAGTGACATCAATAAACATATCGGGCGAGGAGTCGCCGGTGTTTTCGATTTGGAAGGTAAAGCGGACATTCTCATCAAAGATGGCGAAATTGCCCGCTTCGCCCGGGACGATGAATCCGCGGATGGTGTTAATAAGAATGACCTTGGTGTTGTCCATTGGGTCGAGGAACGCATAAACGTCGGCAAGGTCTGCGCCTTGGTCGCCGCCTACAGTTGGTGAGTCTGCGTGGTCGGCAGCAAACGCCGTCACTGCGAGGCTGAAAAGCGCAATAGCGCCAGTTAAGATACGTGTTGGTTTCATAGGATTATCTGTAGTTTTCTGGTTTTGTTTTTGTTTGTTTTATTTAGACGGTCCATTTCTGTGCCGACTGAACAGTGGCGAATAGAGCCCTTTCTTTTTTTGGGTCAACGTCTAATCATAAATTTTATGATATGTTATCGCACGCTTTTACCTGCCTGGTTTGCTTTGGTGATCCTGCTCCTCGCGGTGTGCGTATATTGGATGTCGTCCGAACCCAGAGACCTTGGGGCTACAAGCCCCGCCGAGACGGTTGCCGTTTCGCGAGAAGTCGTCACTCCATCGCCCCCGGTATCGCCCATCGCAGCGGGGCCCGTGCAAGCCCGCGCGCTAGCGCCAGAGCCACTTCCCATGCCCCTTCCAGAGCCTCTTTCGCCGCCTCGCACGATCCGCACTTTCGAGCTGGTCGCGGAATATTTACAGATCGAAAAAGTAAGCGAACGTGGTGATCTCGCTCGCGCGATCGCCTCGATGGACGACGCGGAATCGCTCCGTGAAATCACTACGCTTTTTCGCAAAGCGCGGCACCCCGCCGAACGCGAAGCACTCATCGCCGCGCTGGCCGATACGGACTTCACCAAGGAACTCGACGGCAAGCTGGCCCT
>JAYVQK010000130.1:0-7668 GCA_043757005.1 Verrucomicrobiaceae bacterium
GCTGTAGCTCACCGAGTCTATCGTCGTGCCCACCGCGTTCGTCAGATTCACCGTGTCGCCATTATTACTCAGCGTCCCCGTGTATGGCCCGAGCACGCCGGTGATGCCATAGACGCTCTGGATGCGCGCTGCGATGGGAGCAATCACTTTATACGCCCCCGGCGCGATAGTGGTGCCCGCTGGGAAAGTGAAGTCTATCCCGCCGCCGAGCTTCCACGCGCTGATGTCCACACTCGCAGCCCCCGCATTATACAGCTCCACAAACTCATGCACATCGGTCGCGAGATTCGCCGCGCTGCCATCCGTATAAGTCGGATTCCCGCTCGCATCGAAGTGCGGCAACTCCACCGGGCTGTAGTGGATTTCATTGATGACGACCTGCGCCCCACTCGGCAGCAAAAGTGCGAGTAAGAGAGAAAACGAAAGCGTGATGAAGTTTCTGGAAAACATGAGCGGCGAGTTTTTTTAAAAGGCAAGAAAAGCTATCGCGAACGTAACGCTCCCGAGGAAGTCCGCCAGTGAAAGGATGTTTATTGCGTGAATTTCTGGGCGTCTTCTAAAAGTGGACATTCCCTCGGTGCTTGATTTGCGGGTGGGGTCTGGGAGCTTGCACGGATGCTGAATATCCGAGACCTCACATTCCGTTTTTGTGCGCTTTTTATGGCGAGCCCGTCGCTCATAGCGGCGGACTGGCCGATGCACCGGGGGGATCCACAGTTGCAGGGGCGCAGTAGCGAGGCGGCTCCGGCGGAGGCGGTGTTGCGGTGGGTTTTCAAAGCGGGCGCGGCGGTGAAAGGCGGGGCGGCGGTGGTAGAAGAGCGGGTGTTTTTCGGAGATGATGCGGGGACGGTGCATTGTGTGGGGCTGGGCGATGGCAAGGAGCTGTGGGCTTTTAAAACGGAGAGCACTATGGAGGCGACGCCGCTCGTGCTCGGCGGGCTGTGCTACGTGGGGGCGAGTAATGGGATGCTGTATGCGCTGGATGTGGCGACGGGCACGGAGCGGTGGCGGCATGAGACGGGGGATAAGATTTTGGCAGGTGCAAACTGGGCAAAAGATCCGGTGAGTGGGGCGGTCTGGGTGCTGGTGGGGAGTTACGATTTTAGCCTGTATGCGCTGGATGCGGCGACGGGAAAAGAGGCGTGGAAGGTGGAGACGGAAAATTTCATCAACGGCACGCCAGCCATCACCAGTGAAGGGTTCGCGGTCTTTGGCGGGTGCGACAGTCTGCTGCACGTCGTTTCGCTCAAGGAGCGCAAGGAGGTGCGGAAGGTGGAGGCGGAAAGCTACATCCCAGGGAGTGCGGCGACGGATGGGCATTTCGCATATCTCGGCAATGAGGCAAAGAAGGTTTTCGCTTTCGACCTCGCGACGGGGGCGACGCTGTGGACGTATCGTGATCGGAGTTTTGCCTACTATTCTAGCCCTGCGCTGGATGGCGAGGTGCTGCTGATCGGCGGGCGCGATAAGCGGCTGCATTGTATTGATCGGGTGAAGGGCGAGGCGCGCTGGACCTTCGCCACGCGGGGGGATGTGGATAGCTCGCCGGTGCTGTGCAGCGATGGAGGCGTGATCTTTGGCAGCCACGATGGGCGTCTCTATTGTGTGAATTTGGCGGACGGCAAGGAACGCTGGAATTACGAAGTCGGCGCGCCCATCACCAGCAGCCCCGCCGTGGCGAGCGGCGCGGTGGTGATCGGAGCGGAGGATGGGAGCGTGTATTGTTTTGGCGGGAAGAAGTAGGGCGTTCCATTTAAAATCCCGCTCGCCGTCGCCCTTCTCACCCGCTGATAAATCACTTCGTGAAAAAAGCTCTCTCCTTCCTCATCTGGTTCATCGTCTCGCTACTCGGCGCGGGCGCGTATGCCGCTATCGTGCTGCGACGCGGCGAGCCACTCAGCTCTGGCTTCGTCCTCACCGCCGCGCTCTGCACCTACGCGATTGGCTACCGCTTTTACTCCAAATGGATCACCGCCCGCGTGCTCACACTCGATGATCGTCGCGCGACGCCGTGCGAGATCCACGAGGACGGGCGCGATTACGTGAAGACAAATAAATGGATCGTCTTCGGCCACCACTTCGCCGCCATTAGCGGGCCTGGGCCGCTGGTGGGGCCGGTGCTCGCAGCGCAATTTGGCTACCTCCCCGGCACGCTCTGGATCCTCATCGGCGTGGTCCTCGGCGGCGCGGTGCAAGACTTCATCATCCTCACCGCCTCCATGCGGCGCGACGGGCGCTCGCTCGGGCAGATGCTCAAAGAAGAGCTAAACGGCTTCGCGGGACTCATCGGCAGCGTAGCCATTTTGGCCATCATGGTCATCCTCCTCGCAGTGCTCGGCCTCGTCGTGGTGAAAGCACTCGCCGAGAGCCCGTGGGGCGTCTTCACCGTGGGCGCGACCGTGCCCATCGCCATGTGCATGGGCGGCTACCTCCGCTACCTCCGCGTGGGGAAAGTGCTGGAAGTCTCCGCCCTCGGCGTCGTGCTCCTCCTCGCCGCAGTCTATGGCGGCAAGCTCGTCCACGAGAACGCCACCTGGCACACGCTGCTCACTTTTAAAGAAGAGCCCATCGCCTGGACGATCATCTTCTACGGCCTGCTCGCCAGCGTCCTCCCCGTCTGGCTGCTACTCGCGCCGCGCGACTACCTCAGCACTTTTATGAAGCTCGGCACCATCTCGCTCCTCGCGCTGGGCGTCTTCCTCGTGCTGCCGGATTTGCAGATGCCCGCCGTCTCCGTCTTCGCGGAAAATGGCAAGGGGCTCGTCATCGCGGGCGGGCTGTTTCCCTTCTGCTTCATCACCATCGCGTGCGGCGCGATCAGTGGCTTTCACACCCTCATCGCCAGCGGCATCACGCCCAAGATCATCACCCGCGAAAGCCACGCCCGCTCCATCGGCTACGGCGCGATGTGCCTAGAGTCCCTCGTCGCCATCATGGCCCTCATCGCCGCCTGCACGCTAGAGCCCGAGACCTATCTCGCGATGAATACCAAAGGCAAAGGCAAGAACCCCGCCGCCGTGGAGGCCAACATCCGCGCGCAAGTGGCCGATGCAAAATTCACCCACCTCACCCCCGACCCCCAGCACCCCGGCGCGTATCTTCCCAGCATCGTCGCAGTCTCCGACGAGCGTATGAAATCCCTCGCCGCCACCGTCTCCGAGCCCACCCTCTACGGGCGCACCGGCGGCGCAGCGACCCTCGCCGTCGGCATGGCTCATATCTTCAGCAAAGTCACCCACGGGCGCTGGCTCGATCTTTGGTATCACTTCGCCATCATGTTCGAGGCCCTCTTCATCCTCACCACCCTCGACGCTGGCACCCGCGTCGGGCGCTACCTTTTACAAGACCTCCTCGGCACCTTCTCCCCCCGCCTCGGCGACACCAAAAGCATCGCCGCCAATATCTTTGCCAGCGCCCTCGTCGTCGCCGGATGGGCCTACTTCCTCATCCAAGGCGTCCGCGACCCCCTCGGCGGCATCAATTCCCTCTGGCCCCTCTTTGGCATCGCCAATCAACTCCTCGCCGCCATCGCCCTCTGCCTCGCCACCACCATCATTTTAAAAACCCAACTCGCCGCCCCCACCGGCCGCAAACGCATCGCCCTCGTCACCCTCATCCCCCTCTGCGTTTTACTCACCGTCACCATGACAGCAGGCTTCGAGAAAATCTTTCACAGCAACCCGAAGATCGGCTTCCTTGCAGGCGCAGCCGCCAGCGCCGACTCCCGCCCCACATTAGAAAAAGCAGTCGCCACAGCAAAAGAATCCGCCGACCCCGAACAGCTCGCCCTCGCCACCCGCGACCTCGCCGCCCAGCCCAAGCTCGCCATAAATAACCGCATCAACGCCATCGTCGCCGGCACCTTCCTCCTCCTCGTCACCATCATCGTCCTCATCAGCCTCCGCGAATGGCTCCGCCTCCTCACCCGCCGCCAGCCGCCCACCCTCAGCCAGACCGCCCCCGTCCTCATCCCCACCGACGCGCTCGCCCACCCCGCCGCCACCATGAGCGTCGCCCTCTTCAGCCTCACCCTGCTCAAAGAACTCAGCGGAGAAGCCGCCCTCGAACGCGCCACCAAAGCCTGCGAATGTAAGCCCCAACCACGCCGCAACCTCTACCTCACCACCCTCCAACACCACTACGAAAAGCCAAACCGCTGCTGCTGATCCAGCTCATCACCAATACCCAATAAACCGCAGCAGCCATCACGGGCGAGGCGTTCACGAGGAAAAGGAGACGCTTGCGTCAATCAACCATCAACCCTTTCTCAGCGCGCCCCCTACGCCTTTGCCTTACGCTGAGGCGCCGCCGCCGTGCCGATCACCACGCTATAGCCGTATTCCCCCAGCGCCGCCTCCTCATCCCGAAACTCCGAAAGCAAATCATCCCGAAACCCCGTAATGTCATAAAGCAACGTCCCCTTCGTCGTCGCCGCCTGCCCCGGAGCCGTGCCAATCAGCGTCTCCGCCTCCTGCCGCAACTTCGCCGCCTGCGCATCCAGCAACACCGCCTGCCCCCGCTTCTCCTCCGCCACCACCGCGCGAGCCCCCATCTCCTGCACCTCCACATCCTTCAACTCATCCGGCGAACCATCCGCCGTGCGTTGATCGTGCTGCTTCTTGATGTCCTTCGCTAATTTCACCATAGCGTCCGGTTTGCCAATAGGGAGTTCAATGCGGATTGTTTTACGTGCCATAAGAGTTCCAGATGTGAGTTGGTTAGTATGATTCGAGCAGACAACCTGCCCACCAAAACGCTAGGCTTTATTCCCTCACCAGAGCAAGAGATATTTAAGCCTCAAGAAAAAATAATTCTCCCCACCAAAAAAGAACATCCATCGCACTCGGGAGAACATTCTCCCGAGTAAAAAGCACATTCTCCCGAGTAAAAAGCACATTCTTTCGATCAAAAAGACCGTTCCCCCAGCAAAAAGCAGCCTACTCCAAGCAAGAAGAACCACCTCCCCACACAAAAGAACATCCTCCCACCCCACTAGAAAGCTCTCCCAACCCAGTCAAACATCCACCCCACCCAAAACAACAACCTTCCGTAAGAAAGCACATGCGGCTCAACTTTTGGGGAGCAGGCCACTTTGCTTTTGGTGATTTGTCGCCCATAGGCCAGAACCAATCACAGCCTCCAGACGGGATAGCAAAACTATTAAAAAATCTTTTTTCAGAGTTACCCTCCGCGCACGCTCCGACACTCTCCGAAAAGTCGCCGCCATGCTTCGCCAAAATGACAGAGCGGGTGGACGCACCAACCAAAAACTCGATATGGCCAAAGGCAATAACAGTCACAAAAAAGAAGTCAAAAAAACAAAGAAAGAGAAGCCAAAGCCCCTCCCAGTGCGCAAAGGCAGCTAAGGCTCTGCCCTGCCCCGCCGCGCGTCTTTTTCATTTGAGCGCACCTCAAACTCTCATAGCCTCTGGCTCAACTTTTGGGGAGCAGGTCACAGTGAGCTTACGCTTCCAAGAGTCGTAAGTGCTTGTCCATGTATGGCCAAAGTTCATCCGTCTGCGCGAGCACATTCCCCGCTGCGTCGTAGCTGCGCGTGGCCACGGCGCTGTCGGCAAACGTCGTCTTCGTCACTTGCCCACGCTTGCGCATAATCTGTCTGTCCCCTTGGCTTCTCCCTCCCCTTGGCTTCTCCCTTGGCTTCTGTCAATCTTACTACAATACCCACCGCAAACACTCCTCCATCGGCTACCTTTCCCCAGCGCAATTCGAAGCAATCTCAACTAAAAATATCTAAACAAAAACGGTCCAGAAATCGGTTGCACCTCAAGGCTCCGGCGCGGCGGGGAGCAGCGTTGCAGGCCGGAGAGACGTTGCCACCCGCCCCACGCTCACGAACGCCGCTTGCACATCGCGGAGGACGGACGAACTTATCGCTTACGGTGCCGGATCAGAGTCGAGGGCATCAATTTTCCAACCATCCGCAGTGCGCGTTAGAATGAGCTTTTCGCGTTCGACGGTCGTGATGCGCTGCCCGTCTCCGTCCTTGTAGTTGTAGCGATAGCCAAAAACAATTTCGGGACGATTGGCGTCGGCTTTGTAGCTGAACTCGACGAGGACGAAGTCTTTCTTATCGAGGCTCTTTTGACCATCACTCATCCGCTTGAGGTCTGCTGCCGTCAGGGCGTCCACTTCCAACCAATCTTTAATTGCCTGTTGAGTGAGGCAACGAAACTGGGTCGAATCACATGCGATAAGCCCAGAGTAGTATGCTTCAAACAACTTTAATGGTGATTTGGAGTCATCTGCAACACCCGCGATCACAGCCTGATTGGCGGCGTTCTTTTGCTGTTGGATTTGTTCGGGTGTTTGTGCGGCCTGTTGGGCTGCGGCGATGGTGGCTATCATGGTCAGAATAAGAATGGCTTTCATGAGTTAGGTTGGGTTAGAGTTTTTGGGTTTCACCATCCGGCGGTCGGTTTGACGACCTTTGTCCATTGCAGATCACTGCTAAACCATCCGGTGCTTACCTTCTTGAAATACCAGTATTCGTGTGGCGTCTTCCGGGTGTCGATGGCACAGGCATTTACACCTGTTGTTCCCTTGTTGGCAGTGCCCCATGCTTCCACTGGGTCCATACCACCTTTGACCAAAGCCTGATAGGAACTGATGATGCCTGGCATACCCTGGGTATCGAGCGGCGCAGTGAAGCAGTAGCCGAGCTTCACATCAGGTTTGAGGTTCTCCCACTTCTCGCCGGGCGAAGCATCTGCTGCACCTCCGTAGTGACTGTCGTAATAGTTCTGATCGCGGCTTGTCATGCTCGGATAACGATACTTCTTGGTCTGGATGCCAAAGATAGAACAGCCGCCGACAATGACGACCTCCATGTCTTTGTCCCATTTCGGATCAGCCGCGCCGAAGCGTGTCTTGCCGTCCTCGCTCACCGAGAACGTGCCGTCACCATAGCTGCCGTGCCCTGAGATGTAGAACACGTCAGCCTGCTGCGCCAACTGCTGCTTCTCCGAAGACTGTCCCGCGAACTCCGCCGTGATGACCTCGGCACCACCGGCAACGACAAACGTCTTGTCGATGGGCCGATCAGCATTCTTCTTCAAGTCGCCCTCTTTGTAGCAACGCCCGCGCTTGTCTTTTTCGGGAACATCACTGTTTGCCGCTTCCCATGCACGACTGTCATCGAGATTGCTGCGAGCATCCTTCACCAAGTCATACCAAGCGATTTCCTTCACGCTGTCTTGCTCAGCAGAGGGAATGACACCCGCGGTTTTCAAATCGTTGCGCTGAAGTTCCACCCTCAATTCGGTCTTGCCATCGACAATCTGAAAGGAAGTGTTTTGAACGCTTAGAGTGATGTCCTTGCCATCCGGTGCCGTGCCATGGGATTTCAGCTTCAACTTCTGGAAGTCTGCCATTGCGAGAACCTTGGCAAGCGACTCGAACTGAGTGCCGATGCGAATCCGCACATTCAATGCCTCATCAAATTGAACGACCTGTTTCTGTGGCAGCTCCTCATCCCACTTGTCGGGCTTCATGATCTTTACCTCCACTTGCAGGGGGGCAACATATAACGCCACACTTCCCCTTCCTGCTAAGGGATCTACTTGCTGTGGCCCTTGCGCGGGCGGTGGAGTTGCGGTGGGGTTGGTATTGAGCCCTGCGATGATGGGGGGTGGAGGGGCGGCTACGGGG
>JAYVQK010000131.1:0-28333 GCA_043757005.1 Verrucomicrobiaceae bacterium
AGAGCCCCACCAGCATGAGCGTAGAAATCCAACGCGAACTCCATCGCGTGATGAAATACTACGTGGACGTCCACGAAGTCCGCGTGCAACTCCACCCGACCGTGATGGAGCGCCTGCGCAAAGAAGACGAGGAACTGCTCGTGGACATCGAGCGCAAATACGCCGGACGCCTCAGCTTCCGCCCCGACCCGAACTACCACCACGAAAAATTCACCCTCCACGACGCCAACAGCGGCGCAGAGCTAAAGGTCGTCTAACCCACGCCACACACAAAAATACAAAGGACACGGGACTCACGTCCCGTGTCCTTTTGTTTTATCCCGATAGCAAGACGATAGGAGATGGCATTAGCCCGTTCCCAAATCCTGTTCATCATTCTAATCCTGAAAATCCTGTCTCTCTTTTTTAGACAGGATTTTTAGGATTAGCAGGATTTACGGGATGGTGCAGCGGTAGGATACCGCGCCCCTCCCCTACGCGATCTTGTGCTTGCACACTCCGCTGCGCTGCAACTCGTCGCAGTGCCCTTCGATGCGGACGATCTTGCCCTGCGGCGTGTAGCCGAGCCGTTTACTGATGCATGTCTCCAGCGTATCAATATGCACATCCTCAAACTCCACGATCTTCGTGCAATCGAGGCAAATCAGGTGGTTGTGGTTCGGATGATCCACGTAGTTCGGATCATAAAATTTATGATCCCTCCCGAAATCCATCTCCCGCAGCAGCCCACTCTGCACGAGCAGCGGCAGGGTGCGATACACGGTGGCGCGCGAGACGGAGGTATCCAGCTTCTTCGCCATCACCAGCAAATCCTCCGCCGTATAATGCTCCGTGGTGCTAAACGCCGCCTCGATAATCGCATCCCGCTGCGTCGTTTTGCGCAGCCCTTTCTCCTCGATGTAGTCGTAGATGCGTTTGCGAACGGCGTCTTGCATGAGATCAGGACTTTAGGAAAGTGAACGCCGCAGAGTCAAACGCTGCGCGCGGGAGCAACCGTCATTCTTTGAACCACGAAGAGCACGAAGAGCACGAAGAACACGAAGGTTTAAAGGCAGCGCTTCGTGTTCTTCGTGTTCTTCGTGGTTCAAAATAAACCCCTACTTGATGAGCCCGAAATGCGAGCTGCCCTCGCGCAGAAATGGCCAATACACGAGCAGCCCCGCGCCCATCAGATTTGCCTGCGGCACCGGGCCCCAGTAGCGGCTGTCGGAGCTGTTGTAGCTATTATCGCCCATGGCGAAATAACACGCCTTTGGCAGGAGGAAAGAATCCAGCGAGCGGTGCAGATTGTAGTCATCGTAAATTGCTGGCCCCTGCGAGTAGCCGCGATAGCCGCCATTCACCGGCGCATCGCCGCGCCCCTCCATCACGCGCTCGAAGCCATAGCCCTCCGCGCGTTTGCCATTGATGAAAAGCTCCGGTGCTTCCACCCGCAAGCGGTCGCCTGGGATGGCCACGAGCCGCTTGATGTAAAACTGCGAGGGCTTCAGCGGAGGCGGCCCGAGGTTCCCCATCTTCGGGATGCCCTCGGTATTAAAAACAAACACCTCCCCGCGCTTCGGCTTGCGGAAATGGTAGCTGATCTTATCCACGAAAACGTGATCCCCCGTCGTCGTGTAGCCGCGCACGATGGGCTCTCCTTTTTTGAAATTCATGCCCACGAGCGTATGCCGTTCTATCCCGTTTTTCCCAAACGCCTCCTCCACCGGAGCCCTGCTCTCATTCACCCAGTATACACCGTGATCCGTTGTGATCCGCGTGTAGGTGAACTTGCTCCTCCACCCATCGCGCACGTCATCTTCCACTGCCGTCACTTTTTCATCCGCCTCCGCCACCACATCGTGCCACGTCCGGCCATGCGTCGCAAATTGCAGCGCGCGCAGCAAAATGTTTGGCGGCTCCTCTTCCGTGCGATGTCCGGTGATGCCATTGAGCGTCGGAAACATCGAAGAAGTCGGGATCGTGAACGGCTGCACGAAGTAAGTGCGGATGCCCAGCGCCACGATGATCGCCACGAGGAAAACCTCCACATTCTCACTCATCCAAGCATCCTTCCCCAGCGGGCAATGCACCTCGCAAAGCGCCTCCAGCGCGTGCTCCGCCACATCCACCCCCGCGCGATTGCGCTCCTGCACGACGCTTTTTAAATTCGCAATCTGAGCCTCGAAATCCGCAATCGTCCCCGCACTCCAGCGGTCGCGATGATACGAAAGCCGCTTCTGCGCCTCCTTGATGTAGAGCTTCCCTTTCTTGAGATATTTCGGCGTCCAGAATAACATGAGCGCGCTGCGTAACCGCTCAAAGCGAAACTGGCAAGAGGCGACTCTAGTGTGGCCGCGCAAAAAAACATTCCCCACGGTTTTCGCTTTGCGAAATCCCGCCGAGCGCGTGAACTCACGCCCACTCAATGCGAATCCTTGACCGCTACGTCCTACGCAATTTTCTGGAGCCATTCTTTCTCTGCTTCGGTGCCTTCTTGGGCATCCTCCTCATCTTCGATCTCAACGATAACATCAGCGACTTCCTCGAAGCGCACGGCAAGCTCCAGCAGATCGGCCTTTACTACCTCCACCAGCTCCCGCGCTTCGTCCTGCTCTCCATGCCGCTCGGGCTCTTGCTCGGGCTGCTCTATTGCCTCAGCAAAATGTCCCGCTCCAATGAGATCATCTCCATCCTCAGTTCCGGGCGCAGCATCGTGCGGCTCATCATGCCGCTGCTCGCGTGCGGCGTCGTGGCCACGGGCGTGTGCCTCGCGCTAAATTACGAGATGGCTCCGCGCGCCGACGGCATCCGCAAGGCCGACATGGAGCGCATCACCAAGGGCGATAAAAAAGCCGCCAGCCTCAACTACATCGAGTCCCAGCTCGCCAAAGATCGAATGACGAATCGCATCTGGTTCGTCCGCAAAATCCGGCTCGATGAAGTCAATAATCTGTGGGACGCCCACATCACCCAGCTCGATGCCAATAGCCAGCCCATCACCCGCTGGGCCGCCCACCACGCCATCTATAACCCTGCCGAAAGCAAGTGGCAGCTCCACCTCGGGCGCAAACTAAACTTCGACGCCGAAGGCAGCATCATCGAACCCATCGAAGACTGGACCCACGAGACCAGCGCCCGTATTACCCGCACGATGCCCGGCTGGAGCGAGACCCCGTGGCGCATCCTCAGCGCGACGATGGAGGCCGATCAACTCACCGTCCCCGAGCTGCACGACTACCTCCGCTACAACGCCGATTTCCCCGAGGCGCAGCTCGCCGCCTTCCGCACCAATCTGGAAAACCGCTGGGCCGTCCCCTTCTCCTGCCTCGCCGTCTGCTTCCTCGCCGCGCCGCTCGGCATCGTCTTCTCGCGCCGCGCCGTGCTCGCCTCCGTAGCCAGCACCATCTTCATCTTTTTCGGCTACCTCTTCCTCATGTTTCTCCTCCTAGCATTGGGGAAAGGCGGGCACCTCACGCCCATCCTCGCCGGCTGGTTGCCAAATATCTTCCTCCTGCTCACCGGCCTCACCTTCCTCTACCTCCGCTCCACCAACCGCGACCTCCCCTCGCTCACCTTTTGGAAGAAGTGAGAGGCGCCCCTCGCACGCTGCACGCCGCCCCTTACACGCTGCATGCCGCCCCTTACACGCTGCACGCCGTCCCTTACACGCTGCACGCCACCCCTTACACGCTGCACGCCACCCCTGACACGCTGCACGCCGCCCCTTACACACTGCACGCCACCCCTCGCACACTGCACGCCACCCCTCGCACACTGCACACCACCCCTCGCACACTGCACGCCGCATCTAGCATCCAGCCTCTAGCCCTCTAACCACCACATCCTATGACCCAAGACTGGTCCATCCAAAGCCGCTCCCACACTTGCGCCGCCACTGGCCGCGCCTTTGCTGTGGACGAATCCTTTTACACCCTCCTCTACGTGGACGGTGCAGCTTTCCGCCGCGAAGACCTCAGCGACGAAGCCTTCAAAGCCCGCAACGACAACGTCCAACCCTTCTCTTTTTGGCGCACCAAATACGAAGCCCCCGTGCCCACATACACCGACGCCGTCAGCAAACAAACCGCCGAAGACCTCCTCCGCGCTTACATGGTGGACAGCGCCCCCGGCCTCGACAACGCCCGCTACATCCTCGCCCTCATGCTCGAAAGGAAACGCATCCTCAAAGAACGCGAGGTGAAATACGCCCCAGACGGCACCCTCACCCGCATCTACGAACACGCCAAAACGGGCGAAGTCTTCCTCATCGCCGACCCCCAGCTCCACCTCACCCAAGTCGCCGACATCCAAGCCCAAGTCGCCGATCAACTCGGCGGCCCGCCCGCCCGCAAAACACCCCCCGAGCAGACTCCGCCAAACAACGACGCCCCCGCCGAAATCACTTCCCCGAGCTAGGCCCCGCGCGCTTCTACAGCGCGTTCTTCGTGGCCTTCTCTCCGCGCTTGGCGATCTCTTTTTCGAGCTTGTCGGCTTTGGCGGTTTCGCCGATGTCGCGGAGGCATTGGATCACGACTTCGGCGGCGCTGTTTTGGCTTTTTACGTCGAAGTAACCGCCGCTTTTTGTCTCTACGTGGTGCTGATAGATGGAGTCTATATCGTGCGCAGCGGAGGCTCGGAGATCCTTTGGCGCAGCGGCTACGAGCGCCCAGTAGTCGCGAGCGAGCGGCTTGAATTTCGAGGGCTCACCGCCGTAGTCGTCGAGGGCTTCGCGGTAAAGGTGGCGGATGCTGGCGTAGTCGCTGGCTTTGGTAAAAATGTCGGCCTCGCGTTGGTAAGCGGTGCGGATTTCGTCGAGCGAAGTGAGACCTTTTGTTTTCGCAAGATGGCGGATGTCACTGCGGAGTTCGCTCTTCGCGGTGGCGGCGTCGAGCTTCGTCAGGATGAACTCGTCTTCCGCCTTGCGGCTGAGAGCGAGCATATCGCTATCGTCGCGAAATTCCTTTTTGAGCGCGTCGAGGAAAGGCCGCCAGACATCGGCGGAAGGCGTCGGCTTTTTGGCCCGCCAAATGGCGATCTTGCGCTCCCACAGATCGGCTTCGTGCGGGCTGGTCTTGAGTGCGAAGGTGAGGGCTTGGTCGGCGTTCTCCGGCTGATCGAGCGCGAGCTGGAGGTCGCACAGCCACACGAGGCGCTGCGCTTTCATGGAAGTAATCCGACTCGGCGCGTGAGAGTCGCTGAGGCGCGTGAAGTATTGCTCGGTGATTTTGTCGCCGCTGCGGGGATCGGTGACGTGCCCGGCAGGGTAGCCGCCCATGCGCCCGCTAAAAGCCCAGCGATCTTTGTCCGAGAGCCACGCCATCCAAGCATGGGGGCCTTGCGGGCCATCGCCGCTGATGGAGACGGCGGGGATGCCGACGCTGCGCGCGGTGTTCGAGCCGAAGTAAGCGCGGTCGCCGCAGATGCCGCCTTTTTTTAAAATCTCGGAGAAGGTGTAGTAGTCGTAGGGGTGCTTCATCACGCCCGTGACGGCCTTCTGCATATCGTAGGGCACCATGCCGTAAGTGCGGCCCCAATCGTCTTGCTTCAGCTTGGCCTCTAGCTCGGCGATGGCCCATTCCATCTCGCTCGGCGGCACAGGCACGCCCACGACCCACGCGAGCTGCCATGCGTCCATCGTGGTGAGTTTCGTGGCGAGTTTCCCGGCTTTGTCGTGCTCTTTATACCACTGGTAACGCTCGGCGGCGGTGATGGTGATGGCGGTGTGTTGCCAGTCGAGCTGGATGGGTTTTTCCAGCACGATGGAGCAGGCGATGGCGAGCTCGCGGTATTTGCCGAGCGCCTCCGCGTCGTCCAGCGCGAGCGTGGCCCAAGTCGCGAGCACGCTGGCCATTTTGTCCTTGGGCGTGATGGCGCTGAGGAGCGACTCCATCGCGTCCGGCGATTCATTCAACCACACGACGAGCTGCCTCACGCGGTCGTCTTGCACGATGAGCTTTTGCGCGTCGGGGGTGATGAGCGTGCCGAGCGTGTGCTGGAGCATGGCGCGCATAAAAAGTGGGCTGCCCGTGTAGCGTTCGTAGCGTTGCGAGGAGTCGAAGTCCGGGCTCTTCTTTAGCTCGGCGGCGAGCGAGCGGTGGAGCATGTCTATGTAGCTGCTGAGTTTATTTTCCTCCAGCGCCACGCGGAGAGTCTTCGCCGAACGCTCCAGCACAGCAGGCGAGCGACCCGCGATTTCATCGAGGGGGATGAGGGCTTTAAAAATATCGGGCACAGCGGCAGCGGCGACGGCCTTGGATTCCTGCGTCGGCATCACCGGAGTATTCACCATCGGCGCGGCCTCCGCAGGCTTTGGCGCAGCGGCGAAAACGGGAGCAATCGGGATCGGCCTCGGCGTCGGTTGCGGCGCAGGCGCAGGTGTCGGCGTGGCCTCCACGACAGCGACGACGACCGGAGTAGGCGCAATTTTTAACTCTGGCTGCTGATGGGAGAAATGCCACCACGCACCGCCCGCCGCAACGAGTGTGAGCGCACCAAAAATGACCGCCCCAGCGCCACTGCTGCTCTTCTGCGGTGCGACCACAGGCCGGTAAGCTCCGGGCTGCGGAGCGACTGGCCTTGGCACCACCGGCCTTGGCACAACGGGCCGAGGCATCGGCGCACGCGCGACAGGGCGTTGCGCTTGCGGGCGCTTCGGTGGATTAGGCTGCGGCTTTTCAGGCATAGAGCGGAGATTGCACCACTCAGGTGCAGGTTAAAGATCCAAAATCTTGTCTGTCCGCTCGGCTAGGAACTTCAGGCGCGTGGCGTCGCCGCCGCCGACTTCGAGGATGCCGTAGCCTTCGTAGCCGATTTCATCGAGGGCTTTCATGATCTCGGGCCAGTTGTTGTCGCCCTCCATCAGCTCCACGCCAAAGCCCGCGCCGGGGCCACCCTTGTCACGCTTACTGCGGCTGTATTCTTTGAAGTGCAGATTGCGGATGCGCGCCTTGCCTAGCGTGCGCACCCAGTGCTCGGGCCAACCAAACGTCACGCAATTCCCGATGTCGAAATGCCAGCCGACCCACGGGCTCGCGATCTCATCCACGTAGCGCGCGGCGGCGACGGGTTCGTTGATGAAGCGGTTCCAGACGTTCTCCACGGCGATGTGGCATTTCGCGGCTTCAGCGGCTTCCAGACAGCGTTTGATGCCCTCGATGCTGCGTTGCCAGCACTGCTCGTAGGTCACGTCTTTCTCCACAGTCCCCGGCACGAGGAGCACGCGTGAACAGCCGATTTCGCCGCCCTGCTTGAGCGCAAATTTCAGCCCATTCACCGTGCGCTCGCGCTTTGCGGGGTCGGGGGAACTCAGCGGATTGCTCCAGTGCGGTGTGCAGATGATGCCCGCGATTTCCAGCCCGCTCGCCGCTTTCGCTTCGAGGATGCCGTCGGTCGTGAGCGCATCGTCTGGCAAATTCAGCTCGATGCCGTCAAAGCCCGCATCGCGAATCACCTTGAAGCGTTCCGTGAGCGTGCCCTTCACGCTGCACATCCCGAGACTCGCCGCCTTCTTAAACTTCGGGCGCTTCTTCGCAGGCGCATCCTGTGCATTGGTTAAAAGTGCGCCCCCAGCGAGGGCGGCGGTGGTGAGGAAAGTGCGGCGGTCCATGGTGCGAGATTACGCGGGTAGTTTGTAGCGGCCCGGCATCGCCACTTCGGGCGTCGGGATTTTGCTGTCTGCCTTCAATTCATCCACATTCATCGGAGCCCAAGTCTCGTTGGAATTGATCGCGTCTTCCCACTCGATCGTGCGGCCCGTGTAGGCGCTCATGCGGCCCATGATCGCGAGGCGCGAGCTGTGCGCGAGCTGCTCGCCCATGTTCACGGGAGTGCCCGCGCGGATGCTTGCGATGAGCTCTTTGTGCTCCTGCACATACATCTGGTTCTTCTCTCCACCGCTCTTTTCGTAGTCCCACACTTGCCCGTCGGTCGTCGTCAGCTTGTGCATCGGGCGGAATCCCGCGACATAGCCCGTGCCGTTTGAGCCCACGATGTAGTCGTTGTTTTCATTCGAGCAACCCGATTGCTGGCGGGCGAAAATGAAGCCGCGTCCGCCATTCGGGAACTCATACATCACCGCGAAATGGTCATAGACATTGCCGTAGCCGGGCTCGATGCGCTGTTGGCGTCCGCCGATGGCCGTGCAGCGCACAGGCGGCACGTCTTTGAAAGCCCAGCTCATTTTATCCACACTATGCACCGCTTGCTCCACGAGGTGATCGCCACTCAGCCATGTGTAGTAGAGCCAATTCCGCATCTGGTATTGCAGGTCGGTCCACTCGGGCTGGCGGGGCTTTGGCTCCCACGGGCTGCCGGTGAGGTAGGTGCCGTAGTAGCAGCGCATATCGCCGATGAAGCCCGCGTGCAGCTTTTCCCAAGTCGCGCGCTCGGCGAAATTGTAGCGCCAGCAAAAGCCCGTCTGAATCGCGAGCCCCTTCTCTTTCGCCTTCTTCACGGCCTCCAGCGCATGGCGGATGGCCGGAGCATCCACACCCAGCGGCTTCTCACAAAAGACGTGCTTTCCAGCATTGATCGCCTTGTGCAGATGCGCCGGGCGGAAGCCGGGAGGCGTCGTGAGCAACACGATGTCTATGTCCGTCGCGAGCACTTTATCAATCGCATCCAGCCCCACGAATTTGTTCTTCTCCTCCACCTTCACCTGCTCGGGTTTCGCCGTGGAGATGTTCTTAAAGCTCGTTTCCAGACGATCCGCCGCCACATCGCCCATCGCGACGAGCACCACGCCGGCATCCGCGTTCATCGCATCCGTGAGCGCGCCCGAGCCGCGCCCGCCGCAGCCCACGATGCCGATGCGGATGGCCTTCGCCGCTTGCGCGTTCACGATGTGTGGGAAGGCGGATACGAGCGCCGCGCCCGCCGCGCCAGCAGTGCTGCGACGGAGAAAGGAACGACGATTGACGGTGTGATTGAGGATGTTTGGAGTAGGCATGAGCGTGTTCAGTATATTGGAAAATGCGGCGGCATCCTAGCGGCGGAGGTTGCCGTGTCGAGTGTCGCTTTCGCTCCGAATCAACCACCAGCCGAGCCACTTCTTTGGGGCAAGGTTGATGGTTGATGGCTGATCGAAAATGCACGCAAACGTGGGCGTGGCATCCCTCGAAAAGTCGCATTCTTCGTAGCCACCTTTTACGAGTGCCGCCAAAGGCAGGACGCCAGTGGCACTTTCCTCAGCCCCTCTTCTCAGTCTTTAGCGAGTCCAGCGCGAGCCGCACTTGCGTGAGCAGCTTCTCCTCGGTGTAGGGCTTGGGTAGGAAGCCGCGCAGGCCTTTTGCCAGCATGGCGCGCACTTTATCCTGCTCGGCGAATCCGCTACTGAGCATCACCGTCACCTCGGGTTTGATCTGGCGCAGTTCGTCGAAGACTTCCGAGCCGTCCATCATCGGCAGTGTGAAATCCAAAATGACCAGACCGATTTCGTCTTTGAGTTCCTTGTAAATCTCCAGCGCGCGAAACGGCTCATGCGCCCAGACCATGCGGTAGCCTTGCTTCGTGAGCATCTCGCCCGCGAATTCGCAGATCAGTTGCTCGTCGTCTATCATCAGGATCAGCTCGCGTGGGCCGGTCGGGTTGATGATCTGGAATTTCGTATTCCTGAGCGTCTGGGAGGTCGGCATCTTTGGCTGAAAAGCCACGATCTCCGAGACATCCGCGATCCCTCCCATGTGCGAGGTAAGCTGCGCAGCGACGGCCTCTGCGCGCTCGATGCTCATTTTTAAAAAGGTGTAGTTTTTGATCCCATCCGAACTCGCCTCGCAAAGCGGGCGCAGTGATTGCGACGTCTTGCCGATGATCTGGAGCAGGTTGTTCAGATCATTTACCGTGGCGCAGAGGCGGCGGATTTCTTCGGGATCTATCATACGCTTGGCGGCGGTTCGCTGGCGTTCCCTCCTTCGTCGCGCACCGCCCACCAGAGAGTGCCACAAAGCGAGACGACGACGATGAAAAATAAACCAAGACTGAGCATTGCCTAGACGTATGAGTCGCCCGCGCACCGGGGTCAAATCCGAACTCCCACAGGGGAAAAAGTTTGCGCTAAGAGCGGCGGAGTTTCATTCGTATGCTGCTCGCTGGCACGTATTCGCACGTAGCCCGCTCTTCATCTATCTATGCCATTCCGATCACTCGTTCTCTTTGTCCTCCTCGCTTTCTTTCAAAGCGCCAGCCTTGCGCAAGGCGTCGTCCTTTCTGAAATCATGGCAGCCGGGCAACACGTGCTCGCGGACTCAGCCGGTGACTACCCGGACTGGGTCGAGCTGCACAATACAACCGCCGACCCGGTGACGCTCACCGGCTGGCATCTCACCGACGATGTAGAGCAGCCGAAGAAGTGGACTTTCCCCGCCGTGACGCTGAAGCCGGGCAGCTACCTCGTCGTCTTCGCCTCCGGCAAAAATGTGAGCAAAGCGGGAGCCGCGCTGCACACGAGCTTCACGCTCGCAGCGGGCGGCGGCTACCTCGCGCTCACGCGCAAAGACGGCACGACTACGAGTGCGCTGAATTTCCCCGCGCAGCTCCGCGACGTGTCGTATGGCGAGGGCGATCATTTCTTCACCACCGCGACGCCGGGCGCGGTGAATTCCACCGCCTTTATCGCCGTGGCCAATGCGCCGAAGTTCAGCGCGCAACACGGATTTTTCACCGCGCCGTTTTCACTCACCCTCACCAGCACCACAGCGGACGCGGCGGTGCGCTACACGCTGGATGGCTCTGCACCCACGGCTAGCACAGGCGCGGAATACTCGGCACCGCTCACCGTCTCGGCGACGACGGTGGTGCGCGCGGTGGCCTTCAAGGCGGGGCATCTCCCCTCGCCAGTCATCACGCGCAGCTTTCTCTTTCTTGCCGATGTGCAGCAGCAGTCGCACGATGGCAGCGCCCCAGCGGGCTGGCCGACGCAGTGGGGGAATAGCAGCCTCACCGACTACGGGCTCGATCCGCGCATCGTGGATTCTGCCGAGTATGGGCCGAGCTTCGTGGAGGATTTGCGCAGCATCCCCACGATGTCGCTGGTGATGGATCTCGGCGATTTGTTCGACGACACGCGCGGCTTTTACACCCACCCGGATGCTCGCGGCAGCGAATGGGAGCGCCCGATGTCGCTGGAGCTGCTAGACCCCGATGGTGCAGCGGGGTTCCAAGTGGATGCAGGCATCCGCGTGCGCGGCGGAGCAAGCCGCACGACCTCCAATCCGAAGCATAATTTCCACATCCTCCTGCGCGGGCAATACGGCGCGAAAGAGCTGAACTACCCGCTCTTTGGCGCAACCGGTGCCGAACGCACACAGAGCTTCGATCTACGCAGTGACCAGATCGCCTCGTGGCACTTCACGCACGATCCGAACAGCGACTACATCCGCGATCAATTCGCGCGCGACACCGTGCTCGCGCTCGGCCAACCCTCGGGCCGCGGCTCGTTCTTCCACCTCGCCATCAACGGCCAATACTGGGGCCTCTACAATACGCAGGAGCGCATCTCGGCGGCCTACTGCGCGCATTACTTTGGCGGCGGAGCAGCGGACTACGACGTGGTAAAGCTGGAAAATTCCAACGGCGAGACGAGCGCGGCAGACGGCACCTTCGACGGCTGGGTGCGGCTGCACAACGCAGCGAAGGCCGGTCTTTCCTCGAATGCCGCCTACCAAAAAGTGCAGGGCCAAAATCCCGACGGCACGCGCAATCCTGCATACGAGCGGCTTCTCGATGTGGACAACCTCATCGCCTACATGATCGCGGGCATCTATCAGGGCATCAACGACACGCCCGCGAGCTTCGGCACGCAGAATAATTGGTTCGCTGCAAAGAGCCGTCGTGGCGACTTCGGCTGGCGCTTCTTCATCCACGACGCTGAACTTTCCATGTATGACGTGAACGACGATTTTGTCGGCGGCGCTGCGACAGAAAAACCTTTCGACAACATCCCACCCACACAAAGCAACGGCTGGCACGTGTGGCAGGCGCTACGGCAAAATGCCGAATTTCGCCTGCGTGTCGCCGACGCCGTGCAGCGCGCATTTTTCCACAAAGGCCCGCTCACCCCCGAGGTTGCCGCCGCCCGCTTTCGCAAGAGGGCGCAGGAGATTGATCGCGCCATCGTGGGAGAAAGTGCGCGCTGGGGTGACTCGGGCGGCGGCTTTGGTGGGCCGTTCTTCGAGGGTGCCATCGTCCCCGGCGGCGGCCAAAACGGCGAGCCCTTCACGCGTGCTGATTGGGTAAAGGCGACGTATGAGCGCGAGCTGCGCGACTACTTCCCGGGCCGCAGTGGCGCAGTGCTCCAGCAGTTTAAAAACGGTGGCCTTTATCCCGCTACCGCCGCACCCGAGTTCAGCCAATTTGGCGGCGTGTTCGATACAGACTTCGCCCTCACCATAGAGGATCCAAGCGGCTCCGGCGCGATCTACTACACGCTCGACGGCACCGACCCACGCAAGCTCGGCGGCGCACTCGCGCGCACTGCTCGCACCTACGTGCAACCCATCGCGCTCACCACGCATACGACCGTGAACGCTCGCGTAAAAAACGGCGCAGACTGGAGCGCCCTACTCCGTGCCGACTTCACTCCGAGGCTGGATATGAGCGGGCTACATCTCACGGAGATCCACTACCACCCGTCCGCCGACAGCACGCAGGCGGAGTTCCTCGAACTCAAAAATACGGACAGCAAACCGCTCGATCTTTCCGGCTTCAATTTCATCTCCGGCATCACCTACACCTTCCCGCAAAACAGCGTGCTCGCACCCGGCGCGTTCTGGCTGCTCGTGCGCGACACAGCGCAGTTTGCCGTGCGGTATCCCGGTGTGAAAGTGAACGGCAAATACTCAGGCAAACTCGGCGACAGCGGCGACACCATCGCCCTCGCTGCGCGCAATGGCCAAGCCATTCTCAGCGTAACCTACGATACCGCCGCGCCGTGGCCGCTCACCGCCGATGGCCTCGGCTTTTCCCTCGTCCCTGCCAACGGCGGCGCCCCAAATGCGCCTTCAAGCTGGCGCGCGAGCAGCGCACTCGGCGGCTCGCCCGGAGCGGATGATCCAGAGCCCAATATCGCGGGCATTTTACTGAATGAAATCACGAGCGACGGCACGGTAGAACTCTACAACCCAAGCGCCAGCAGCGTGGACGTGAGCAAGTGGCGGATCAACAACGACACTGGCACCACCTTCGCAATCCCTGCGGGCACCAACATCGCAGCGGGTAGCTACGTGGCCCTTCCATCGCTCGTCAATTTGCTCACCAATAGCGGCGGCACGCTCGCGCTTTTCTCGGCGGATGGCGTGGGCAACCTCAGCGGCTACAGCCACAGCTTTTCCTACAGTGCGTTCGATGGCGCGTTCCCGATTGGCCGCCATGTGAATAGCGTGGGCGACACGCAATTCGTCTCGCTCGCCAGCGCCACTCCCGCCGCTCCAAACAGCGCGCCGCGACTCGGCGAAGTCGTCATTTCAGAAATCCACTACCACCCCGCGAATGGAGCACCAGACTTCATCGAGCTGCTGAATACCACCGCCGCCGAGATCGCCCTAGAAGGCTGGCAGCTCGCAGGCTACGAGTTCACTTTCCCCACCGGCGCGCTCATCCCCGCGCACAGCGTCGTCGTGATTTGCAGCGTGGCACCGTCTGCTTTTCGCACGAGCTACTCGCTCGCTTTGGGCGTTCCGATTTTCGGCCCAGCCACGCGCAGCCTGCAAGACAACGGCCAACGCCTCACGCTGCGCAGGCCCACGAATATCACCGTGGACAGCGTGCGCTACGACGACCGCGCGCCGTGGCCCGCCGCCGCCGCTGGCAGCGGCCCCTCGCTGCATCGCTTGCCCGGCGCGCAATACAGCGACGAACCGCTCGCGTGGTTTGCGAGTGGTGCGACACCGGGGACGGTGGATGTTTTCAATCTGCCGCCCAATGTGCAGATCACCTCGCCCGAGGACGGCGCGACGATCACGCAGCCGAGCATCGTCGCCCTATCCGCCGACGTGAGCGACGTGGATGGCTCCGTCAGCACCGTGGAGTTTTTTGCAGACGGCCAGAGCATCGGCTTTGGCTCCCAGCACTTCCGCCTGAGCGGCCTAGATGCTGGAGGAGGCACGGGCGGGCGCTTCGTTTTCGCTTATGAAAATGCAGCCATCGGCCAGCATGAAATCATCGCTCGTGCGACGGATAATGGCGGCGCAGTCAGCGACTCCAATCCCGTCGTAGTGACCGTGCTGCCCGCTCCGCCCGCGACGGGCTCTGGCCTGCTCGGCGAGTATTTCCGTGGGCAAGCGCTGGAGGGCACGTCCATTCAGCGCATGGACCCGCAGATAGATTTCGAGTGGACGGACGCGCCACCATTCGCGGGCTTTGACCCGAGCGACTACTCCGTGCGGTGGACGGACAAGCTCCAGCCACGCAGCTCCGGCGACTACGACCTCAGCGTGCTCACCAGCGGCGGCGTGCGAGTGTGGCTGGACGACGTGCTGGTGCTTGATTCCTGGAACGAACAAGGCGCTCCCACCACCTACGATGCGCCCGTGCATTTCGACGCATGGCAGATCGCCAGCCTCCGCATAGAATACTTCGAGGGCGGCTCGGGCACCGCCGGTATCCAGCTCTCACTCAGCGATCCGCGGGGGAATAAATCCATCATCTCCGAGTCGCAACTTTTCACCCCATCGCAAGACCCCAGCGCCCTCGGCATCGCCACCGCATCGCAGCTCCAAGACGCCACGCGCGGCTCCAGCTACTACCTCGCCTTTGCCACTTCACACGGCGTCGCGCCGCTCGTCTGGACGGCACTCGATCCTCTGCCAGCGGGGCTTTCCATGGATGGAACCGGCATCCTCTCGGGCTACGCAGCCGAGATCGGCGACTTCCGATTTGCCGTGCGAGTGAGCGACGGCACCGGCGCGCACGAGCAGAAAACCATGCGCCTCCGCGTGCTCGCATCGCCCTCGCAATTTGCCCTACCACAAGTCGCCATCGTCTCACCCGCCGCCAACGCACGCCTCCCCGAAGGCAGCGCGACGCTCGCCGGCAACGCCCGCCACGCACTCGGCATCGCGCGCGTGCTTTACTCGCTCAACGACGGCCCGTGGCGCATGGCCACAGGTCGCGAAGCGTGGAGCGTCTCACTCGACGCATCGCGCGGACTCGTCGCCGGGCGCAATTCCGTGCGCGTGCAGTCCATCGCATTTGGCGGGCAAATCTCGGCCATCCTCAGCCGCACCTTCACGCAAGTCGTGCTGCGCCCACTCACCGTGACTGTGGATGGCAAAGGCAACATCCCCCCCGCCTGGCTCGGCACCACCCAGCGCGAAATCGGGCGGCAATACAGCATCCTCGCCACACCGCAAACCGGGCAACTTTTCCAGCAATGGGATGGCACTGAATATAGCCTCAAGCCGACGCTCACTTTCACGATGACAGAAGGAGCCACGCTCACCGCACATTTCATCGAGAACCCCTTTCCGAGCCGCGCTGGCAGCTACTTCGCGCTCCTCGCAAACTCGGATGTCTCGTATGAAAATCGCGGCTTCCTCGCGCTGAAACTCACGCCCACAGGAGCCTTCACCGCCACCGTGCGAGTGGCGGGCGATGTCTATCGCATCATCGGATCTTTCGACACCTACGGCAGTTTTTCGGCTTACCTCGGCGATCAAAGCGGCGGCATCAAACGCGGAATCCCTCTCAATTCACCGCGCTATCTCACGCTGAATTTCGTCGCCGATCAGCCTGATCAAATTACCTGCGGCCTCTCCAGCGGCGGCATCATTTTCCAACAAGGCATCATCATTGATCCCCTGCCCCGCTCTCAAAACCTCGCCGCCATCGCGAGCCGCACGCCTTTCTCCGCCAAGAAAAACCCCTGCCCCGCGCGCGGCCACTACACGGGCAGCATGGCCCCGCAGGCGGCATCCAGCCTACGCGGCAGTGGCATCTTCCTCGCCGCGACCTCCGCCGATGGCAGCACGAGCGCGCGCGGAATCCTCGCCGACGGCACCCGCTGGAGCACGGCGAGCGCCTTCGACGCATCGCTCTCCCTGCCGCTCTACGTGCCGCTTTATAAAAAGGCTGGCTCACTCTCTGGGACGATGACCTTCACCACTCAGCGCGGGCGGCAAGGGAGCGGCGAGCTGTTTTGGGCGCGTCCGGCTGACTCGGAATTCCTCGACGCCACCGCCGCACTCTATGTCGCCCCCGCGCCCGGCACCCGCGCCGTCGCACTGCCCACCGCGCAACTCACGCTCGGTGGTGGCGGCCTCGCCACCCCCTTCGTGCAAGGCGTGAGTCTCAGTGCGGGCAACACATTTCGATTCAGCTCCGCACTCTCGTGGCAGCTCTCCATCAACCCCGCGAATGGCCTCGCTACAGGCTCTTTCCCCGACCTCCTCCTCGGCCAGCGCGTGCCCGCATTTGCAGTAGCCAATCAACGCGACAACTCCGTGCGTGGCTTCTTCCGCAGCACCGGCCCCTCCGGCTCCCTGCAAATCGCCCAGCCATAAGGGGGAAACGCTGATTTAATCGAGCGACGGAAGATACCAACCCCATTCCGCGCGATTTATTCAGCAGCTCCTTAAATCAGGCAAGAGACGGGGGTTAAGTCACCTTCGTAACGCGGCAAAACGGGGTAGCTTCCTAGACTATGGATGACAGCGCCTGCGCGTTCCGCTCCGACCAGAGCATCTCGAACGGCGTCGCTTTCCTCGTGGCCTTCTAATTCCACAAAAAATAGATGCGAGTTTGGCTGGCCAATGATCGGACGACTTTGAATCCGTGTCAGGTTCACCCTCGCATTTTTGAAGGGCTCAAGAAAGTCACACAGACTGCCGATGCTATTTGGCAAGGCGACGATATAACTCGTTTTCTTACTTTCAGGAGAATTTTGATGCAAGTGACTGATAACGTAGAACTGAGTGACGTTCTCTATGTCTTTTTCAATCGGGTAATAAAGGATGTCTAGACCGTGAAGTTCAGCGTTTTGTATCGGGCCAATCGCTGCGGCGTTCTCTTCTTGTTTTGCAAATTGTGCTGCCGCCGAGGTGCTCGGTGCGGCGAGGGAGCGCGCGTTTGGGTAGTTTCGTTTGAGCCATTTTTCGCAATGCTGGAGAGGGGCGAAATGAGAATAGACCACCTCGAAGGGGCGATCTTTGTGCCCGAGAAGTGCGAGTTTTACATTCAGCGATAATTCTTCTTCGATAAATACCCGTTGGGCTCGGTCAATGAGTCCGTCAATCGTCGGGATGATCGCTCCACCAGAAGAGTTTTCAATCGGAACGACCACTTTGGCATCGGGCGTATCATCCAGATACTCGAAGACCTCGGGAATCGTCTTGAATCCTACAAGGTGGTGCCCCGAGTAACGCCGCCTCGCTACCATGTGGGTGAAGCTGCCCTCTGGGCCAAAATAGGCTATGGTTTCGCTTAGCACGGCAAGAGTTGGTTCAAGTGTTCTGTGGTGGGGAGATTGGTAGGAATCAGATAGTAGCGATTGGCAAGAGTAGGCAAGTGGTATTTAAACTATAAAAGCCTTTTTTGCGCCGAGCGCTCCCAGCTTACACGTGCCGACGGCGCTTGACGTTGAGCTGGGCGAGGGACTTCAGCAGCGAGGCTTGCACCATCGCGCTTTCCTCGTCGCCGAGATGCTCTTCTTTTAGCCGGGCTTCAGCGCGCTTTACAGCGGCCTCGGCGGCGGATTCATCTATCTCGGACTCTTGCAGCGCCATGTCCACGAGGACGCTCACTTTATCGCCCGTGATCTCCACGAATCCCTCACCGGTGGCGAGGTGGATTTGTTTGCCGGATTTGGTGACGACGAGTTCGCCGGGCTTGAGCGCGGTGATGAGCGGGATGTGCTGGGGATAGACGCCCATCTCGCCCTCGATCGCGGGCAGGACGACGAGCTCCACATCGTCGCTGTAGGCGCGATGCTCGGGAGTGACGATTTCTAGGCGAAGTGTAGCGGCCATGAGATTTAGGATTTAGGATTTAAGATTTAAGATTTAAGATTTCTGCGCAAGCAATAGACGTTCGAGAGACGGTGCGCGCGATGCGCTGGCTCTTCTATGAAGTTGCCTGTGGATTTAAGATTTGTGGATTTGAGATCTGCGCAATCGCGTTTGGCGTGGGGCTAACGTGATGTGAAAAATCTTAAATCTTAAATCCTAAATTCCCTACGCTCGCACCATGTCAATGCCGCCCTTCATGTAGAAGTTCGCCTCTGGCACGTCGTCGTGTTTGCCTTCGAGGATTTCTTTGAAGCCGCGGACGGTTTCTTTGATGGAGACGTATTCGCCGGGGGTGCCGGTGAAGACTTGGGCGACTGCGAAGGGTTGCGATAGAAAACGCTGGATTTTGCGGGCGCGGAAGACGGTGAGTTTATCCTCCGGGCTGAGCTCGTCCATTCCGAGAATGGCGATAATGTCCTGCAAATCTTTGTAACGCTGGAGCACTTTCTGCACGCCGCGCGCGGTCTGGTAATGCTCTTCGCCGATGATGTCGGCTGCGAGCGCCTTGGAGCTCGAAGAGAGCGGATCCACGGCGGGGTAGATGCCAAGCTCGGCGATGGAACGCTCTAGCACGATGGTGGAGTCCAAGTGGGCAAAGGTATTCGCCGGAGCGGGATCGGTGAGATCGTCCGCTGGCACATAGACGGCTTGCACGGAGGTGATGGAGCCGTTCTTCGTGGAAGTGATGCGCTCTTGGAGCTGGCCCATCTCCGCCGCGAGGGTGGGCTGGTAGCCTACTGCGGACGGGGTGCGCCCGAGGAGTGCGGAGACTTCTGCGCCCGCTTGCGAGAAGCGGAAAACGTTGTCCACGAAGAGGAGCACGTCTTGGTTTTTCTCATCGCGGAAATACTCGGTCATCGAGAGCGCAGCGAGAGCAACGCGGAGGCGCGCTCCTGGAGGCTCATTCATCTGGCCGAATACGAGAGCGACTTTGGACTTCGAGAGATCGTTTTGATCAATGACGCCCGCTTCGCTCATCTCGTGGTAGAGATCGTTGCCCTCGCGGGTCCGCTCGCCGACGCCGGCGAATACGGAAAGTCCGCCGTGGCCTTTGGCGATGTTATTGATGAGCTCAAGAATGACGACGGTCTTGCCGACGCCTGCACCACCGAAGGCTCCGACTTTACCGCCCTTGGTGAAGGGGCAGATGAGATCAATAAC
The DNA here is from genome assembly GCA_043757005.1 of Verrucomicrobiaceae bacterium. Classification (GTDB taxonomy): domain Bacteria; phylum Verrucomicrobiota; class Verrucomicrobiia; order Chthoniobacterales; family Chthoniobacteraceae; genus SXWH01. Next base: position 19,140 of record JAYVQK010000131.1, read on the forward strand.
TTTGATGCCTGTCTCCAAGATCTGCGCCGAGGTATCCTGATCCACGAGCGGTGGGGCTGCGCGGTGAATGGGGTAGCGTTTCGTGAAGGTAACTGGCCCGCGTTCGTCCACAGGATCGCCGGTGACGTTAAAGATGCGGCCAAGGATGCCTTCGCCGACTGGCACAGAGATGGACTCTCCGGTGGCGGCCACTTTCATGCCGCGCTTGAGTCCCTCAGTGCTGCTCATGGCGACCGAACGCACCCAGCCTTCGCCGAGATGTTGTTGGGTTTCGAGGACGAGCTTGGTCTGCACGCCGTTGGCGTCGAAGTTGATTTCTAGCGCCTCGTAGATTTTGGGAAGGGTGCCGGTCGCGGAATAATCCACGTCCACGACAGGGCCGATGACCTGAACGATGGTTCCGATGTTTGCAGTGGTGGTTGACATAGGTGAGATGAGTTTTGTTTAGCCGAGCGCCATTTGCGCCGTGGTGATTTCGAGAAGTTCGGTGGTGATCGCTGCCTGACGCACTTTGTTGTATTGGAGCGTGAGGTCTTTAATGAGTTGCTTGGCGTTGTCGGTCGCGTTCTTCATAGCGACCATGCGCGCGCTGTGCTCGGAGGCGCGGCTTTCCAACACCATCTGATACACTGCAAAGTGGATGTAATGCGGGACGAGGTGCTCCAGCACGCCACTCGCGCTAGGTTCAAAAGAATACTCGGTGGCGTCTGCGGGAGCCGCTTCGATCTTCTGCGCACCGTGTTGGCCATCCAACTCGGAGAGTTCAAAATTCGTAACAGGCAGCACGACGCGGAGTGTGGGCTTTTGCGTGAGCGTGCTGACGAAGTCGTTGAAAGCCACGGTGACTTTGTCCACTTCGCCGGAGAGGAATTTCTCGATGCAGAACTTCGACGCCTGCTTGGATTCGAGGAAGGTGAACAGCTCTTTCAGTTCAAACTCGGCGATGAGATCGCGCTTGAGTCGCCCGAGATACTGCGCGCCTTTGCGCCCGATGGCGACGAAGATGGTCTTCGCAGGATCAAATTGATTCAGTTCGCGGAGAAGGTTCGTATTCAGCGCACCGCACAGGCCTTTGTCTGTGCTGATGATCAGGACGAGCTCCTTCTTCACCTCGCTGCGCTTTTCCAGCAAAGGATGCGACTCGGTGCTGCCACCCGCTGCCGAAAGCGCGCCGAGCATCTTCGCAAGTTCCTCGGCGTAAGGACGACCGTTGAGAGCTCGGATCTGCGATTTGCGCATTTTCGACGCAGCGACCATCTCCATCGCTTTCGTGATCTGCGCTGTATTTTTGACCGACTTGATGCGTCGGCGGATGTCGCGGGTATTCGCGGCCATGATTCGGGTGGCTTAGCGCCAGCTTTGTTTGAACTCAGCCATCGCTTCTTTGAGCGCGGCAGTGTTGGCGTCGTTGATTTCCGTTTTGTCGCGGAGACCTTGCAACACAGATTCCTTGCGGGTGCTCAGGTAGTCTTGGAATTTGAGCTGGAACTCTTTGACGCGCTCCACGGGAACGTCGTCGAAGTGGTTATTCATCACCGCCCAGAGTGTGGCGCATTGGAGTTCCACGGGAAGTGGGTTGTATTGCGCTTGCTTGAAGATTTCCACGATGCGCTGACCGCGTTCGAGGAGCGCCTTCGTGCCCGCATCGAGATCGCTACCAAACTGCGCGAACGCCGCGAGTTCACGGTATTGCGCCAACATTCCTTTGATCTTACCAGCGACCTGCTTCATCGCTTTGACCTGCGCAGAGCTGCCCACGCGGCTCACGGAGAGACCGACGGAAACAGCGGGGCGGATGCCTTGGTAGAAGAGATCGGTTTCGAGGTAAATTTGGCCGTCGGTGATCGAAATCACGTTCGTCGGGATATAGGCGGACACGTCGCCTGCTTGTGTCTCGATGATCGGCAATGCAGTGAGCGAGCCGTTGCCGTTGTTTTCATTCACACGGGCGCTGCGCTCCAAAAGGCGGCTATGGAGATAAAATACGTCGCCGGGATATGCCTCACGGCCCGATGGGCGCTTGAGGAGGAGCGAGACTTGGCGGTAGGCGACGGCGTGTTTCGAGAGATCGTCGAACACGATGAGCGCGTCCATTCCGTTATCCATGAACCACTCTCCCATCGAGGCTCCCGCGAATGGCGCGAGATACTGGTTCGATGCGGTGTCGGCGGCTCCGGCAACTACGACGATGGTGTAAGGCAACGCGCCCGTCTTTTCGAGAACGGCGATATTACGCGCGACGTTCGACTGTTTCTGGCCGATGGCGACGTAGATGCTGTAGAGCGGACGGAAGCCCGCTTTACCTTCGTTGGCTTTGTTGATGCTCGCCTGATTGATGATCGTATCAATCGCGATGGTCGTCTTGCCCGTCGCGCGGTCGCCGATGATGAGCTCGCGTTGGCCACGGCCAATCGGGATCATCGCATCAATAGCCATGATGCCCGTCTGCACGGGTTGATTCACCGATTTGCGCTTGATGATGCCGGGCGCAATTTTCTCTACGGGATACTGCACGGTGGACTCGATCGGGCCTTTGCCATCCACAGGTTGTCCGAGCGTATTCACCACGCGACCGAGGAGGCCTTTGCCCACTGGCACGGAGAGGAGGCGGCCAGTCGTCTTGACTTCGCTGCCTTCGGAAATGCCTTTGTCGTCGCCGAGCAACACTGCGCCGACTTCGTTTTCTTCGAGGTTCAGCGCGAGGCCGAAGACGCCGCCGGGAAATTCGAGCATCTCGTTGAGCATGACGTCGCTGAGGCCTTCGATTTTGGCGACGCCGTCACCGATTTCGCGGACGATGCCGACGTTCGATTTCGTGGAACCGGTTTTGAGGCCGGAGATTTTGGATTCTAGATCTTGCAGGATGCTGCTCATGTCAGAAGTGGTTGGTTGGAAATGGTGGTTGGTTTTGCGCGGAAATTACGCGGCGAGATCAATGGAAAGCTGGTCGAGACGGCTGCGAACACTGGCGTCGAGCACATTGCTGCCGACTTGGATGCGGAGCCCGCCGATGAGTGCGGCGTTGGTCTTAAATTCAGTCGTCACGTCCGCGCCATACTTGCCTTGGATCGTGCTGGCGATGGCGGCTTTTTCAGTGCCATCCAGCTCCGTCGCGCTCTCGATAGTCGCGTGGCGCTTGGCTGTTTCGAGCCGAATGAGACGCGCCAGCTCTTGCAATACGCCGATGGTTTGGCGAGGCCGGGCTTTGATGACGAGGTCGGTGACTTTACTCACCTTCGCGGCATCCAGTGCACCGCCCGTGAAGCTTTCGCGGAAAAGCTGCTTGGAAATTTTGCGGGCCTCTTTGGTGAGTTTCATGCCGTGCGGGTGAGTTGGAAATTAAACCGCGAGTTCTTTATTCGCGTCTTCGGTGATCTTCTTTTGATCCGCGCTAGAGAGCACCTTGCCGGTGACTTTGGCGGTCGTCTCGACGATGAGACGGGAAAGATCCTTTTTGAGTTCAGCCATAAGACGCTTCTGCTCGGCTTCACCAGCCTCACGCGCCTTTTGGATGATCTCCGCTGCTTGCTGAACGGCACGTTGCCCTTCGCGCTCGGAGACTTGCTTGGCAGCGACGCGCGCTTCTTCGATCATCTTGGAAGCATCGGCATTCGCCTTTTCGAGCAACTCGGAAGCTGCCTTCTGCGCTTCAGCGAGTTTCTCTTCGACTTTCTTTGCGTTGGAAAGACCTTCTTCGATCTTCTGGCGGCGGGCGTCCAGCGCTTGAAGGATCGGGTTGTATGCAAACTTCGTGAGCAGTGCTGCGACGATGCAGAAGCTGATAACTTGGCACAGGAAGCCCCAAGCGTTCAGACCGAATTGCTGCGGGATGTCCACGAGCGGGTTGCCCGTGGCGGCTGGCGCTGCGTTTGCGAGGATGGAAAAGATGCTCATTTTACGAAATACGAGAGAGGAAAACTGGCGCGGAATCAGTTGCCCGACTCCGCGCCGGTGAGGTTACTTGCCCAAGAAGAGGGCGAAGAACACGATACCTTCTGCGAAGGCGGTGCTCAGGATGGATTGGATGAGGACTTTGGTCGCTGCGCCGGGATTGCGCCCGACTGCTTCCGATGCCTTCATACCGATCAGACCCACGCCGATGGCTGCGCCGAGCGCGCCGAGGCCGCCTTGGATGCCGCTACCGAGTGTCGCTTCTGCGACGATGTTGAGGATGCTCATGGTTTGTTTTCCTTGTGTTGTTGTTGTTTTCCCACTGACGCCCGCTCTCTTTGGACGGTCCCGCCAGCGAAATTTGTTTTAGTAAGAGGCGTGCCCCTCCTCGTGTGCGTGCTCTTCATCGTGCGAGCAGATGAGGAGCGTAAAAACTGCGGTGAGAAGCATGAATACCAGCGCCTGCACGAGGCCGACAAGTAGCTCCATAAAGTAGAAGGGCAGCGGAATCAGCCAGCCGAGAGCAGGGACGACGTTCTGCATGGACTCCAGCAGGTTTTCGCCTGCGAAGATATTACCGAAAAGACGGAAGCTCAGAGACACGGGGCGGAAGGCAATCGAGATAACCTCCAGCGAGCCGACAGCGAGGAAGACGACGATCAGCATCACTTTCATCGCGCCTTGCGACTCGCCTTTTGGCGCGAAGAGATGCTTTACGAAACCGACGAAGCCGTTGAATTGCAGCGCCCAGACCACCCACAGCACAAAGAAGATGCTGGAGATGGCGAAGGTCATGTTCAAATCCGCATTACCACCGCGAAAGAGCGGGGTCGTGACGTGCGAGAGGCTCATAGAGCCGGGCTCCACAGGATGCCCCCAGCCGATGGTGCCGACGCCGGGGAGGAGGCCAAACCAGTTTGTGAAGAGGATGAAGATGAAGACTGTGGCGAAGAACCAGAATGTCTTCTTCGCGAGGTCGGGGCCGATGATTTCTTCCAGAAAATTACGCAGCCCCTCGACGAGGAATTCCCAGAAGTTTTGCGCACCCGTGGGAGCGACGAGGGCTGCTTCGGGCGATTGGCGAATCTTGCGAGTTGCGCGCTGCGCAAAAAAGATGATGAGCCCGGCGACGATCCACGTCACGAGCATCGAGCTATTGATGAAGCTACCCTGAATCCTCGGCGCATCTGGCGAAATGCCGTGATGCTCTTCCGCTGCCGCCGAGACTTCGTGAGCGGAGGCGACGCTTGCGTGCTCCGTCGATTTCTCGATAGCCGCTGCGAGGCGTGCTGGGGCGACAAAAAGCGTGAGGGCCGCGAAGGCGAGCGCGAGGAAGCGCGACGCTTTAGCGGCGAAGGACGAACGGCATTGTTGTTGGGCGGTCATGTCCAAAAAAATAAGTGGCTCCACGCGGTTCCGTGCGGCTCCCAGCTTTCATGTAGGCGGGTGCGGCGCATTGAGGGACGATCATTTTCATCGTCTGTTTTGGCGAAGCGGAACGTAGAAAAGCGTTTGCATGACATTTTGGCAAGTAGTTTGTGAAAAATTTCACAAGGCCGCTTTTAGACACCCTCCCACCTACACCAGCCGCGCCGCTGCCGCCGCCGTGGCCCCCTCATGCACGATGGCCATGAGCGCGCGCGTCATGCCTGCCGGGTTAGCGTGTTGGATGATGTTGCGGCCATACACGATCCCCGCCGCGCCTTGCTGGATCAGCGTTTCCGTGCGCTGGAGGATCTCCGCATCACTCGCCTTCCCGCCGCCTCGCACGAGCACGGGGATGCGCCCGGCGATCTGGATGACTTTGTGGTAAAGGCTCACGTCATTCGTCGGATCGGCCTTGATGATGTCCGCGCCCAGCTCGCACGCCTGCCGCACAAGCGGCACGATCTTTTCTAAATCCCCATCCACCATATACCCGCCCGCCTTCGCGTTGGGCTGAAAGACCAGCGGCTCGATCATCAGCGGCATACAGTGGCGGTCGCACTGCGGCTTCAGTTTTAGGATATTCGCGATGCACTGATCCGTCACCTCCGGCTCCCCCGGGATGCGGAAAAGATTCACCACCACGCAAGCCGCATCCAGCCGGATGCTCTGCTCCACCGCGTTATCAATCATCCTACTAAACAACGCCCTCGGCAGCTCCCGCCCATACACATTCGCCACATCCGTCCGCAGGACCAGCGCCGGCTTGGGCCGCACCGGCAGCGACTGCAAATAATGCGCCTGCCCGATCGTGAGCTGGATCGCATCCGGCGCCGCCGCCACCAGCGTCTTCACCGCCTCCGCGAGATCCTCGATGCCCTGCAAAAAAGACGGCTCATTAAAGAAGCCGTGATCCACCGCCACATCGAAACAACGGCGAGTCTGCGGATTAAAAAGACGATTCAGGCGATACTCTTTCATAAAAATAACAATGTTCAGGAAATACTACGGCTTGCCCAGAAACGGCCTCACCACATCCGCCCAGATCTTGTAGCCCGCCTCATTCATGTGCAGCTTGTCCGCCACAAAAATATCCCCCCTCGGCTGCCCGCCCTCATCCAGCATCTTGGCAAAAACATTGATAAAACGCACCCCCTTCAGCTCCTTCGCGTAATCCTCGATCAGCCGATTCGCCGCCTTCACCTCCTCCACCTGCGCCCACCGCGCCGGATTCCCCGCGATGGAGATATAAGCGATCTCCACCTCCGGCAACCCACTCCGCACCTTCGCCACAAACTCCCGGAAATCCTCAAACACCTGCTGCGCCGACTTCCCTGCATTGATGTCATTCCCCCCCGCATACAGCACCACCATCCGCGGCTCGTAGGGGAAAATAATCCGCTCCACAAAAGCCACACTATCCGCCAACTCCGAGCCCCCAAAGCCGCGATTCAACACCCGATGCTCTGGGAAATCCTTTGCCAGCGTCTTCCACAACCGAATGCTCGAACTCCCCACAAACACAATCCCCCCATGCTCCGGCTGCTGCCTCCCATCCCCCGCCTCAAACGCCGCAATCTCCCCCTCCCACTTCGCCGGATCGGCGTGCGCCGAGAGCGTGGTAGAAAGAGCAAGCAACAGAGCGAGAAATATCTTCATCGCACCAATAAAGCCGACCCACGCCCGCACCGCAAGACTTCCCAACGCCCACCCCAAAGCAAATCACACCCCCCCGAAATCGCCCACCCTCTGAAAAACCCGGATAGTTCAACCATTGATGACTATGCGGCTACGCGCATAGTCATCAGAAGTTGTTAGCCGTTCGCTCGGTAAACATATCGGCCTCTCCGTGCCACTGATTGCTGAGATCGCGCATAATAAGGGCGTGGTCGAAGGTGACACTGCCCGCCGGAAATGCCGACTCGTCGGCGAAGAAGGAGGACTCGACGTGCTCGACAGTGAGTGGACGCACCTGCCATCCGTCGGTCTGAAGCCGAATGCCATCGAGACGGCAGCAATCGCGGGTGACGGAGTAGCCAACGCTGCCGCCCTCGAAGTAGGCGGATGACTCGGCCAGTGATTCGAAGCAAGATGACTCTGGCAACGCATCGCTCTCGTGGGCGCGAAGCTGAACCGCCATGCGCCCGTCGCGCGCACGGATGGACATGGAAATGCGGGAACCGTCGTCGGTGACGGCGAAATCTGCCAGATGATGCTCACCCGGAAAAATGCGCCCACCTGCAAAATGGTTGAGCCAAGAGCCAGTATCGCGGCGCGGTATGAACACACCCTCGCGCGACTCGCCGGAAGGCTCGTCCCAAAGGACGGCGATACGGTGGGCGGCGTTCTCGCTGGAGATGCCGCAAATGCGCGGAAGCCATCCGGGGCGAATCTGCTCCAGCCGGATAAGACAGATGCCAGCGATAGCGTAACCACGGTGTAGCTTGGGGCGGAAGGGTGGTGGCAGAAAACGTCCCATAACCTCCGCGTCCACACGGAAGTTGACGAGCAACCTGCGGCGAATCAGACCGTTGATTACTGGAAGACGCATGGCAGAACGGCTAGACTAGCGGTTTTGGGTAAGTAGCCCTGGTGGATTGCGCCGGTCTCAATCTCGATTAGAGCCTCGTGATCTCCGTAAATAGCGTGAAATTGAGTGGGAGAATGTTCGCGGTAGTAAAAGCGAACGATGATGCCGTAAAATCTACTGACCTCAGGCATGGACGACCTCGGTTGCAGTCGTGCACGTAATCTCTTGGTAAGCGGCGTCGCGGCAAATCTCGATGTCCTCCGACCAAGCAATCTGTCCGAAACGCCCGATGTGAACGGTCTGAAAAAACGCCTCGTCGGAGAGGGGTGCAAACACTCCACGGCCCACATCCGCTGACAGGTCGATGACACCCTCGGTGCCGTCGGGGTAAGCGACGAGGATACGAAAACCCGGAAGCGCTTCAATTTTGTTGGGTCTGTTCATGGAGTGATGATGCCTTGCTGCCTTTCTGAGCGCAAGCGCGAGTGGCCTAGGCTTTATGGCTGCCTGATTGTAGCGCGCGGCGATTTTTGAAAGAGGAGCGGTGGGCTTGAAGGGGCTTGTCGGGGGCGCGATGGCTGGTGGCTGTCTCCGAGCGGAAAATGCTTTTTGTTTTTAGACGGGCGCATCGTTGCAGCGCGGGCTTGCGTGGGCGGGGCGCGGGGGCTTCAATCGGAGGTCTTATGTCTTCTACTCAATGGGATCGGTTTCAACAGTATTTCGTAGCGAATGAACAACTCGGCGTGTCGCTCGACATCAGCCGTGTGAACTTTACCGAGGACTGGTTGCGAGGGATGGAGCCGCTGGCGCAGAAGGCGTTCACGGCGATGGCGGCGCTGGAGAAGGGCGCGATTGCGAACCCGGATGAGGGGCGGATGGTGGGGCATTATTGGCTGCGCGCGGCGGAGCTGGCTCCTACGAAGGAGTTGCAGGAGGAGATCGTGAATTGCTACGCGGGCATCCGGCAGTTTGCGCTGGATATGCACAAGGGCGGGCGCTTCACGGATGTGCTGGTGGTGGGCATCGGCGGGTCGGCGCTGGGGCCGCAGTTTGTGGCGGATGCGCTGGGGACGGGCGAGGATAAGATGCGGCTGCATTTCTTTGATAACACGGACCCGCAGGGGATGGATCGCGTGATTGAGGGGCTGGCGCATCGGCTGGAGCACACGCTGGTCGTGGTCATTTCTAAAAGCGGCAGCACGCCGGAGACGCGCAACGGGATGCTGGAAGCGGAGGCGGCGTTCAAGGCAGCGAGGGTAGATTTTTCCAAGAACGCGGTGGCGGTGACGGGCGTAGGCTCGCAGCTCGATCAATACGCGACGGCGGGCGGCTGGCTGGGGCGGTTCCC
>JAYVQK010000132.1:0-7539 GCA_043757005.1 Verrucomicrobiaceae bacterium
TAACACTTACACCTCCATGGCGGCGGCTGATCTGGATGGGGATGGGCAGGCGGAGCTGATCTTTCCAGCCTCGGCCTCGGTATTTGTATATGACTGGCAGGCCAATGGGAGCTTTGCGAAGACTCGCACGATTGATCTGACAGCGACGGGGATTGATGCGACGAAGGTCGCGGTGGGCGATCTCACATCGGCAGGCAGCCGCGACATCGTGGTGGCGGATGATTATGGAGACAAGGGCGTGGTGTGGATCGCTAACAATGGTGCGGGAACCTTTGGCACGCCCACTGTATATGCAGCCGCAGACGGCGTGGGCTACTACGCGCAGTTGCTCTTGGCGGACGTGGATGGCGATGGGCTGGACGATGTGGTGAAGCTGCTCTCCACCGCTTCTGGTGTGGGCGTGTTGCTAAACAAAGGAGACGGAACGCTCGACGCGCAGGCGACCTACGGCATCACCTCGGTGGCAAATTTCAGCACTCGATCCGTGGCCGTGGCAGATGTGGATGGTGATGGGCACCCCGATCTCGTGGTGACGGGCTACGTTCACAATGCCAGCACCTTTACCGATACGTTCTCTTTATGCGTGAATCTCGGCAATGGGGGCGACGGGACTTTTGCGGACGGCAAGTCGTTTGCCTTCGTGCAAAATGCAGGCAAGAACATCAATGCTGACGCCATCGTAGCCGCCGATCTCAATGGCGATGGACGCCCCGAGATCATCACCACGGCGGACCAGCCGGGCACCCTGACGGTGGATGGATTCATGGGCTACATCGTCACCCGCTGGACAGGCTTGGGAGCGAATCTCGCAGTCGAGGGGCAGGATAATTTCACCATTGGCGATGGGATAGACTATGCCGCGCTCGCAGTAGGCGATTTCAATGGCGATGCGCTGAGCGATGTGCTGCTCGGCACGAGTTCGACCATTTTCGGCGCAACGCAGCACAGCCAATTCACGGTCTTTGCAAATACCACGCCCACATTGCCTGCGCTCCCCACGGGGCGGCAGGTGCAGTTCGCACAAACGGCGCTCAATATTACGGAGGGCTCAGAGCTAGATGTGAATGTATTGCGCGGCACGGCGAGCACCGGGCAGGTAGTCGCTTATTTCAGCGTGAGCGGCACGGCGGTGCAGGCAGGGACCAAAGTAAAAAGTGCGGACTACAGTATCACCGAGCCCCCCCAGCAATCGCAGGCCATCGTCTTCGCAGAAGGAGAAAATCGGAAGAACATCCACATCGTGGCCAGCGCTGCAAAAGGCGCAGAGTCGGCGCAAACGATCATCCTCACCCTTTTGCCACCCATCGGCGATGCACTGCTAGATACGAAAACCGTCACGACCGTGACCATTCAGGATCAGCAGCCTGCGAGTCTTGCGAAAGCAGGCGCGCTGATTGTGAAACCTACGAACCTCGTGAAACCCCTGCCCATCACGCTCCCCAAGGAAGTCAAAGTCGCCGGGCGCACGGGCTCCGATTGGAGCTTCTCTGTGAGTCGCCCTTTACCCGCCGACGCACAGAACGCGGTAGTGAAAGTCCAGTATTCCTTCCAGCCGCCCGCGCAGGATCACTGGGTGGACTATCTCACGCTCACGCACGGCAAGGGCACGAGTTGGAGCCGCACGAATCGCCACCCATTTGTTTGCAGCAAGCTCTACTTCCGCACCTTCACGCATGTGGACGGCTACCCCGATCAATTCAGCGCGCCCACGCAGCCCTTCGCCGTCATCGGCGGGCCGGAGCTTGCGCTAAATGTGAGCGCCATTTCCGATAGCGACGGCTCAGGATTCACCGCTCACCAGAACGAAGTCATCACCTACCACTTCAGCGCCGCAAACGTGAGCAACGATGCTGCTAGCACGCCCGCCGTGCTCACGGTGCCGATCCCGAAACACACCACTTTCCTCAGCGCGACCAGCCACAATGTGGCATTCACACAGATCAAAGATAAGAAGGGCGTGACGACCGCTGTCGTCTGGAATTTCGCCTCGCTTCCAAAGACCACCTTCACCGAAGACCTCCTCGTGCAAATAGACACCGTCGGGATGTTCTCGGCCTCCGAGCTCAAGAAGCATCCGAACGGCTTTGGCACGATCCTCACCCTGCAAGGCCAGACACTCGCCGCGCCAAATCAGGGCATCAAATCCGGCGCGCTGCTGCGTGAGAAATTCGAGACGGAAATCCTCGGCCCCATCCAGCTCAGCGTCTCCCGGCCTAATGCGCAGGACACCGTGAAAGGCGGCGACCTCATCACCTACACGCTCACCGCCCGCAATTCCTCCGCAGTCGCCGCGACCCAAGTCGTCGTCCGCGACCGCATCCCGCTCGGCACCATTCTCGACAGCCTCTACGTGCCGGACGGCACTGGTAACTCCACCAACACCGTCCTCCCCAATCCGAGCGCCTCATCGAACCCCGCTCTCGTCTATATCCTCCTCCAAAATGCCAAATTCATCGGCAAGAAAAAGGGCGAGGAAGTGGACATCACCATCCTCGATGCCGACACGCTCAACAAACTCATCGAAGGCAAATTCATCGCCCAAGAAGTGAAGTGGCCCATCGGCTCCATCGCCGGACATTCGCAGGCCGTTGTGAAATTCACCGTCCGCGCGCTCTATGATCTCGCCGACCCCACCGTCGGCAGCGCGCCTGCGCAGATCGTGAATGACGACTACGACTTCACTATCGCGGGCGGTATCTCCGCGCTCTACGGCAATGCCCCTTCCACCAGCGGCCTCAGCACCGCCGTGACCTCCGCGCCGCCCACCACGCGGCCCGTCGTGGGCCTTGGCAAGATCGCCGTCGGTTCCCACGATTTGAATAACTCCATCGTCCACGGCGACGGCTTTGAAAATATCGCGGGCCTCGGCGAAATCACCACCGCCGTGCAAAACCACGGCTTCGACTTCGAGATCCTCTACGTGAATAGCGGCGACGCCACCGCTCACCACGTCGTCCTCCACGACGTCATCCCCGCTGGCTCCCAGCTCCTCGGTTTCTTCAAGCAATCCGTGAATGGCAGCGCGTTGAGCGACATGGTCGCCGAGCAGTTCACCTATTACGACGCCGCTGGCAACGTGATGACCAACGTCACCGGCAGCAACATCACCGCCGTTCACTCGATGGACATCCGCCTCAGCCAATTCGACAACCTCACTCCCCTCCCCGCCAGCAGCTACGGCGTCATCCGTTACTCCGTGCAGCCCACCGCTGCGCCCGCTGCTCCCGGCAAGCCCGCCACCTTCCTCCACGCCTACGGCGGCTTCGATCCAAAGCTCCGCCGCAGCGACCCCGACCAAGGCGCTTACATCACCTGCGCCGACCTCCAGCGCGTCGTCCCCGCCACGCCCGACGAGACGCTCATCAAAGTCATCTCCGCAGGCACCGTGAAGGTAGACTACACAAAGGGAGCCTTCCGCTCAAAGCCTGGCGACATCGTGCCCTTCGACTTCACCGCCACGCAGGATGGCGACATCGGCGCGGCGAATTGCCATATTGATTTCACTGTCCCAGCCGGCACCACCTTCCTCACCACCGGGCCGAAAGCACCTGCTTTCACCGATGCCGCTGGCGGCACCCTCACCACCACACTCACGAGCAATCAAGTCCGCCTCACCCTCGGCACCATCGCCGCGCAGACCACGCGCAAGCTCCGCGTCCACCTACAAGTGAACAGCCCGCTCGACGCCGCACTCGTGGCTAAAAAGTTCGTCGCCATCGAGCCCGCGCCCACCGCCACGGGTTCTCCAATCCTCCCGACCTTTTCGGCAGTCCACGGGCGCATCGCGCTGGCCGCGCAAGTCACCACCACCACCAGCACTGCCAGCGGGACGCAAGCCGTGCCCGTGACTCCCGCCAGCACACCCACGCTCTCGCTCGTGCGCATGGCTCCCTACACTATTGGGAAAGGCGGCACCTTCACTTACACCATCGCCTTTGCAAACTCCGGCGACACCGCCGCCACGAATGTGAACGTCGGGATGCAGATCCCCTACTTCACCCAATTCGTCTCCGCCACCAATGGCATCATCAGCGCCTACAACGGCACCTCCTCCATCGCCACCCCCAACCTCGCGCCTTACACCACCACTCCACGTAGCGCGGCACAGGTGAAAGTTACCGGCCCCGGCCCGGACATCCTCACTTGGCATTTCGCCTCTCTCCCCGCGCACTCCGCAGGCGCGATCATGTTGAAAGTGAAGATCAGCAATGGCTTCGCCGACGACTGCGTGAAAGACCACTCCCTCTACATCAGCGCGGATAACGCCCCCTCCGCCGTCCTCGCGCCAAACCCCATCGGCACATGGGTTATCGGCAAGCCCTTCGAGACCTCGAAGTGGGAAATCCTAGGCTGCTTCTGTGAGCACCAGAATATCGCCATCAACGCCACCACCCGCTCCGGCTTCACCGGCTACGTCAATAAGTTCTCCGTATCGACACAAGTCCACGCCATCGCCCGCGCCGACGGCTTGCAGCTCGGCGGCGTGTCCGTCCTCCAGCTCGGCAACGACCAAGTCTTGGTCGTCGGCCCCGAGCTCATCGCCACCGGTGGCGGGAATCTCGTCGCCACGGGTGGCGGGAATCTCATCGCGGCAGGCGCAGGCAACCTTGTCGCCGCTGGCGCGGGCAACGCCATCTCCCTCACCGGCATCGCCAGCCTCGGCGACCACACCGCCAGCTACCTCCTCGACCACGCCCAATCACTCATCGCCGCTGGCGCAGGGAATCTCATCGCCGCTGGCGCTGGCAACCTCATCAGTCAAGATGGCGCTGGCTTCTCCCAAGTCAGCAACCATGCAGGCGTAGCCTCGATAGCCATCGCCGCCACCAATTCAAACCTTGTCGCCGCAGGCGCAGGCAATCTCGTCGCCGCAGGTGCGGGCAATATCGTCGCTGCGGGAGCTGGCAACTTGGTTGCAGCAGGCGCGGGCAATCTCATCAGCCAAGACGGAGCTGGCCTACTCAGCAATAACACCGGCACTTTGGTGAACGTCAGCTCCGGCAACGTCATCTCCAACGACGGTGCCAGCCTCGTAGCCGCAGGGGCGGGCAACTGACAGCAATGTTACCGTTGAAGCGCGATAGCAATCATGCCAGCTATGCCCGTGCAGCGTGAAGACATCCGACTTGCTCCCGATGAGACATTCCGTCTGCTCCAATGGACGCGGAGTGTGGATCGCGTGAGCGTGATTCGCGGTGGGGTGGCTCGGGCGATTCAGGGGCAGGGCGACCATTGGCATTATCATCGGGCGACGGAATTGACGCTGATTCCGCGTGGCTCTGGAACGCGGTTTGTGGCAGATCATATCGAGCTTTTCGACTCAGGTGATTTGGTGCTCATCGGATCAAACGTGCCGCATTACTGGCATCAACACGGGGATTCCACGGGGATGTCGCTTCAGTGGGATTTCCCGCTGGAGCATGGCATCTGGAGCTTTGGCGAAGCGGTCGCGCCGCTGCGAGCGTTGGCGAGGAAGGCGCAGAGAGGGCTGCATCTGCGGGGCGAGACGGCCCGCACGGCGGGGGAGATGATGGGTGAACTCCAGCACCTAAACGACCTGCCGAGGCTGGTGGCTTTTCTCAAACTGATGAGCCTTCTCGCCAGTGCGCCGACCCGCGAGATGCGAGCGCTGGCGGCGCGGCCATTTGCGCTCGATGGCACGGCGGAACAACAGGACGCGATCCAGCGCGCGGTCAGCTTTATCCTCGCGCACTATCGCGAGCCGATCCGCCTCGAAGCGCTGCTGCCGCTCACCGGCATGAGCCGCGCGACATTTGCCCGGCAATTTCACCGCCACGCAGGCAAGCCGTTCTCCACTTTCCTCAACCAAGTGCGCCTGCAAGCCGTCTGCCGCGCGCTGCGCGAAACGGCGGAGCCCATCAGCTCCATCGCGTTTGGGCATGGCTTCAATCAACTCTCGTTTTTCAACCGTCTCTTCCGCCGGGAATTCGGAATCAGCCCCGGCGAATTTCGCGCGCAGTAACTCTCCTTGAGCTAATCTCCATGCGGCGCGGGGCGGTTACGGAAGTCCTCGGCGAGGAGGGCACTCAGAGATTGCGTGGCGAGGGTGAGAGCCGCGTGGAGCTGGGCGGCGGCGGGATCGGGAGCGAGGGCGAGGAGGTCGTCGAGGGCGGTATTCGTGCGCTGGGCGAGGGGCTTCATGGGATTCGTGGCGTCGGTCTTTTCGAGCAGAGCGTTCACTTTCTGCACCCACCGCTGGGCCTCGCCGATGCGCTCCATCGCGGCTTCCTCGGTGATAGTGCCCGCTGCGACGCGCTGGAGCTGCTGGCACTCGAAGAGCCGGCAGCGCACGGGCCGCGCATCGTAGATCGAGCAGCACGTCCCCCGCAGCGCAGCGCACGGCTGGGCGAAGTAAGTCTGGAGCCGCTTGGGCCGCACCTTTAGCCCGAGCGCGGCGAGCGCCTTTGCAGAGTCGGCGGGCTGGAGTTCTACGACTTCAAACATCACACCATTGCAGCACATCCCGCAGGCCGTGCAGAGGCGCGAGGCGGCGGAGTCGGTGTCATTTGGAATCATGGCGGCGAGCAGAGCGAATAAATCTTAAATCTTAAATCTTAAATTCTAAATCTTAAATTCCCCCCGCGCCCCTCGCCCGCTACATCTCCGCGCACTATGGCAAACATCGGCAAACGCAACACGCTCACCATCCTCCGCGAAGCACCGCCGGGATTTTACCTCGATGGCGGCACGCTCGGGGAAATCCTGCTGCCGGGCCGCTACATCCCCGCTGGCTCTGGGCCGGGCGGGACGCTGGATGTCTTCATCTATCGCGACTCGGAAGATCGGCTCGTGGCGACCACGGAGACGCCGCTCGCACAAGTCGGGGAATTTGCCTACCTCCGCGTGATCGGCGGCAATGCACGCATCGGCGCGTTCCTCGATTGGGGGCTGGAAAAAGACCTTCTCCTCCCCGTCCGCGAGCAGCTCGTGCCGCTGCGCGTGGGCGATTGGGCCGTGGTCCACGTCTATGTGGATGCTCAGTCCGACCGCATCGTGGCCAGCGCGCGGCTCGACCGCTGGCTGGGCCTCATACCGCCGGATTACCAAGAGGGCCAGCTCGTGCGCCTGCTCATCGAAGGCGAGACGCCGCTCGGCTTCAAAGCCATCGTGAACCACGCGCATCGCGGCCTCCTTTATCGCGGGGAGCTCGCGAGCCCGCTCACCGTCGGCCAGCAGCTCGGCGGCTACGTGCGCACCGTGCGCGAGGATGGGAAAATAGACCTCGGTCTGGACCGCGCCACCTACCGCCGCATCGCGCCACTCACCGACGAGATTGAGGAGATCCTGAAGAAACACGGCGGCGCGATGCCCTTCCACGACGGCAGCACGCCGGAGGAAATCCGCGCCACTTTTGGCGTGAGCAAGAAGTCCTTCAAACAAGCCATCGGCTCCCTCTACCGTGCCCAACGCATCGTCATCGAGCCCACCGGCATCCGCCTCGCCAAACCCGGCGCAGCCCGCCCCCCGCAGACCCGCCCCCCGCAGACCCGCCCCCCGCAGACCCGCCCCCCGCAGACC
>JAYVQK010000133.1:0-7524 GCA_043757005.1 Verrucomicrobiaceae bacterium
GCACGATCCCGCTCCGCTGTGAGACGCGCGATATTCTCCTTCGCGCTCGCTCCGGCAGTCTTCGCATCCGCCGCCGCCTGCTGCGCCAGCTTCTCAGCCGCGCGCGCCGCGTCGCGTTCGTTTGCGAGTGCCGCGAGCTGGTCGCTGAGACCCGACAGTTGATCGTGGAAGTGATAGGCAAATCCGCCGCACGCGAGCGCGACGACGGCCAATAAAGCTGTAAGGACACGTTGCATAGAAGCTGCGTTTTACCCCAGCCCATCATCGCCGTCATTCATTTAAAAACGAAAGCCTGCGGCACAAAAAAACCGCCGGGCGACTGGCGCACCGGCGATCTTTTTTAAAAATGGGTGAAGCCTTGCGGTTACGCGTCAGGCTTGGTCTTGCGGAGGCCGAGAACACTGTCGCCCTCTTTCCAGAGACCCCGTTTTTTTAGAGTCTCCACGCGCTCGAAGCGTTTGAGGACGTTGCGTTTTGCGGCGATGGTGCTGGCACCTTTGAGACTGCGATGTTGAGACATATATTTTCGGAAAAGAAGGGCGGAAACTATTCGCCCCTCCGATTCACGCAAGCCCTTTTTTCTAAAGAGAGGCGCTGTTCGTCTTTATTCGACCTCTCCGCAAAAAGGATTTTCCATTTCGAGATTGCGAGCGCGGCTCAAAAGACGGACTTTTTCCGCCAGATGAATCCGCAGGAAAATCCTACGCCTTGGCAAAATAAAACCCTTTGGCGCGCGATCACCGCGCTCTCCATCGCGGTCGTTTTCAGCGTCGCGATTGGGTTCGTCTATGTCTTCTCACAAGTCATGGCCTTCCTCCAGCCCATCCTCGTCCCCTTCGCCATCGCGGGAGTGCTCGCGTATCTGCTAGAGCCACTCGTCGCGTGGCTCGTCACAAAAGGCACCACACGCCCACGCGCCGTCGCAACGGTGTTTGTGGTGAATTCCCTCGTCCTCGCGGGCCTCCTCTTTTGGATGCTCCCAGTCATCTCTCGCCAGACCTCTCGGCTCGCACAAAATGTCCCCGCCATCACCATCAAAGTGCGCGAGGGCGTGTATGCTTTCGCCGAGAAAGCGCACGCACAGACAGGCTTCAAAGTGCTGCCCGATGAATTCCTCGAAGCCCTCAAATACATCCCCAAGCCCCCCGCCCCGACGCCAGCAGAACCGCCCAAAAAAGTCACGCCCGCGCCACCCGAAACCAAGATCATGGAACTCGCACCCACCGAGCAAAAAGACGCACCGACTACCACCATCGTCGCCGTCGAAACCGCTCCGCCAGCAGGCAAACCCGTCGCAGAAGAGCCGCAAGAAATCCTCAAAAAAATCGGCACCGGCGAGTGGGCGGATAAAGCGTTGCCCAACGCCATCAACAAAGTTTGGGCCTTCCTCAGCTCCAGCCTCGGCGGCTTCCTCGGCTTCTTTGGCTTCATCCTCTCGCTCATCATCGTCCCTCTTTACCTCTTCTATTTCCTCACAGAATCCCCCCACATCGCAAAAGGCTGGAGCAAGTATCTGCCGCTGCGTGCGAGCCATTTCAAAGACGAAGTCGTCGCCTCCATCACCGAGATCAACGGCTACCTCATCGCCTTCTTTCGCGGCCAACTCATCGTCAGCCTCATCAACGGCACCGTCACCGGCATCGCCCTCGCCGCCGCCGGGCTGGAGTTTGGCATCCTCGTCGGCTTCGCGCTCTGCTTCCTCG
Organism: Verrucomicrobiaceae bacterium; assembly: GCA_043757005.1. Taxonomy (GTDB): domain Bacteria; phylum Verrucomicrobiota; class Verrucomicrobiia; order Chthoniobacterales; family Chthoniobacteraceae; genus SXWH01. The sequence continues at coordinate 1,704 of JAYVQK010000133.1, forward strand.
GCATCATCCCCTACATCGGCATCATCCTGTGCTGGATCCCCGCCGTCATCATCGCCTCCGTGCAAGGCGGCAGCTGGCTCGTCCACGCCAACGCCGCGTGGTGGGTTTTCCCCGTCGTCGTCACCGGCATCTTCACCGTCGTGCAACAGGTGGACGGCCTTTTCGTCACCCCAAAAATCGTCGGCGAGCGCGTCGGCCTCCACCCCGTCACCGTCATCTTTTCCGTCTTCCTCTGGTCGCTCCTGCTCGGTGGCCTGCTCGGCGCCATCCTCGCCGTGCCACTCACCGCCACGGCCAAAGTAATCCTAAAACGCTACATCTGGGAGCGCACCATCATGGCCGAAATTCCACCCGCTTTCGGCGACTCTACCATCTCGGATAAATGAGCACGCCCACGGCGCAACCCTCACCAGCAGCGCTTCCGAAGCGCCCACCCGTCATCGTCTCCGGCACGAGCAAACGCGATTTTCTCCTCGCCGTCGCCATCGCCCTCGGCGTGCTCGGCTTCGTCGTCCTCGCCATCTATTCCACTGGCACCGAGAAGCCAAAGAACACCATCACTGGCATCGTCACTGGACGCCGCGCCACCGGCGAGCGCGAGACACTCATGACCGTGAGTCGCCAAGGCGTGAAAGAAAAAACCAGCGACACCGGCTACTACCTCCAAGTCTTCATAGAGGCAGAAAAGCGCACCTACGAAGTGATGGTAGAAAAGGAACTCTGGCAGGGCAAAAAAGACGGCACCCGCCTAGATTTCCTACGCCCCCCAAGCGAACAGAGCTATTGAGCGCGAGCGTGAATGGAGACACAGGCTTTCCCAGCCTCTGCCAAAGAGAAGTGACACCTCATACCATCTTTCGAACTTCGAAGTTCAAAGATCCAAGAGGTTTCCTTATGAAAGTTGCTCTTACAAATCCGAAGACGGCTTTGGTGCTACCGGCACTGCGGGCGCTGGCACACTCGGCGTCCCGAGTGGCACGGGCGCCGGTGCGGGCGCGTTCGGATCGGCGTCCGTCATGGCGAGCGGGATCAGGATCACGTTGTTGTTGAAATTCACGCGCACATTCGGGCCTTCCAGCTTGATGAGGCGCATCTTCGTGCCAGGGGCGAGCGTCACTTTCCCAAACTGTAGCTGCACCGACACGGGCTTCGTAATCGTCACCATATTTTTAGCGACAGCAGCCGTCGTAGCGGCAGGCGGCACCAGCGGCATCGCGGGAGCCACCGGCACAGCATCCACGGACGCGGGCGTGGGCATGGGCGTGAGCGAAGCAGGCGGTGCAGCAGGCACCTCGGGCATCGGCACGACGGCGACCACTGGCGCTGGCGCGACTTCCGGCGCGAGCGCGGCTAGCGGAGCCTCTGGCACTGCGGGCGGGGCGGGCTCCTGCGGCGGGAGCGCACTCACCGTCGGCGGCTCGGCGGGCGTCGCAGTAGGCGCAGGCGCAAGCGAAACCACTGCGACATTTACGGGTGCTGGCGTCTCCGATTTATCGCGCCAAAAATGCACCCCACCCAAGATCAACACCAGCAACCCCACGCCATACACGATCCCGCGCAACGCTGCGTGCGCCGCGCTCGGCGCTGGCTCGGGCGCGTGCGCTGAGTCGTGGCGAGTCTTCCAGCCCTCCCTCATCAGTGGCGGGAAATGCTCCGCAATCGCGGGTAGGAGCCGTTCCCAGAGTGCCGCGACGGGATCAGCGTCCCATTTGGGATGCTTCCTATCGAGCGATTCCACGAGCACCTGCACGTGCGCTTTCGTCACTCCTTTCACCGCATCCGCGCCATCCGTCTCGCACAATTCCACGAGACGCGAGACGCGATTCGCCCGGCGATAATCTATCTCATCCTGGAAATAATCCGGGTGCAGCCGCAGCTTTTCATCCCCCCATTTTTGAAAGCGCGGCGTCAGCTTCGGATTCTCCAGCGCCTCGCTGATCGCTTCCGCTGCTTCGAGTTTCGTGATGTCTTCTTCAAAGCTCGCGCCGATGAACTTCAGCAACGCCTTCTGCTTATTCGTCGCCAATTTCCTCACCACCCCACTCACCGCACGGATGCCGCTCATCCCCGGTGCAGGTGGCGGCGCGCTAGGCCGCTCCGAGCCCGGCGCGAGCACCTCATTGATCGGTAGCCATCCCGGCAGCCCCTTGCTCCAGCCGAGATCATCGCCGCGCAATCCGCCGCTCTTGAGCAGTTTTTGGATGTTCTCTTCATTAAAAGGCCCCATCTGCTGGCCCTCGTGGATCACAAATATTTCCATAAGCATGAATGTTACCGATACCCCGCCCCATTCTTAGCGGCAAACACGCGCACGAGGACACCGCCCAAAGAAGCGGCGCGAAGTTGGATTTCGCGCACACGGATGATCGGTTCGCCTGAGAGTGCGTATGCCTCGGCAAGCACACAGTCACTGGCTCTATTCCATAGCCAGCCACCCGCAGCGAGGGTTGCGATGACAAGCACGCTACTTAAGCAACGCCGACTCATGGGCTCCGCCGCCGTTGAAGCAGGATGCCTATGGCAATGACAACAGCTATCCCGCTGATTAGTGAGAGCGTTTGGACGGAATTCTGTTGCCTCACTTCCTGCGAAGCCGGAGTTAGTGCGGGCACTGGCGAACTTGTCGGTGCCGGTTTGACTGTCCCGCGAGACGGTTGTGGAATCGGCGTGGACTTAATAACTAACGGAGGCATTTGTGCCGCCGCCGCTTTCGCAGTTTCTAGTTTCACAGTCACTTCGCCCCATTTGGAAAAAGTCTGTAACTCGGACTCCGTGCTCCACATTTCGAATATCCAACCGTTACTCATCCTCCAAACGGCGAATCGGCCTTCCTCTTCCGAGCGAGCATCTCGAATGGAATAAAGTGGCGCCAAGAGCAAAGTCCCTACGACCAGACCTTGCTCTTTCGCGTCAATCTGGCCTTCTGTCGCAACGAAAGCGAAACGTCGCTTAATATTGCTCCACTGATCTCGCGATTCCCAAACGCTTTTACCGAATACTTGCTCCAACTCCTCCCAGCTTGTCGGTGTCCTGCTAGTTTTCTCGACGTATTCCTTAAACAGCGAAGATAATCTTCGCACAAGGCTGTGTTCTGGCGTTCTTCGCAAAGGGGCTTGCTTCCCATAATTAGGATTAAATCCAGGCGGCAATACTGAATCAAGATTTGCTGATTGTCCAATTATGGTCGCCATTAGCGAGAAATACAATAATACGGAAATATACCATCTATAATAGATTGTTTTCATCAATGCGTTGACCATGATTTTATTTCAAAAAGCGGCGATATGGAATTATAGGGCTCTCTGTTGTTTTGGAGTGGAACTCAGAGGGAAACCCACGCTGGGAGGCTCCCTGTGGCGACGGCTCCCGTCTGAGTTCCACTCGAAACAGCAGAGAGCCCAATCTATCAGAGTTTAATCAGTAACCACCTCGACCAACAAGCTGTAAGAACCAACTTGCTATTAGCAGCAAGAGCAGCAAAGCTCCTAATCCAACTATAAGCCATATAATTCGCTGATTTCTAATCATTGCTTCAACAGCTTTAATTTGTTGTTGGGCTTATCATAGTGCCATTGAAGCATAGCGTTTATTGGGACTTGGCGTTTCGACTTCTGATCCAAAACAGGATTCCAGTCAACCCGGCAAAGATGAGCGCGGTTTTTATAACCAGCCCCGATTCAGATGTTGCCGCACCATCTGCATCGCGCTGCACAGAATGATCATTGGCTGGTGCCATACTCGATGGTGAGGAATTAGGCGCTGAGGGTGTGATTTTCTTGATCTGATCTGGCGGAGGGTTCGCTGGGGGGGCTGCATTTTTATTGTGCTGAATCGGCCCATACCAATCCAATATGGTCGATTCTGGCTTTACATCTGGCTGCTTATTGATCGCTCCCTGCGGTATAGCAACTCCTTGAATCGCTAATTGCTTTTTGACATCTTCTTCCTTTTGCCAAAAAAGTCGATATGCACCATTTTTACGCCAAAGTGTATAACGACCTATGCCATCTCGGCGGTCTTCTGAAATAGGACTTGATGTCACCACAAAGATCGCATCTTGATTATTATCGAAAAATGAGACTGAATTAATAAACACTATACTTTTTTCAGCGGATCCTCCAGCAAAGTTATCCATTACTGTCATGTTCAAATACTGCTTAATTTGGCTCCAGCTTATCGGAGCGACTCCATTATTATCTCTAGCATAATTTCTTGTAGCAAACAAGACGCCATCCATTACTGCCTGAATTGGCGTTGTAACAGAACTTGACAAAGCATTAATATTAAATAATAATAATGATAAATATATATATATATTTAATTTCATGATTTCAGAAAGGAAGATTATATTGCCATGAAGGTGTGGATCTAAACCTCGATAGTGATTTCGCTGTAAATTCACCGTCTGGGATCTCACCCATTAGGTCCAACTCATTGTGATCATTGTCCTCGCCATGATATCCAGCTGCGTGTCCAATCTCATGAGCCACAGTTTCATCAAATATAGTCCGATACAAATCAGAAAAAGCTGACCTCCCAGCAGCCACCGCTGCTTTCTCTCTAACACATTCCACAAAAATTACTGTATAGGTTTGACTAATAGCACTTTTAATAGTTGCACCCTTATAAGACACTTGAACACCATTTGGATCACCAGCCAGAGACGATTGTGGTTGATATGCTATAACAACGTAGTGTGACCAGTAAGCCTTGGTATCTGAGTCTGATATATCTTTACCATCGTCAAGATTTGTAAATGCAGATGCAAAAGATGAGTAAAGCTTAAATGGAATCGTCGGGTGCAGATTTAACCCAGGCCCCACATCGACTATATCAATATATGCAGGTTTATAATGATCCTTTACTGCTTGATTCACAACTGTGCCTCTTGGTAACTGGCTCATAAGTTCCGTTGCTGAAATTCTATCGTCGTCATCATGAACGGTGATTGGACCGATAAATTGGTTGAGAAGATGCTCACTCCCAAATGGACAATAAATTGTAATCGTTGAGGCCGTGTTGCTATTAATATCAAACTGAGTTGTTCCAGATTTAATAAAGCCACCTTGATAAAAATTTACAGTTGTTTCAGGCAGATTTCTGCTCAATTGGAGCACTCTGAGACCGGAGCCAGCGAGCCATGCAGTGCCAGTAGCTGGCGTTGTATCAGGGCTCGGTTTAGGGTTCGGCGCGGCTTCCATCGAATCCGATTCTATATGTAGTTTTCTGCATACTGTAAGTAAAGGGGAAACCATTCCCTTATCAAAGCCAGTTGGTTGAGTATCGTCAGGTGGGATATAGCCGGGCTGTGTTGAATCCAACACTTGCAGTGCATCTAGGTCGTTTGGGTTTAGCCAAGCTAAGGCAATGCGGTAGTTGTCTCCTGGTTGCATACCCACATAGAATCCAACTTCGGCCTCGCCATTGGAATCTAAATTCAGGCTAATTTTTGTTCCACCTCCTAATTCGGCAGCAAACGAACCTTCCGATGGAAAATCTAGATTATCGTAACCTTTACAGGTATTATTTATATCATTCGGATCAATATCTCTTGCTCCATTTTCGTCAAAATTTTTGGGGATAGGATCATCTACATCAAATGCTTCTAGGTAAACTGGCTTATTAGCGCGAGCGGGAATTTTAATTTTCAACTTAATCAATCTTCTCTCTGTTCCGCTTTGTGTGATGCTATCTGGAAAAACACGTTTGCCCACTTTTTTGTTAGTGAATGGATCAATATGGTCATCTACGTTATTGTATCCGTTAGCACTTTCCCATGCCATCTCGATAGTCAGGGGGCCGATTTTGATCGAGTCATTTC
>JAYVQK010000134.1:0-27875 GCA_043757005.1 Verrucomicrobiaceae bacterium
ACCATCTTCCAACTTCGTTGTGTCTCTTTAATGCTTGAAGATGGCATGTGTAAGTTTTCGAGAGTCTCCTGAATAACCATGGCAGGCACAGAAGGACACGGGAAACAGGGCCATTGCTCGAAGTCTTTCGCTGAAGGATGGGAACTTTCCGTGTCCTTCTGCGCGTTCCGCAGACTACCATCCGATTTAATCAGCGGCTCCCTAATGTTATTATGATTAGCTACGACCGTCTGTTTTGAGTCCAACTAAAGTGCCGCAGGCTTTTTTGTCAGCGCACTACTGGCTGTTGCTGCTGATGGATTTCCGTGATGCGGGCGCGTATTTTCTCTAGCGGGCCGAGGACTAGCCATACGTCATACTCGAAGACTTTCCCCGGCGTGAGGGCGAGGCGGATCACGGGGGCGTGGTAGGAGCAGTCCGAGCCCCCGCCGCCGCGATAGCGATAGCAAGTGGCGTGGGTCGTTGCGGGCACATAGGCACCGAGGCCCCAGTTTTTTGCGTCCACCCACGCGGCCCAATTCTCGGTGAGCTTCGCGCTTTCATTAGGGAAGCCGGGCTGGCGGCGGGTGAGTGGGGCGTCGGTCCACGGAGCAGTGCCGTCGTAGAGCGCCATGGTGTCGAACTCCGGCTCTACAAAAATCGCCGGGATCTCGTGGTCGCGCTCTTTGTGCGATTGCTGGCCGGTGTAGGTCATCTTGTAGTGGATGTGCGCGGCGTCGGCCTCTAGCGTGATCCATTCCTCCATGACCATCTCCGGCACGTCCGCCCCGCTCGCCCATTGGCGCGGCTGTGTTTTGGCGTAAAGTTTCGAGCCCTCCGCTTTGAACTCCAGCACCGTGGCGGCATGGCCGTGATAGTCGCCGCCCTGCACGGGGTTGTAGCGCCACGGTTTGTCGCCCCACATCGAGCCGTCGCTATCGCCATAAAAACTCTGCTGCACGAAGCGCCCGTGATCGAAACTATTGAGCACATTCCGCCCGTCTGCCCCTGCAAGGAAGCCGACGCACGCGCCTGCATCCTTGCGCACGCCGAGCTTGAGCGTGCCATTCTCCACATACACCCACTCGGGAGGTGCGGCGTGGGCGAGGTGGGTGAAAGTGAGAACTGCGAGTGTGAGAAGGCGTTTCATTTTTTTTTTTAAAAAACGCCGCCCGATAAAGAACATCGAGCGGCGCTCCAAACCAAACCAAACAAATTTTTACATCTCCCCGATGTCGGGCATCACGGGCATGTCCGCCCACACGGGCGTCGGTGTGCAGACGGCAGGTGTGGCGACAAATTGCCAATCCGAACGCTCCGTCGTGACGGTCGCTGTTTGCTGGATGCGCGCGGTAAATTCCGCCGCTGTCTGCGCAAAGCTCTTCGTCTGGATGTCGTCGGCCAGCGTCTGCACGGCTTGCGTGGCCGAGGCTAGTGTGTCTGCCGCGCCGCCTTCGCGCCAGAGTGCCGGGCGAGTCATCGCGTAGGCTGCACCAGAGGCTAGTAACAGAACCGCCGCCGCTCGTTGGAGCAGCGCGCGGAAATCCCAATGCGGCACCGCAAGCACTTTTGCGCGGCGCTCGTCGTCGAGCACAAACTCAGTAGCAGCCTCGCCCTCCGCTTCGCAGCCCTCGCGCAGCATCTCGCTGAGATCGAGCATTTGATACACGTCGTGGCGGCACTCTTCCGAGATGCCAAGCATACTCTCCACGTAGAGACGTTCGCTCGCTGGCAGCTCGTTCAGCGCGTAATTGGTTAAATCCTGATCTGTAACTTTTCCTCTCATTGGTATCGCTCTAGGAGGCGGCTCGTTTGGCTAAATAAATGATTTTCTCGTCTTTCTCGTCGCGTTCCATCTTGCCGCGCAGATTGCGCATCGCGGCATTGAGGATGAACCCGACGTTCCCGACGCTCAGGCGAGTAATCTCGCTGATTTCCTGATAAGAATGATTGCCGTGGAAGCGCAGCCTCACGACTTCCTGCTGGTTGCGAGGCAGCGTCTTCACGTGCTCCATGAGCCGCTCGACCGTCTCGCGACGCGCCATTTCCTGAAGCGGCGTCACGTTTTCCACCACGCGATGCTCAAACTCCGAGTGCTCCACGTAAATGTAGCGATCCTCTTTCTTGAGCGATTTCAGCGAGCAGTTGCGACACACGGTGAAAAGCCACTGCGAGAGATGCCCCTCGATGTTGGCCTGCTCCTGCGTGTGCATCCGCATGAAGGTCTCCTGCACGATGTCCTTCGCGCGGTCGAGATCTTGCACGATGCTGAGTGAATACTGAAGCAAAGGCCGCTCGAAGCGCTCTAATGCTGTCTGGACCCACTCGGCTTTCTTTTTGGCTTTGGAAAGAAACATATCGTTTTGTGTTTTGGGTTAATCGGTGTGGTTGTTTTTAATGAGAGACTTTTTTCGGAAATTTTTCCCGAGGCTGCGGACGGTGCCCCGCTTTGGCTAAAATGCAAGCCCCCTCCCTTCCTCGTCGCAGCCCGCAAATCTTCGTTGCCAACCGCATCCGCGTCTCTAGCGTCGCGCTCGCCTCCTCTCACCAAAAACTCAACCACTAGAAATACACGATTATGGGACTCATGGATTACATCAAAAGCCAACTCATCGAGATCATCGAATGGACGGATGATTCGCGGGACACGCTGTCCTACCGTTGGCCGGATGAGGACAAGGAGATCAAAAGCGGTGCGCAACTCATCGTGCGGGAATCACAGGCGGCGCAGTTCATTTACGTCGGAGAATTTGGCGACACCTTCGGCCCCGGCAAACACACGTTGACCACGGAGAACATCCCCGTTCTCTCGCAGATCAAGGGCTGGAAATACGGCTTTAATTCACCCTTCAAGTGCGACGTGTATTACCTCAATACGCGCCTCTTCACCGGCAACAAATGGGGCACAAGCAACCCGGTGATGATGCGCGATGCGGATTTCGGCATCGTGCGGATTCGCGCATTCGGCACGTTTGATTTCCGCATCGTGGACCCGAAAGTTTTTTTGAAAGAAGTCGCTGGCAGCGACCAGCATTTCCGCCTCGATGAATTCGCCGACACCATGCGCTCGCGCATCGTGAGCCTTTTCAGCGAAGCCATCGCCAAGGCCAAGGTGCCCGTGCTCGATCTCGCCTCGCGCTACAGCGAAGTCGGCGAGGCGCTCCTACCCTTGCTGAACGCGGCGACCGTGCCGAAGTATGGCATTGAGTTCGCCAGCTTCATTTTGGAAAATGTGAGCGTGCCGCCGGAAGTCGAGCAAGCGATTGATAAACGCAGCTCCATGGCCGCCGTTGGCAATCTGAACGATTACGTGAAATTCCAAATGGCCGAGGGCATGGCCAATGGTGGCGGTGGCCCGGGTGGTGCAGCAGCCGAGATGGCGATGGGCTTTGGCATGGCGCAGCAGATGATGAATCAACCCGGCGGCGGTATCTTTGCCCAGAGCACACCCGCCGCAGCACCAGCCGCTGCCGCTCCGGCAGCAGCGACAGCGCCCACTTTACTCACGCCCGCGCAAGTCGCGCAGCAGCTCGGCGTCGCGGAGAGCGACGTGCTCGCCACGCTCGATAGCGGCGAGCTAAAGGGCAAAAAGATCGGCACCCAGTGGCGCATCACGCAAGACGCGCTCACGGAATACCTCAAGTAACCGCCCGCCCACCGCCAGCGCATGAGCGAAGAAATCGCCGCCCAAAAGAAATACAACTGCCCGAGCTGCGGTGCCGAGGCGCACTGGAGCGCGGCCAAGCAAGCCCTCGTGTGCGATTTCTGCGGCACCATCGCCGCCGCGCAGCCGGGGGAAACTGGCGGCGACCCTGCGGAGAACGACCTCCTCGAAGCGCTCCAGCGCGTCGGCGGCGACCAGCGCGGCTGGGAAAAGGAGAAGCGCTCCGTGAAGTGCCAATCCTGTCAGGCGATCACCGTCTTCGATGCCAGCCGCGCGGCGCAGCGCTGCGATTTCTGCGGCTCCGCCTCCATCATCCCCGTGGATGAGCAGTCCCGTCCCATCCGTCCCGAGGCCATGCTGGAGTTCAAAGTCGCCGAGACCAAAGTCCGCGAGACCATCCGCGTCTGGTATGCCAGCCATTGGTTCGCCCCCAATGCCCTCGGCACCCGCGCGCTCACCGACACGCTCCACGGCATCTACATCCCCTACTGGTCTTTCGACGCCCAAGTCGCCGCCGATTGGGACGCCACCTCCGGCGATTACTACTACGAAAACGAGAGCTACACCGACTCGAACGGCAATCGCCAGACCCGCCAAGAGCGCAAAGTCCGCTGGTATCCCAGCAGCGGCCACCTCGATCATTTCTTCGACGACACCCTCGTCCCCGCCACGCGCGGCGTGAACTCCGAGCTACTGCGTAAAGTCGAGCCCTTCCCCACCACCAGCGACCTCAAGCCCTACGACACCGGCTTCCTCAGCGGATGGACCGTGGAGCAATACCAGATAGACCTCGTCGCCGCCGCCAAACACGCCCGCGAAGCCATGGACGCCTCGCTCCAGCAGCTCTGCGCGGCGCAAGTCCCCGGCGACACCCACACGGATCTCCGCGTGCAGGCCGACTACAGCGGCCAGACCTTCAAGCACATCCTCGTCCCCGTCTGGCTCCTCTCCTACACCTACGGCAGCGAGACCTACCAAGTCGTCGTGAACGGCTACACCGGCACCATCGCCGGACGCTACCCAAAGAGCTGGATCAAAATCGCGCTCGTCGTCCTCGCCATCCTCATCCTCATTGCGCTCATCGCCAGCGCCACTCAGCGGTAAAATGGCGTCACACTTTTGGCTTAATCGTGCGCCCTTTCCACACGACACCGGAGCCATGTGAGAGCCTCCAGCTATTCAGCGCGATGCCCATGAGCAGGGCGATGCCGACAGGGTGCAGCAGCGCCCCGAGCCAGCTTGTGCGGAAGCGCCGGGCGAGCAGCGCACGCACGAGGTAAAGAATCGCCACCTCCGCTGCAAGCAAGGGCCAGTGCGGGCCGCGCTGCCACAGCACCATGAGGCACGGCGAAAGCAGACACGACCACTGGATGAAGCCGAACATCCAAAACTCCGCACGATTTTCATCAAAGACCGCGCACAGATTTTTCGTGAAACCCGCCCACGTCTCGCCGAAGGATCGATACATCCGCACGGTGCTAAATTGCAGCGCCTCGCAGTTGAAAAGCCGCATCCCCTCCCCCATGCGCGCGACGACTTCGCGCCCGAGCGTCATATCCTCCACCACATGCGAGCGCACCGCTTCGTGCCCGCCGATCTGAGTGTAAGCGGCGCGTGTGAAAAACATAAACTGCCCATTCGCCCCGCCGAGACTGCGCGCGACTTTCGGCGAAATGCGGCGCTGCTTTTCCTGCATCCGCCGCTGGAGCCAGAGCGGGCAAAAGCACAGGACGAAAACGAAAATCACCGGCACGATCAGCTTTTCGCCGAGCGTCTCCGTGAGCTGTCGCGGCCACGCGGAGACGAGGCTGGCGCGATTCCGCCGCGCGTAGTCCACCGTCGCGCTGATCGTGCCCTGCGCGTGCGCAGTATCCGCATCGGTGAAAAAGAGAAACTCCCCGCGCGCTGCAAGTGAGAGTTGGTGACAGGCCCAATTTTTCCCAGTCCACCCCTCGGGCAAAGGCTCGCCGCCCAGCTTACGCGCCGTCACACGCGGATTATCGCAGGCCGCGAGCAGCCGATCTACGATCTCGCCCGTGCCATCCTCCGAGTGGTCATCCAGCACGAGCAACTCGTAGCGCGGGTAATCCTGGCGCAGCAACGAACCCACACACGCCTCGATATTCAGCGCCTCATTGCGCGCCGGAATGAGCACGGAGACGAGCGGCGCATCCGCTGGAGGCTCCGCCGGCGTGAGCCCATCGAAGACCGCTAAATTCAAAAGCACATTCGCAAGGGCGAGTAGCAAAACGGCGAGGACCATCCCGTGGTAGATATAAAGTGCTGACATGATTGAGCGCGCGAAAGCCACGCGAACGCCACTGTTTTAGCAAGCTCTGCGGCGGTGCCACTCACAGCGTTTGGATTTAACACAAAGTTTCCTTTGCTTTCCTCGCCCCGTCCTTTAGCAGTCACCCCACTTTTTCAACATGGAAGAACTACAACCCCAGCAAGACACAGAAACTCACGAAATCGCCACTGCCGAACACGGGCAGATCGAAGTCGTGAATGAACAACCCGTCCACACGCTCGACCACGTAGATCGCTACCTACGCGTCGGACAGGAATCAGGCGCGTCGGACATCCATCTACCAGTGAACGTCCAGCCCACGTGGCGGCGCTTTGGCAATCTGGAGCCCATCTGGTTGCAGGCCGACATCCTCAGCGCTGCCGACACCGAGCAGCTCGCGATGGGTTTTTTGACGGAGAAGCAAAAGAAGCACTTCCACGAATATGGAGACGTGGACTTCGCCTACGAATCCACCATCGGACGCTTCCGCGCATCCGTCGTCCGGCATCGGCTGGGGATAGATATTGTCTTCCGCATCATCAGCACGAACCTGCGCTCCTTGGACGATCTCGGCCTCCCCGACACGTTGAAAATGCTCTGCCAATACCACAACGGCCTCATCCTCGTGACCGGCTCCGTGGGCTCTGGTAAATCCACCACCCTCGCCGCCATGGTGGACTACATCAACCAGACCCGGCAGGACCACATCATCACCCTCGAAGACCCCATCGAATACATCGTCCACTCCAAAGGCTGCCACGTCACCCAGCGCGAAGTGCATACGCACACCAAGAGCTTTTCCGCCGCCCTCCGTGGCGCACTCCGTGAGGATCCCGACATCATCATGGTCGGAGAAATGCGCGACCTAGAGACCATCCAGCTCGCCATCACCGCCTCCGAGACAGGTCACCTAGTGCTCGCCACCCTCCACACCGGCAGCGCCGCCCGCACGCTGGATCGCGTGCTCGACGTCTTCCCCACCGACCAGCGCGAACAAATCCGCGTCATGGTCTCCGAATCCCTTCGCGGCATCATCTCCCAACAGCTCGTCCCCCGTATGGACGGCAATGGCCGCTGCCTCGCGCTGGAGATTCTCCTCCGCACCGAGGCCGTCGCCGCCTGCATCCGCGATGGGAAAACCTTCATGCTCCCCGGCGTCATGCAGACCGGTGGCAAAATGGGAATGCGCCTCATGGACGACTCCCTCATCGCCCTCTACAACGACGGCCTCATCACCTCCGAAGAAGCCTACATGCGCTCCGAGCAAAAGAGCACCATGCGCGAACTTTTGATGGCACACTAATTTTACCACATCCCGCCATGGCTTACATTGACCAATTCTTCCACTTTCTAGTCGAACAAGGCGCTTCCGATCTTCACATCGGCGAAAACGAGCCGCCGAAAATGCGCCTTCACGGCACCGTCATCCCCATCCGCGAGACTCCACTTTCCCACGATGAGATCGTCGGCATGATGAGCGAAATCTGCGGCCCCTCGCGCTGGGAGAAATTCATGGAAAGCGGCGACCTCGACTTCGCCTAGGAGATGGATGAGCACAGCCGCTTCCGCTGCAACTACCTGAAGCAGACCAACGGCCTCGGCAGCGTCTTCCGCCTCATCCCCACGAAAATCATGTCCCTAGAGCAGCTCGGCATCCCCGAAGTCGTGAAAGATTTCGGCCACATGCGCGGCGGCCTCGTCCTCATCACCGGCCCCACCGGCTCCGGCAAATCCACCACGCTTGCCGCCCTCATTGACTACATTAATACGAACTTCAAACGGCACATCATCACCGTCGAAGAACCCATCGAATTCGTCCACGGCAACAAACAAAGCATCATCACCCAGCGCGAAGTCCCCGAGCACTGCGAGACCTTTGCCCAAGGCCTCAAAGCCTCACTGCGTGAGGATAGCGACATCGTCCTCGTCGGAGAAATGCGCGACTTGGAGACCATCCAGCTCGCCCTCACCGCCGCCGAAACCGGCCTCCTCGTCTTTGGCACCCTGCACACCAATAACGCCCGCAAAACCGTAGATCGTATGGTGGACGTCTTCCCCAGCGACCAGCAGGCCCAAGTCCGCACCATGCTCGCCAACTCCCTACGCGGAGTCGTCGCCCAGCTCCTCCTCAAAAAGTCGCCCGAAGCCGGCGGCGGGCGTATGGCCGTGAACGAAATCCTTATCGTCAACAGCGCCGCCAGCGCCATCATCCGCGAAGGAGCCACGCAAAAACTCCAAGACGTCATCGTCGGCGGCAAAGGCATCGGCATGCAATTCATGGACGACGCCATCTGGAGCATCATGCAACAAGGCCTCATCACCCCCCTCGAAGCCTACATGAAAGCCATTGATAAAAACCGCTTCCGAGTCTTCCTCGGAACCGACGCGGACAAGGTGCTGTAAGCGGCGGAGAAAAGTGCCAACCTCGGCACCGCAATTGATATGTTCTGGGCCAGAACATTGTCACTCATCGTCCGTAGCCGAATGGCCGACAAAACGGTTCGCTACTGGTCATGCCAAAGCGCATTCCTATCCTCGTTGCCTTGGGCCGCAGTGTCCGCAAGCACCGTGAGACCAAGGGGATTTCCCAAGAGAAATTATCAGAACTCGCCGACCTTGATCGCACCTACATCAGCGACATAGAGCGCGGCAATCGAAACCCTGGCATCAAGAACGTCGCTCGATTGGCAAAGGCGCTCGGCATCACCACAGCAGAGCTTTGCGAAGGGGTGGACGCATGAGCAACGCCCCCACATATCTCGATCTCTTCTGCGGATGCGGTGGTTTTTCGCTTGGCATGGATCGCGCAGGCTTTCGCTGCCTCGCGGCGATTGATTTTAACCCCGAGGCCATCGCCACCTTCCGCGCAAACTTCCCAACTCTCGGTGAAGCACGAGTCCGGCAAGAAGACCTCACCCAATTTCGCCCCCAAGACCTCGTGAAAATCATCGGTTCCGAGCGACCTGAGGTCATCGTCGGTGGCCCACCCTGCCAAGGCTTCAGCACCGCTCGGCAACGCGACGGCGCGAACCACGGGGCCGAACGGTTCATCGAAGACCCACGCCGCCAGCTCTACAAAGAGTTCCTCCGCTACGTGGAGTTTTTCCAGCCCCGCGTCTTCGTCATGGAAAACGTGCTCGGCCTCCAATCAGCGGCGGGCGGCATCTATTTCACCAACGTCCAACACGAAGCCCGACAACTCGGCTACCGCGTCGTCCCGCAAGTCGCCGAAGCCTGCAAACTCGGCGTCCCGCAAAAGCGCCGCCGCCAGCTCATCATCGGGATGCGCGACACCATCCCCGGATTTTTCCCAGCCACGATTACCCCCGCGCCACGAGCCACACCCGGCACGATGCTTGGTCCCGCCATCGGCGACCTCCCGCGCCTCGCTGCTGGGGCTGGCGAAGAATCCTGCGCCTACGACCTCGCCCGCCGCGAACGCCACTTCGCAAACTGCGGCGACGCCGGACGCCGCTACCTGCGCGACGTTTTGGAAATCGACCGCGCCACCAGCCTCACCGCCCACCGCGCCCGCCCACACAGCGAACGCGACCTGCGCGATTTTGCCCGACTCCGCGAGGGCGAAAACTCCGCCGAAGCCATGCGACGTGGCATCGCGTTCGAGTTCCCCTACGACAAGACCAGCTTCAAAGACCGCTACACCCGCCAGAGCCGTGCAGAGCTGTGCAGCACCATCGTCGCGCACCTCAGCAAAGACGGCCTCATGTTCGTCCACCCCACGCAAAACCGCTCCCTCACCCCCCGCGAAGCCGCCCGCATCCAGAGCTTCCCGGACTGGTTTCAGTTTCCCGTCGCCCGCACCCATCAATTCCGAATCATCGGCAACGCCGTCCCGCCGCTCGTCGCGGAAGCCGTCGGTCTGGAAGTCCGCGAGTTTCTCGGCACAGTGAAAGATCGAGTGAAGAGCGATTTGCTGCTCCCTCAATCACAAACCCAAGCCGCCGCCCGCCTGCAAGACATCGCCCGCCTCGACCGCCGCCAGCTCCGCGCGTGTGAAAGGCCGATATTCCTCAGCGGCTGGTTCGCGCTCTTCTACCTCTTCCCCGGCCTCCACCCCGATAACGCCCTCGACCACGGCGACCGTGAGAAACAATGGGCACCCGATGCCCCCGCGCTACCCGGATTAGAAGACCTCTCCACCGACCGCTTTTCCCGCAGCGGGTGGCCCGTGGCGCTTGAGCTACTCGGCCACGAAGCAAGCCGCCGCTACGACGCCGGACAGCTCACCGAAGAAGAGTTTTACTGCGCCGACGCACAAAGGCTCGGCCTTCAAACACCAGCCACCACTTAGCCCCCAAAATGGCCACCTCAGATTTACTCAATGAACCGTTCGACCACCTCCCGCCCGAGGCAGAATCAACCTTCGAGGGCCACCGCGCATTTGGCTACGACCTCTCCACCGCACTCGCGGACATCGTGGATAACGCCATCACCGCAAAGGCTCGCCACGTCTGGATTGAGTTCGAGTGGGACGGCCCCGCCTCCACCATCACCATCACCGATGACGGCGACGGCATGAGCGAAAAAGAACTCATCGCCGCCATGCGCCTCAGCTCGCGCAATCCACGCGACGAACGCCCCGCGCATGACCTTGGCCGCTTTGGGCTGGGCCTAAAAACCGCGTCCCTCTCGCAGTGCCGCCGCTTCACCGTCCGCGCACGAAGCACGAGCAAGGTTGCCGTCACCCGCTGCTGGGACTTGGACGTGATTCAGGCGGCGCAAGACTGGCGGCTCTTGCGGGCTGGCGACGCCGCCGCCGAACCATGCCTTCGCCGATTAGCAAAGCTCCCGCGAGGCACCGCCGTCGTCTGGCAAAAGCTCGACCGCCTCACCGCTGACACGCGCACCGACGACGATAATGACCAGCAGCATTTCCTCCGGCGCATTAAGGAAGTCCGCACGCACTTTTCCCTCGTCTTCCATAGGCTCATCGGTAAAGGCGGGCCTCGCAGCGGCATTGCCATCATCGTGAACGGCCACCCCGTCGTCCCGTGGGACCCTTACCTTGAGGACGCCGCCGCCACTTACGCGCTCGCGCCCACCACGATTTCGTTTGGCCGCGCCCGCATCCGCGTTGAGCCCTTCATCCTCCCTCATCTTTCTAAACTTCCCAAGACCCGCCACGAATCTGCCGCCGGGCCGCGTGGCTGGAACGCCCACCAAGGCTTCTACATCTACCGCAACGCACGCCTGCTCGTCGCAGGCGACTGGCTCGGCTTTTGGCCCCGGCAAGACATCCACCGCCTCGCCCGCATCCGCGTGGATTTGCCAAACTCCATTGACGACCAATGGCAGATTGATGTCACCAAATCCCGCGCCGTCCCACCGCCCGCCATCCGCGCAGAACTCCGCCGCATCGGCGAACGCACCCGCACCGAGGCCCGTCGCATCTACACCCATCGCAGGGCAAAACTCACCCCACAGCCCCACATCGAGCGCACCTTCCTCTGGGAGCCGCGTGCAAAGCACGACAAAACCTACTACCGCCTCAACGCCGACCACCCGCTACTCAAACGCACCCTCGCCGCCACGACAGACAAGCCCGCGATGAAGGCGCTGTTGCGGTTGAGGGCTTTGCCGCAATTGAAGGCGATGTTGCGGCTGAGGGCCAAAGGCCCGCCCCCATTCCAGCCTAGGCCAAAGCGAGGAACGAGCGACGGCCTAGGTCCGGGTTGAAAGAGATTCCGAGGGCTGAAAGCCCGATCCATCCAGCGAGCACCGGCACATTTTGCACTCAATCCCACACGTAAGCCTCGTTGTATTCCACGCCATACTTTTCGAGGAAATTTCTGAACTCTTCCTGAAACGTTCGCTTCCGATGATGCTCCTCCTGCCCATCAATATATCCGCACAACGCGCCCAAATCCAACGGCCCGACGGAAAAGCACGCATACCCCCGCTGCCAAGCGAAGTCTCCGAGTTCCGCTGATTGCGTCTTGATCCATTTCGACGACGACGTTTTTAGCATCTCCACTAAATTCGCGATAGTGATCGTGCGCGAAAGACGAATCGCCAGATGCACATGATCCTCTACGCCCCCGACGCGATACGCATCGCAGCCCGCATTGCGTGCGACCGTCGAGAGGTATGCGCGCAGCGCCGGGCGGGTAGGAGCGTCGAGAAAAGGAGCGCGGTCTTTTGTGCTGAAAATGACGTGGATGACGACGAGGCTGAGAGATTGCGGCATGGGTGGACGGTAGGCGGAAATTACCAGCAGCGCCAAGCGCGGTTCACGGAATGAAATCTCTCGCACCGCGCCATCACAAATGATGACCAAAGGCCCGCCCCTATATCAGCCTAGGCCAAAGCGAGGAACGCGCGTCGACTTAGGTCCCGTGACCAAGAAAAACATGAGGGATGAAAGCCCGATCTATCCGCTCCCAATCGTCCAAACTCGTATGAGACTCATCGTGAACGATCATGCCGCACATTGAAACCGATGCTTCCGATGCCAAGCGAGGAACTCCGCATCGGGTGCGAAACGATCTGGTCGTCTGAGTTGCGCTCCCTCGAAATCCAACAGACGCGAACGCACTTCCGCAGAGCGAGCATAGCGATGGACGGTAGGCGAAACCATCACCCGCAAATCGTCGCTGATTGAAATAAGCCCACTGTCGAACGCCTTGTCGTGGAGCGCATTAAGACACAGTCCGTTCGCTGGGTTCATGCGTGTCTTGGTGTTTTCAGCCCACGGGATGATGTGACTGGCGATAAGCAACTCGGGCAAGGAGAGGTCTGTAATGCAACAGCGACCGTCGTATGCGGACAGAACTGCCGAACGGAAGAATTGCTGATTCACGCGCTGCCGAACCACACGCTCACGCTCCAGTCCTTCTGTCGGCAGTTCGTTCAAAGAGATACCTGCTTGTTGCTCGATGGGTCTGTCAAAAAGAGTCGCAAGCTGTTGCTGGCTCTCAAAGGCTTCATTTTCCCAGTCTTCATGGAACTCAGTCCATATCTCGCGGTCCGCTCGACTGGCACCGGACAAACCTTTGACCCCACGCGCTTGATGAACCGGGTCAAGCGAAGCGAAGTTGCAAAGCTTCATCGCAAGGCTTGCCGGGGAACGCCCCATTCGTTCCGAGACTTCAATAATCAGGGGATTTTTTGCGTGAAAGAGGCCGAAAGGCACTGTGCAGTAAATGCCCATCGCGACTTCTAATTCCTCGCGTGTCCACGCTCTCGGTGTTGGTCGGCTCGTCAAATCGGAAGCTGATGATAATTGGGGCACACTCTTACCAAACTCGAAGCGTCCGACGGTATCGCGCGAATTATTCGGATTACTCTCTCGCTCCAGACACCCGTGAAGCCATCCAATCGCACGGACTGCCACATAAGTGGGCTGTGGGTCGCCATTCGTCCACCCAGACGGAAAGAACGCCTCCCCCGAAAAGTGACGCCCGTTCGATTCCCAACTTATGAAAGGAACATGCACCACCCGAGCCTCGGCAATGGCGCGTGACAGAGGATACAGCTCAAATTGATCGTTCGATTTCGCCTCCGAAACCCAGCCCTGCGCCCGCTTTCCAAGGTCAGCAAACTTTCCCCGTGACCAGTTCACACCATTAATACCAATTCCGTTGGGTCCGATTTGTAGAGGCAACTCAAGATTGCTCAATTCGAGCGCGAGTGAAGTTCCCTTCTTTCCAATAGCGATGAATGGGGCGGACGATGTCGGCATGATTACTTTAGTCGGCTACTTCAAATTCGGCTTGGCTTGGCGCGTTCGTCCGATGTTCAAACCGGATGAGTCGGGCTCGACCCAAATAGGTGAAAGGATCTCGGTGCTGCTCTCGATGAAAGATATGGATTTCATCTCCGGTTTTCTCGGCATTGGCGATGCGTATGTCGTTACCGTGCTTTCGTTCGCCCTCCCAATGCAGCCTCCTTCCATCCAGCCGGTTTTCGTATGGAGTGAAGCCTTCGGGCTTATCTTCCTGCACAAAAAGGATGATGAAACGGCTGTCGCGCGGTGTGACGACACCGCGTGCGATGGCCTGATAAGCCTCGCAATCCCAGCGGGCGGCGAGTTCTTGGCGTGTCCACTTTGAGCCGACTGCAATGCTTGAGAACGTCACATTCATCTTTCGCCAGGCGACCAGGCATCGGCATTTCCTGCAAGCCCCTTTCGTTGCCCAGCGTAATGAATCGCGAAGACAGACTATCGCAACTCTCCGCCTCTCACGCCGCCCGCGCATGGATCGGGCTTTCAGCCCTCGTAATCTCTTTCAACTCGGACCTAGGCCGACGCTCGTTCCTCGCTTTGGCCTAGGCTGGTATAGGGGCGGGCCTTTGGCCCTCATTCACGGCTTTTATCAGTGATGGCTCTTTGCGTCCAAAGCTCACATCCCGGCTTTGACGAAAAGCGATTGCGCTGTGACGCCCAATGCTTCGGCAAGCCTGAAAATTTCCAGTAAGGACACTTCCTGCGTCCCGGCTTCGTATGCGGCGAGCGTTGCTGCGGGAATATTTGTCTTTGCGGATACGGCGACGATGGTGAGTTTGCGTTCTTCACGTTCCTGTCGCAGCGCAGTGCCAAACGCGCACAGAGTTTTGTCGGTTTCTTCCATGCCGAGAGTTCGCCGTGACTGGCGAGAGTTGGCAAGAAATCCGTGATGCGCTCAGTCGGAATTGACTCTCAGTTTCCCCCACGAGCGAGACGGCGGTGCGGGTGGAATACCGGGTGAACCGCGTGTGGGATGCGATGATTGAAGACGACGACGCTTATGGAGACGACGATTGACGCACAATGGCGGGATCTGGAGGCGGAGGCACCGTCTGCGGGCTGGCGGCTGCGGCTGGCGCGTCCGCGCAAGGGCTTTCCTTTGCACGTTGCGCTGGATGGGACGACTCGACGGCGGGCGTTGCTTTTACGCGTCCCGACGGAAGTCATCCCACCTCGGAAGAAATGGCCAGCTTACCGTGGGCTGCTGCTTTTCATCGAGACGATCAACGGTCTGGCGCACTGCGGCGTGGCGCTAAAGGAGGCGCGGTTTGCGGATGTCTTTGCAGCACTGGCGGAAGACCTCGCACGACGGGTGGCGGCGGCGGGCACGGCGGCGGAGGCTGTGGCGACTTTGTTGGGACAGCTTGCACGCTGGCAGAAATTCCTCGCGGCATCCGTGGAAGGGCTGAGCGATGAGGCGCAGCGCGGGCTGTGGGGCGAGCTGCATTGCCTGCGCGAACGGCTGCTGCCGGTGCTCGGCGCGGCGTCGGTGGCGGGCTGGAAAGGCGGCGAGCGGGCGCAGCAGGATTTCCAATTTGCGAGCGGCGCACTGGAGGTGAAGACGACGACGGCAAAGCAGCCGCAGGCCGTCCGCATCACGAGCGAACGGCAGCTTGACGATGCGCCGTGGCCCGCGCTTTTCCTCCACGTCCTCGTGCTGGAAGTGCGCGAAGGTGGCCCGGCGACGTTGCCTGCGATGGTGGAGAGTCTTCGTGTGGCATTGGTGACGGATGCGGGCGCACGAGAGCTGTTCGAGGATGCGCTGATGGCTTCCGAGTATTTCGATGCGCACGCGCCGCGCTATGCTGGGCGAGGTTACGCGGTGCGGGCGGCGCACTGGTTTCGTGTGCGGGGAAAATTCCCCCGCATCGTCGAGGCCGGGTTGTGCGCTGGGGTGGGCGATGTCCACTACGCGCTGAGTCTCGCGGCGTGCGAGCCCTTCGCCATCGAACCCGCAAAGGCCATCGCCACGCTGGCCAAGCCGCTACTTTCCACAAAACACAAACCACAACACCCATGAGCAAAAAAACTGACGAGGAAAAAGACCCGCAAACGCCACTGCAACAATTTGCCTACGACCTCCACCAAGAGGTGCTGGTGAAGTGCGCCGATGACTCTGACCCAGAACTTCGAGAGGATGCCTTTACGGAGGTCGTGCTCGAATTGCTCTCCGAGCACAACGAAGCGGACAGCGCGGAAGTCTGCTACTGGAACGCTAAAAGCCACGGGCGCACACCCGCTGCGAAGATCAATGCGTGGGGGCTGTCGGGCGATGGGGCGACGCTGGATTTGTTCGTCGCGCTGTATCAGGGCGATGGGCGACCGCAGTCTGTGTCCAAGGCGGAGGCGGAAGCGCACTACAAGCTGGCGCGCGGCTTTCTGCGCCGTGCGCTGGATGGTTTCCACCAGCAAGTCGAAGAGGCCAACGTGGTCTTTGAGGGGATGCGCCGCGTCCACGAGGCGCGGGAGAATATGACGACGGTGCGGCTATTTTTCCTCACGGACGGGGTGGTGAAATCCGCCGCCGTCGAGCAGGAGCAAATCGCGGGTTACGACCTGCGTTATGTTTTCTGGGACATCAAAAAACTGAGCCGTCTGCGGGTGGGCGAGCGTGAGGCAATCGAGCTGAATTTCGTGAAGACTTACGGTGGTGCCGTTCCTGCGCTGGAGACGAAGACGGACGAATACCGCACATTCCTTACATATCTACCCGCTCCTACTCTTGCGCGCATCTATGGCGAGCATGGGCAACGGCTGCTGGAGCGCAATGTGCGCGCTTTTTTGCAAGCAAAAGGGAAGGTGAATAAGGGGCTGCAACAAACGCTGCGAGAGGAGCCGCATCGTTTCCTCGCCTACAATAACGGCCTTTGCTGCACCGCTGCTGAGGTGGATGTGGAGCCGGGAAAGGACGGGCACGTCCGGCTGAAACGGGTGCGTGATTTCCAAATCGTGAACGGCGGGCAGACGACGGCGAGCATCTATCACGCGCTGAAAAAGGAGAAAGTGGACGTGTCGGGCGTCGTCGTGCAGGTGAAGCTGACGGTGCTGAGTGATGCTTCGCGCATCGGGGAACTCGTGCCGCTCATCTCGAAGTTTGCGAACAGCCAGAACAAGGTGAACGCGGCGGATTTTTCGGCGAATGGGCCGTATCACAATCAGCTCGAACAGCTTTCGCGCAGCATGTGGGCACCGCCGCGCAGTGGGCTGGAGCGCGGGACGCAGTGGTATTATGAGCGGGCGCGTGGCTCTTACATGGATGATAAGGCACGGCAGGGCACGCCAGCACGGATGAGGCAATGGGCAGCGGAGCGTCCACCTGAGCAGAAGTTCACGAAGACGGATTTGGCAAAGTATGAACACACTTGGCTCGGGCTGCCGCACCTCGTGTGTAAGGGTGCGGAGAAGAATTTCATCGAGTTTGCGCAGCGTCAGGAGGAGGAGGGTGCGCCGATGGTGAGTGCGTCGTATCTCCAGCAACTCATCGCCAAGGCGGTGCTATGGCGCACGGCGGAGAAGCTTTTTTCAACACTCGAACTCCCGCAATACCGGGCGCAGTCGGTCGCGTTTGCGCTGGGCTGGCTCGCGCATAGGTCGGGTCGCAAGATTGATCTCGCCCGCATCTGGGCGGATCAAAAATGTCCGCCGGGATTGTGTGGTGCGATTCCTGACGTGCTGAAGGAGGCGCACGGATTCCTCACGCGCCAGCCGGGCAACCCGAGCGAGTTCGCGAAGAAGGCGGAGTGCTGGGAGGGCTTTCGTGATAGAAGTATCCGACTCAATGAGACGTGGGAAAGGGAACTCGCGGAGAGTGCGTTCGTCGCGCCGAGTTCCAACAGCGAACTACTCGCCGCTGAGTGGGAAAAGCTGAGGAAAGAGTTCATCAATGATGATCGCACCATGGAGGCGCTCGAAGCCTACACAGGTAAAAATTGGTCGAAAAAGTATCGCCGTGATTCGGTGCTCTCTTACGCCCTGCTCACATGGGAACAGCTCCGTATGCGCCCCGGCCTCGGCACAAAAAAGATTCGCGAGCTCGTCGAGATGTTTGCTGCGGCTGTGGCGTAGCTGCATGAGTTGGCGCGGCGCGAGCCGGAGGAGCGTCCATAACTTTTCCTAGGCGAGCCTGCGTAGTATCCGCTCTCAGTGTCGTCTGCTTTTTAGGCGCAGAAGGTGCAGGGGGAGATGCCGCTCGCTGCTTGCCAGTCGTTGCGCTGGAGATTACCGATGGGGGTTTACCACATGAGACGTTTTGCTGCGCTAGTTGTCGCCATTTTTACCACTACCATCCTCGCGGTCGCCGCGCCAAAAGTGCCGGTGGCAAAGGCTGTGGCCAAGCCGGTGCCGAGTCGCACGACGACGGCGGAGAGGCCGGAGTCGCCGGGGATTGCGCGGCCTTTTGCGGCGGCGGCGTATGATCCGAGTGTGGTGCCGGAGGTGTCGGCGGCGGCGTTTGTTTTATGCGATGCGGTGACGGGGCGGGTGCTGCTGGAGCGCAATGCGGATGAG
This sequence comes from Verrucomicrobiaceae bacterium, assembly GCA_043757005.1. GTDB lineage: Bacteria > Verrucomicrobiota > Verrucomicrobiia > Chthoniobacterales > Chthoniobacteraceae > SXWH01. The sequence goes on from JAYVQK010000134.1 coordinate 18,187, forward strand.
CCGCGCGCGGTGGCGAGCACGCAGAAGCTGCTCACGGCGCTCCTCATCGCGCAGGAGGGCGGGCTGAATACGAATGTGACGACGACGAGTGAGGACAGTCGTTGCGAGGAGACGAAGGTGGGCTTTCACGATGGCGAGGTGTATCGCCGCTACGACCTGCTGCGGCTGCTGCTGGTGAAGAGTATGAACGATGTGGCGCGCTGCCTCGCGCGCGATAATGCGGGGAGCATCGCGGCGTTCGCCGAAAAGATGAACGCGAAGGCGCGGGAGATCGGGATGAAGCGGTCGAATTTCGTGAACCCGAACGGCCTCACGGAACCCGGCCAATACAGCACGGCGCGCGATATGGCGCGGCTGGGGCTGCACGTTTATCGGGATCGCGTGCTGCGGGGATTCATGGCCACGCGGGTCGTGGCGTGGCGCTCGGCGAGTGGGAAGGTGACGCCTTTTGAAAACACGAACAAACTGCTGAAATACCTCGGCCTCTGCAACGGAATGAAGACGGGCTACACGGAGGCGGCGGGCCATTGCCTCGTCTCCAGCGCGGCGGACGGCGGGCGGCAAGTCGTGTGCGTGGTGCTCGGCGAGCGGCACAGGGAGAGCATCTGGACGGATAGCTACAAGCTGCTGACGTATGGGCTGGCGCAGATGAAGGGGGAGTAAATGGGCCCGAGCATCGAGGATGAATTGGCGGAGTTGCGGGCGCGTTCGCTTTTGCGGAGGTTGCGCACTTTCGAGCCGCCGAATGTGGAGAGTGTGGAGCCGCTGACGGGGAAAGGGCTGATCTCTTTTGCCTCGAACGACTATCTCGGGCTCGCGGGGGAACCTGCGCTGCGGGAGGCGGCAAAGGAGGCGATTGATCGCTATGGCGTGGGTAGCGGGGCGTCGCGGCTCATCACGGGCACGCTCGCGCCGCACACGCGGCTGGAGGAGACGCTGGCGCGCTTCAAGGGGACGGAGGCGGCGCTGAGTTTTTCCAGCGGCTACGCGACTTCGCTCGGCACGCTCGGGGCGCTGTGTCGCGAGGGGGATGTGATCATTTTGGACAAGCTCTGCCATGCGTCGCTGATTGATGGCGCGAAGCTGAGTGGGGCGGCGCTGCGGGTCTTCCCGCACAATCATCTCGGCAAGCTGGAGAGCCACTTGCAATGGGCGCAGGACAACTACCCCGAGGCGCGCGTGGTGGTGGTGACGGAGGCGGTTTTCAGCATGGATGGCGACCGCGCGCCGCTGGCGGAAATCGTGGCGATCAAGAACCGCTTCGGCGCGTTGCTGCTAGTGGACGAAGCGCACGCCGTGGGCGTCCTCGGGCGCAACGGGCGCGGCCTCGCAGACGCGATGCGGCTGGAGGGAGAGGTGGACATCCACATGGGCACACTCAGCAAAGCTCTCGGCGTCGCGGGCGGCTACGTCGCAGGCTCGCGCAGGCTCGTGGACTTGCTGGTGAACCGCGCGCGTAGCTTCATCTTCAGCACCGCGCCCCCGCCCGCCATCGCCGCCGCTGCGACCGCCGCGATTGAGTGGATGCTCTCGCCCGAGGGCGAAAAGCGCCGCGAGATGCTGTGGCGGAATCTCGCGAGTTTCGGCGAAGAAATGCCGCAGCTTTTTGCGGACGGGCGGAAGATCCAGAGCGCGATTGTGCCGATCATTTTAGGCGACAGCTCTTACGCCCTCGAAGCCGCCGAGCGCCTCGCAGACCGGGGCATCTTCGTGCCCGCGATCCGCTACCCCACCGTCGCGCGCGACGCTGCGCGCCTGCGCATCACCTTCTCCGCGCTGCACACCGCTCCGCAAATCCAAGCGCTTTGCTCCGCACTGCGCGGGCTGTAGAAAAACCACGAAACAACTGCAAGACTGCGAACGGGTTTTTTCAATTTGTGGGCCCACCTTTATTCAGTGGTTCCCTCCAGCTCCTAATTTCCCGGCATCAGACCGCCGAAGGCTCCTTGGCCTTCCCATTTCTCGGGGCGATTCCAGGGGATGGTGGAGACGCGATTGGGGTCTTGCTGCTCGGCGGTGCTGGCGCAGCCTCCAAGCCCGAATAAGAGTCCGAGGAGAGCTGCGAGAGCGAGGTAGCGCATGAAGCGAGACTTAGCGGGGCAGGGCAAGCCCGCCAATTGGGGTGGGTGTGGCGTCTGTGGCGTCTTCGGTCTTCACTTTGTCTTCGCCGGTGAAGATCACGGTGTCGCCGGGTTGGATGTAGGTGCCTTTGGCGAAAGTATTGGTGAGGATGTCGGCGACGGATTGATTGGTCTCGACGTTGGAGATGCGGACTTTGCCGATGGCTTGGCCATTGCGGCCCACGATCATCACTTTATTGGCAGCGGCACCTTGGCGGTCGCCGATGCTGAGGACGCAGAAGCCCCAGCCTGCATTGACGGCGCGGACAGTGCCGGTGAGTCCTTTTACGACGATACCTTGCTCGTAGCGTTTGACCTTCACGGTCTGGGAGGCGACTTGGGTATCGAGGTCTTTGTTACGGGAAGTGAGAGTCTCGACGGTTGTGGTCAGCTCGGCTTTTTCTTTTTCAAGCGTGCCGATCTTGGATTCTTGGTCTTTCAGCTTGGCGACCATCTCTTCGATTTTCGCTTTGAGTTGCTCTGGATTCAAATCCCCGAGAACTTTCAGTTTCTCCGTAAGATCTGCGATCACTTTTTCCGAAGCAGCCAGCTTGTCCTGCGCTTCCGTCAGCTCCTTGCTCTTCTTGTCGAGAGTCTCCTTTGCCGTCGCCAAATCGGTGCGAGTGGTTTCGAGAGTCGCCTTGGTCGTCTCCAGTTCTTCCACAGTGTCCTTGAGCTTCTTTTTAGTCGTTTCGAGTTCGCTCTTCGTGCTCTGCCAATTGCCATAAGCGATTTTGCCTTTGGATTGGAGTTCTTCGACTTTGACGTTGGCGTTGTAGCCGAAATATGCGGCTGCGCCTGATGCGATGAGTGCTACTACGGAAGCGATTTTTGGAACCATAAAATGTAAGGCGGTTTGTCTGTGAGAGTGTTGGTTTTCAGGGCGGGCAAATGGGTTGCCTCTTTGAAAGGGGTATCTTTTAAGCGTCTAGGATTTTTCTTTGCAAGGGCTTTCCTAAAAAAATCTGTATTTTCATTTTGCGGAAGGGGCGGAGGCGTGCCATTCTGCGCGTCCTCTGTCAGGGGCCACGGATGAAAGGCTTGCGAACCCCGCTAGGGCCGGAAGGCAGCAACGGCAGCTTGCCCTTTCTTGTCGTGGTTCCCTGACGGACTTTTTCAAAGCGATGCGGGCGATGGGGTTAGCGGGGCGGTGTTTGTAAAACGGATTTTGTCCACGGAAGATACGGCCTTTTCCATTGCAGTCTGCGATTCCTTTTCGGTGATTTCTGTGGACATGGGTTTTATGCGAGCAGTTCGGCGCGGAGGATGTGGCCATTCAAGAGGTGGGCTTCGAGGGCGATGATGCCTCGTCTTCCGGCGAGGGTGCAGGTGATTTCGCGGGGGGCATGGGCGGGGAGGCGTGGGGCTTTCTCGGCGGTAGCGTGGATGGCGAAGCTGCCTTCTTTTTCGCGTAAGCGATAGATGTAATGCGTGAGGAAGGGGCCGAAGAAGGGCTCGATGAGGTCGCGGAACCAGCGCGCGGCGGAAGTGAAAAACGGGGCGGTGCTCGCGGCGTCGCGCCACACGACGGCGGGCTCGGCGATGCACGGGACGCAGGCGAGGCCGACGGCGAGATAGGCGAGGAGGCTGTGGTCGTTGCCGATGAAATTGGTGGTGTAAAAGACGCCTTCGCTGAGGAAGGCGGTGAGACTGGCTTCGCAGCGGCGGGAGCGCAGGCGGTAGTTGCCAAATTCATCGAAATCCAGCACGAGCGTCTCCTCCCAAGTCGCGCCTTTTTCTGCGGTGATGCGGTAGCGATATTCGCCGGGGAGCCAGCCGTAGAGCGCCTCGCCGAGCGCCACATGAGGTTTTGCAGGGCGGATGTGCGCGCCGAGTGCGGGCACTCCAGTGACGTGGAAGACGGGCTGTTCGCCGTGCTCGATGTAGTGCTTTAAAACGAAGGGCCGCGTGGGTGCGCCGAGGTGCGCGGTGGTCTGCACGTGGAGGTGGAGATGGGGCACAGGCGAGCGTCCGCTATTGCCGCACAAGCCGAGCGGGGTGCCGATCCATACGCGCTGGCCAGAGACGACGGTGATGCTCTCTTTTTTCAAATGCGCGAGCATGACGGTGAAGCCGGCATCGCTGTAAATGAGCACGTAATTACCCCAGTTTTCATCGGGGTTGTTTGCACCGGGCGCGTTATCCGCGACTTGCGTGGCGATGCTCGTGACCCAGCCCGCGCAGGGCGAAAGCACGGGCGTGTCCCAGATCGCGTAGTCCGCCAGCTCGGCGCTCTGCGTGTGCTCGCCCTCGAAATCCAGCGCGTAGCTCCACGCGCCACGATGAGTGAGCGCGCCGTGGAATGCCTGCGTGACGGTGCGTTCGGCGGCGCATGGCAGCGCGAGGGCAGGTGTTTTTAAATGCGGGAAACGGCGGGCATTGATGAGTTCGTGGCGGGCCAGCGATTCCGGCAGCGCGCCGGGCGCGGGCGAGGGGTGCAGCGCGCCTGCGGTGCAGCGTTGGCGCAACGCATAGACGAGTGCGAGGACGACGAGATTATACGGCAGCGCGCTCGCAGGCAGGCCGAAGTATCGCAACCCAGCCTCTAGCGAGAGGCTGGTGAGCGCGCACAGGAAAACGCCCGCCGCCGCCAGCAACAGACTCGCCCCACTGGGGATGAAATAGCCCGCTCCAAGCGCGATGCCGGTGAGCAGGAAATTAAACCCACACCACGTGATGCCCTCGGGCCCGAGCGGGATGCCAAATCGCGCCAGCGTCGCCGCGCCGACGACGAACGCCATCGTGGCCATGAGCGTGCTCAACGGCGAAGTCATCGCGAGGCCGATGAAAACAAGGATGCCCGGCGTGACGTGCGGCTGAAAAAGCATCGCGCCAAACGCCTGAAACAATGACTGCGAAAAGGGCGGTAGGAACGATGGATCGAGCCACTCGGACGGCGCTTCGTAGGGCAGCACGGCGATGCCGAAAAGCGAGTAGCCGAGGAAATAGAGCACATACACCACGACCATCGCGGGCAGGCTGTGCGCCGAGATGCCGAAGTGAAACCCCACCCACGTCTGCATGGCCACGCTCACGAAAAAACCGCCCACCACCGAGGCGCACCACAGCAGCACATAAGTCTGCGTTTCGAAGTGATAGCAGCGATGCAGAAAGGCCAGCGTGAGGCACACGAGCAGCGGGTTGAAAAGCAGGTAGCCATTGCGCACGCCCGAGCGGTCGTAGCCCAGCACCCACGCCAGCGCGCCCGCCGCCACTGCGCCCGCGAGGCCCACCAGCCCTAGATCCGGCGAGAGCAGGCTGATCGCCAGCAGCCACCACCCGAGCCGCCCATTGCCGGAGAAAAAGAGCACGGCATACGCGCGCGGCAGCCCTCGGAGCAGCGCGGCAAAAAGCGTCTGTCCGCGTGGCATCTCGCACTCGGCGATGGAGATCATGCGAGGTGCGCGGGAAGCACTTCCATCGCTTGCACGTAATCGAGGTTTTCGCGTTTGCGGATGACGTGCGTTTTCCCGTCCTCGCCGACCATCACCACGGCAGGGCGGTAGGTGATAAATTGCATCGCCTGCGTGATGTTATACGCGCCGACAGGGTGCATCACCACTTGGTCGCCAGTCGTGAGCCCCGGCAGCGGGGCCTCCTCGCGGATCACGTCTATATTCATGCAAAGACAGCCAAAGACCGTCGTGGGCGTCGGCGAATCCAAGCACGAGCGCACGGGCAAAATACGCGGCGCATACCACGTCGCTGTGTAGAGCAAATTCACCCCTGCATCGAGCACGATTCCGTTCTGTGAAATGGCAGGCGCAGCGGTGTATCCACCTTTGCCGTAGGCGGCGAGAGCGGCTTGCACGCTGGGGTCGGGAGCGTTGCGGCGCTTCACGGCGACGACCGTGGATATGAGGTAGCCCGCATCGTCCACGAGCGCGCGGCCCGTCTCCAAATAGAGTTGCGGCAGCTCGCGCCCGACGGGCCAGAGCGCGCTGATCGTGTCGCAAATCGCCTCGGCATAGCGATCCATCGTGGGCGTGGCTTGCTCGGGCGGGAGGTATTGGAAATGGAGGCGCGCGTGCGATGCAAAACCACCGCCGAGATTAAGGTAACGGATCGGCCCCGCGCCGAGTTTCTCGGCCTCCAGCGCAAGGCCGACGAGCTTCGTCGCGGAGATGCGGTAGAAGTCGGGATCGAGGATGAACGTGCCCACATGGCAGTGCAGCCCTTGCAGTCGGAGTTGCGGCAGGCTGCGCATCCGCCGCACGATTTGCAGCAGCTCGCCGTCGTCGCCGCTAAAGCCAAATTTCGACCAAACGGTGTGCCCTTCGCCCGTGCGTAGATGCACGCGGAGTGCGATGGGCAAAGGCTCGGCGCGGTCGCGCACGAGGTCGGCGAGCGCGAGGAGTTCATCGAGATTATCCACCTGGATCATCGCGCCCTCGGCCACCGCGCGCACCACGTCGGCGTGCTCTTTGTGCGGGCCGTTGAAGATGATCTTGTCGCCGGGGATGCCGTTGCCGCGCGCCTTTTCATACTCAAAGCCGGAGACCACTTCGGCGATGGAGCCTTCTTGGTGAAAGACGCGGCAAATGGCGTTAAGATAGTTCGTCTTGTAAGACCACGCGAATTGCACCTTCGGGTAGCGTCGCGAGAAGGCCCGGTGCGCCTCGCGGTATTTTTCCCGCAGCGCCTTTTCGGAAAAGACGAAGAGCGGGCTGCCATGCTCTTTTGTGAGTGCGGCGACGGAGACGCCATCAATCTCCGAGCAGCTCGGCGACGTGCCGAGGCGGAAGGGATTCACGGGGCCGGAGTTGAGGCGTTGGACGGTTGGGCGGACGTATGGGATGCGGTTCATGCGAGTGTGGGTGTGATAAAGTCGGTGCTGGTGGAGAGTGCGGCGAGGTCTTCGATATGTCCGAGGACTTCGATCTGGTGGCGGAGGTAGAAATGCCCCGCCGGGCAGGCTGGCAGAGGTTCCGCGCGGCCCGTGGTGAGCAGCTCCACGGCGGCGGCGGCGAAATTTGCGCCGAAGAGTGAGGGGAAATCCACCCACGCCGGGAAGCGCGGATTGATCTCGATCAACGAGTATTCGCCGTGCGCTTCGTCCATCATCACCTCGATCTCGAAAGGCCCCTTCCAGCGCAGCTCGCGGATCAGCCGTTCGCACACGCCGCGCAGGCGCGGGTCGGCGATGGTCATGCCGCCGAGGCCCTTGCCTTTATCGCTCACGATGGTCTTGCGGATGCAGCACAGGCCGAGCATCCCGCCCTCGCCGTCGCCGATTCCGAGCGCGTTAAATTCCGCGCCGTGGATGCACTCTTGCAAGATCGCGGGCGCGCCCCATTCGGCGATGAGCTTCTTCACGGCGGAGGCCAGCTCGTGCTCGTTGCCCGCCTTCTTGGCGTCGTAATACTGCCCTTTTACCATGACGGGGTAGCCTAGCTCGCGGGCAGCTCCGAGTGCGTCGTTGATGCCATACACGGGCCGCGTCTCCGGCACGCGCACGCTGCACTTTTCAGCCAGCTCGGGGAGGTGATTTTTCGCGCGCAGCGCGAGCATCTCCTTGCCGGGTAAAAGGGTGCGCAATCCGCGCTCGGCGAGGTCTTCTGTGAGGTGGACGAATAGCTCGATCTCGGCGTCCAGCGTGGGGATGAAAATGTCCACGGGCGTCTTGGCCAATACCGCGTCGAGCCGCTCCAGCCAATGTTCTGCGCCGCTCGTGGGGTAGGGCATGGCATAGACGGCGTCGGGGCCGTCGTCGGCGTAGATGCCGCTCTCCATAGCGTCATAAACGAGGCCCACGATGAAGGCATCCGGCCAACGGCGGCGGATGCTGCGGATGATGCCGGCCCCCGGCTGCGGATTCTCCCCGCGATGCAGGCCGCTCACGGCGATGCGGAGCGGCTTCATGCCTGCCACCCGAGTTGCGCCAGCGATTGCAGGAAATCGCCGATGTCCCGGCGCGCTGTGTTTTCATCTACCTCAAATTCCTCCACGAGTTTCGCGAGCACTGTGGCTTCGTCCGCACCGTGTTGGAGCTGGCGCACGATGGCGAGGCCGGTCGTGCTGAGTTGGAAGGTCTCGCCGCTCGTGGGGTCGAAGGCGAAGCCTCGGTCGTTGAGGAGGAGGTCTGAGAGTGGTGTAGTCATAGAGTGGTGTGTGTGGGCTGGACGAGCGCTTTCGCGCGTCCATGTTTTATTTGGCTGCGGCCTCCAGGCCCTTCTGCGCCTGAGGATAATTCGGGCTCAAGGAGAGCAGCTTTTTAAAAATTTCGGCGGCTTCCTTTTTATCGCCCGTGTAGATCGCAGCCCACGCCGCGCCGCTCATGGCGTCGTTGTCGTCGGGGTAATTGGTGAGCGCGCGGCGATACGCAGAGAGCGATTTGCGGTAGTCCGGTGTGGCGAAATAGAGCGCGCCGAGCGCCATTTGTGCGCGGTAATTAGCCGACTCCACGCGCAGCACAGCCTCCGCCGCACGCTCGATTTTACGCGCGTCTTTCAGCGCCTGCGCGGTGCTAAGTTGGCCGAGGAGAGGGTTCACAGCGGCTGGCTGGAGCTTGCTTGCCGCCGTATAGCTGGCCTCCGCTTTTGCGAAATCGCCGCTGGAGAGCGAGAGCCACGCCACGCGCAGGGTGCTCATAAAAGCGTCGCCGCCGCCTTTTTGAAAAAACGCCGTCTCGGCGAGCGCGTCGTCGTATTTCTTGGCCTCCTCGGCTTTCAGCGAAGCGGCCCAGTGCTGGCTGAGGGTCGCAGGATCCTCGGCTACTGCGCGCGGAGATTGCGCCGCAGTGGCGGCGATAAGGAAGGGGAGGATCAAGGTGATGAGGCGGTTCATGTGTTTGGTGGTGTGTGAGACTTATTAGAACACCCTATTGTAAAGAGGGGATGCGCCCGCAAAGGTTTATTTGTTAAGGCGGGGTAAAAAGCGAACGTGATGCCAAGCAGACAACTCGCGGTGAGCTTTAGCCCACGCTGGGAGAATGGTAGGTCAGCGCACGCGCTCGCCTACCGCGTGGCGTGATTTCCGATGCGGAAGATCGTTTCGCCCTCGTGCATGAAGCCGGGCTGGAGGTTGTCTCGGGCGAAGATGGCGAGGTATTCGGGGTCGGTCTGCAAGAGGCGCACTTCGAGTGCTAGGCGTTTATTTTGCATCCGCGCGTTGGCCAGATCTTTTCCGAGTTCAGCGACTCGCGCATCCTGTGCAGCCTTTTCTTTTACAAAAGGGAGCGCCTGATAGGTGACGAGCATCGCGACGACCAGTGCGATGAGCGCTCCGAGGCAAATATTCATTTTGCCCCAGATGCTCGTCGCAGGTCGTTTGCTAAGTTCGGAAGAGAAGTCTTTCACCTAGAAGCGCATCTTGCCGCCATAGACGGCGTTGTCACCCAAATTTTCTTCGATTCTCAAAAGTTGATTATATTTCGCCACACGATCCGTGCGGCTCATCGAGCCGGTCTTGATCTGCCCAGCATTTGTAGCCACGGCGATGTCGGCGATGGTGGAGTCTTCGGTCTCGCCAGAACGATGGCTGATGACGACTGTGTAGCGGTTTTCTTTAGCCAGCTCCACAGCGTCGAGCGTCTCGGTGAGCGTGCCGATTTGGTTCACTTTCACGAGG
>JAYVQK010000135.1:0-27802 GCA_043757005.1 Verrucomicrobiaceae bacterium
AAATCGGCGGCGATCCGAATAGTGCGACGAGTGGTTGGTTTGTGAATCTGGCGGATAGTAACGCGGGCAATCTCGATGCGCAGAATGGTGGTTTTACGGTGTTTGGGCGAGTGCTGGGGACGGGGATGACGGTTTTTGATGAAATCGCGGCGCTGCAAGTGGTGAATCAAGGCGGGGCTTTCACGGATTTGCCGGTGAAGAATTACATCAGTGGCAACGTCACCCGGGCAAATACGGTGGAGATGAACGCTGCGCAGGTCGCGCCGCTCGCCTACAGCGCGACTTCCGACGATCCGGCCCTCGTGGCGGTCTCGCTCACGGGCTCGGCGCTGCATTTTACCCCCTCGGCCAGCGGCTCGGGCTCTACGACGGTGCATATCACGGCGACGGATCTGGAGGGAGGGCAGGTGGTAATGGATCTCGGCGTGACGGTGGCGAGTCCGCAGCCGGCGTGGCATATCGAGACGGGCGCGGACGGCGCGCTGACGTTTGTTTTTAATCCCGCCGTGGCCTCGGTCAGCACTTATCCCGTGGACTACGGGCAGTCGGTGCTGGGGGTGGAAAAGGCGCGCACCTTCTCCCTCCGCAATGACTCGGGCGCGACGATCAACGGAGTCTCTGCGGCGGTGAGCGGGGCAAATGTGCAGGACTTTGCCGTGACGACCGGTGCCGGGCCGAGGGTGATTGCGGTGGGAGAGACGGTGGCGCTGGGGGTAGCCTTCACGCCTACGGCGATCGGCTCGCGCGGCGCGCAAGTGAGTCTCCGCACTGGGGATACGAATTTCCACCCGCTGAGTTTGCAGGCCACGGGTGCAGGCAAGGACATCCCGCCCCCCGTGATCTCCGGGGCGCTCGCTCAGACGCTCGCTGCCGGTGCGGCGGGCTCGGCGACGATGCCCGATTTGCGGGGCACGGTGGTGACGGCTACCGACACGTTCGCCATCACCACCTTTGCCCAATCGCCGACGCCCGGCACGCCGCTCTCGCTGGGGGCCTCGGTGCTCTCCTTTTCCGCCACGAATTCCGCGGGCAAAACCGCGACCGCGCAGACGACGGTGACGGTCCGATTTGTGAATAGCACGCTCGCCGTGCAAGCGACCTCCGCCCGCACGGGTGCAGCGATTGCGGGTGGCACGATGGGCACTCTCGGCACTCCTGCGATCAGCGATTTCCGCGACATGGCCGCACGCATCATACTCACCACGGGGCAGGGGAAAGTCGCCGCCATTTATGCTGAGAACGGTGCGGGGGTGGGGCGCATCGTCGCGCAGCAGGGCGGGGTGTTTAAGAGCTTCCGCGACCCGCTGCTCGCGCCCAATGGCAAGCTCGCCTTCTCCGCGAAACTCGCGGGCGCGAAGGCCGGGGAAGATGAAGGCGTGTGGACGGATCTCTTCGGCAGCCTCGCCCCCGTGCTGCGAGAAGGCGCGCCCGTGCCGGGGCTCTCGGCGCTGAGACTGGCGAGCGTCCTGAGCGTCTCACTTACAGACCGCGCACTCATCGCGCTGGTGAAATTGGCCCCCTCCGCCGGGCTCGTCACCGCTGCGAGCGACACCGCGCTCATCCGCATCACAGGCACCAACTCCGCTGTGGTGCTCGCGCGGACGGGCAGTGCGCTGCTCGGTTCCGTGGTGAAAAAAGTCACCACCCTCCAGCCCGCGCCCGCCTCCGCCGGCCAAGGCCGCTGGCATGGCACAAATAACGCCATCGCAAAGCTCACCCTCGCAGACAAGCGCGTCGTGCTTGCAAAAGTGGCGAGCAACGGCGCGCTCACACTGCTCTTGGGGACAAACGAAATCGCGTCGGGCTTTGCAAACAAACTCTCCACGCTCGGCCTCCCCTCCCTCGGCGGAGCAAGCGTGGCGTTGCTCGCGCAAAAAGCCACGCAACCCGGCGTCACAGCCTCCAACGACATGGCAATCCTCTTCGCCGCAGACGGCACCAGCTTCACCGAGCTCGCCAGCGAGCAGGCGGGCCTCGGCAATTTCGCCAGCTTCTCCGACCCCGCGAGCAATGCCCAAGGCAACCTCCTTTTCTCCGCCAGCCGGCGCGGCGCGACCACGCAGACACCCGCCACGCGCGCCCTCTGGCAAAGCATCGGCGGAGCCACGCCCACCAGCGTCGCCGCACTCGGAGCAGCCGCGCCGGATGCCGCAGGCACAGCCATCGCGAACACCGAGTGGAGCCAGTTCACCACCTTCGCCCTGCCCGACGATGGCGGGCCCGTCTTCATCGCGCAGGTGAAAGGCAAAGCCGTCACCAGCCACACCAAGCTCGGGCTTTGGGCCGCAGACTCTACCGGGCTTGTGCGTCAAATCTTACGCACTGGCGCGAGCATCCCACTCCCCAGCGGCGCAAAAACACTCACCGGCTTCACCTTGCTCAACGCACTCCCCGGCAGCTTCGGCGCACGTCGAAGCTACAACGCCACCCGCTCCCTCGCCGTGCAAGCCACCTTCAGCGACCACACGCAAGCACTCCTGCGAGTGGATGTGCCGTAGCCTTAAAAAAGCCGAGCGGCGAGCGCCGGGTAGCGCACGCGTCCCGCGTGTAGTTGCCGACGTCCCGCCGGGAGCATCGGGCGTGTGATGATGCGGCCTACTCAGGAAATCATCGTCGGTCGTGCGCCTCCGATCCTCGGCGGGACGCCAAGGATGACACGCGGGACGCGTGCGCTACCCCGCGCACATCGCTCGCTCGAAGATGGTAAAGCGACGCGCTGGGATTCCGTCAGCGACTCCCTAGCGATTCGCGAGCTGCTGCATCGTCTCGTTATCAAAGACCCACGCATGAAACGGAGTCGGCGCGAGCATCGTGATGAGTGCTCCGAGGAGCAGCGTGAGCGTGATCGTGAGCGAGGCACGCACAGCCCACCATGGGCGTTCAGTTTCGATCACGTTATTGGTTGTGATTTCAGTTTTCATATCGGCCCCTACTCTGCCCTAGCGCGGGGGAAATGGCACGCGACGTTCCCGTCACAAGCGTGACATTCGAGTGACGCGCAATGGTTGATGATTGATGGGGACGCTACGCGGCAAACGAGCAACGAGCGCCGCATTACTCACATTTCATGGTGAAATGCGTGGCGGCTCTTGCAAAAGACTGGGGCTGGCGGAATGGTGAGCACACCTTTCCATCCACAAACACTGTGATTACCAAAGCCATCCGCAATTTCCTCAGTCTTCTCGCTCTCACGCCGCTGGTCGCGCTGCCGCTCTCGGCGCAGACGATCACACAGGCTTGGGCGGCGCGCTATAATGGCCCGGCGGGGGGCCAAGATTATGCCATCGCTACGGCGGTGAATTCGGCGGGCGACGCCATCGTCACCGGCTACTCGTATAATGCGAGCGGTAACGCGGATTGCTACACGGCGAAGTATGCGCTGGCGGACGGCGAGCTGCTGTGGGAGCGCCGCTATAATGGCGCGGCGAATGGGAATGATGTGGCCAATAGCGTGGCGCTGGATGCGGCGGGAAATGTGATCATCGCGGGTTACTCGTCCAGCGCGAGCAATGCGGATTTTTACACGGCGAAGTATGCGGCGGCAGACGGTGCGCTGCTGTGGGAGGTGTTTTATAATGGCACTGGCAATAGCTACGACAGCGCGACCGGAGTGAGTGTGGATGCGGCGGGGAATGTCGTCGTCACCGGGCAGTCGTATAATGCGAGCGGCTACTCGGATTTTTACACCGCGAAATATGCGGCGGCGACGGGCGCACTGCTCTGGGAGAAGCGCTACAGCGGCGTGGTGCCGGGTAATAATGTGGCCTACGGGCTCGCGGTGGATGCCGCTGGGAACGCCACGGTGGCGGGCTCCTCCTACGACGGCGCGGGCTATAATTATTACACGATGCACTACGCCGCGGCGGACGGCGCGGTGCTGTGGGAGCGGAGCTACAATGGCCCTGCGAATAGCTACGACGCGGCAAGCGCGGTGGCGCTGGATGCGACGGGGAACGCCGTCGTCACGGGGCAATCTTTTAACGCGGTGAACTCGGATTTTTACACCGCCAAATACGCTGCCGCCGACGGCGCGCTGCTGTGGGAAAGCCGCTACAATGGCCCGGCCAATAGCTTCGACGTGGGGCGTGGCGTGGCGGTGGATGCGGCGGGGAAAGTGGCCATCACCGGCTCGTCGTATAATGGTGTGAGCTTCGACTACTACACGGCGAAGCTCGCGGCGGCGGACGGTGCGCTGCTGTGGGAACGGCGCTACAATAGCTCCGGCAATGGCGAAGATCAGGCCTACAGCGTGGTGTCGGATGTGGCGGGAAATGTCTTCGTCACCGGGCAGTCGAGCAATGGGAGCAACCTCGATTTTTACACCGCGAAGTATGCGGTGGCGGATGGCGCGATCGTGTGGGAACAACGCTACAACGGCCCGGCGAATAATAGCGACGTGATGAACGCGGTGACTCCGCAGATCGGCAAAATTGCCGTGAGCAACATCGGCGATGTGATCGTCGCGGGGCAATCCAGCAATGGCACAAACTACGATTTTGCCACCGTGCGCTACGCTCCGCCGGATGTCGCTACGCAAGCGCCGACGCTGACTGCGCCTGCCACCGCAGCGGCCATGAGCACGTCGGTGGCGGTCTCCTTTTCCCTGCCGGAGAAAGCACTCGCTGGCACAGTGAAGCTCACTTTCACCGGCGCGACGACGACCACGCTCACGCTGGCCAATACGGTTTTCCGAATCGGCACGTATAGCTTCACTTTCGCCCCCGCGAGTCCTGTGAGCACGAGCGGTGGCTTCTTCGCCAGCTCCAGCAGCGCGACCCTCCCGGATGGTAGCTACAGCGTGGCGCTATCGTATCAGGATTTCCTCGGCAATCCCGTCGCCGCCGCCACGAGCACGGGCGTGGTGATAGATACGGTCACGCTCGCGCCCACGCTCACTTCGCCGGCCTCCGCGACGAATTTGGGCTTGGCTTTTACCGTCGCTTTTACGCTGCCGGAGGCGGCGAGTGTGGCGACGCTTAGTTTCGGCACACACGTGCTCACGCTCGCTGCATCGCAGCGCACGAGCGGCACACACAGCTTCACGCTGAACCCCACAAATCCCACCGCCTCGCCTGAGATCGCCAGCGGCGATCCCGTGCCAGATGGGTTGCACTCGCTCACTTACAGCTACCAAGATTTGCTACAGAACGCCGCTGCCACCACCGCCAGCAGGACGGTGCGCGTGGATACCGTCCTGCCCACACTCAGCGGCACGTTTTCGCCGTTGACGTTTTATTCCAGTCTGAAAATGCCGAACTATTTGGCCAAAGACGTTAATGGAGTCCCACTGTTTTACACCGCCAGCGACGCCAGCGGAGTCACGCTCACACAAGTGCCAGCCGCCGCCTCCACCGTCGCGCCCGGCGACGTGCTCGTCACCATCACCGCGCGCGATGCCGCGCAAAATAGCACGAGCCTCGCCTTCCACGTCACCGTCCGCCCAGCGAGCGCCGTGAGCGCCGTCGCTGCGGTGCAGGGCGCGCCTGTCCCCGGCGCTGGTGCAGTCGGCGGGCCACCGGCGGATGCACTGCTGGCGAGCTTCAGCACGCCTGCGACCGACGACGCCTCAGACATCGCCTACACCGCGAAGTGGACGAGCGCCACGGGCGGAAAAGGCAGCGGCATCATCAAAAACACCACCTGCGTCGCGAAAGTTGGCGGCACCGTGCCCGGCATCACTGGCGTGACTTTTAAAACCGTGACCGACCCCATCGTGGAGAGCGGCCACATCGGCTTCATCGCCACTTTTGCAGGCGTGCTCAAAACAAAAGCCAGCGCCGTAATGAGCGACACCACGGGCTCGCTCGCCGTCGTCGCCCGCGCTGGCGACCCCGCGCCCGGCGCTGGGGATGCCACCTTCAAGACCTTCAAAGCCATCTCCCTCATGCCCAGCGGCGTCGCCTTTTTTGCCCAGCTCGCTGGCGGCAGCGGCACTGCGAAAGTGAGCGCCGCCAACGACCTCGCCCTCTACGCCACAGACGCCACGCACTCGCTCACCCTCATCCTCCGCGAAGGCCAAGTCATCGGCACCCACACCATCAAAACCCTCATCACCTACCTCCCCGGCCTCGGCTCCACTGGCCAAGGGCGTGGCTGGGCCACCGCCCCCTCCACCACGATGGCGCTCGCACTTTTTGTAGATAAAACACAAGCCGTCCTCAGCGCCGACATCACCGGAGCCGTCACCGTCCTCTCGCAAAGCGGCCCCGGCGGCGCAGGCGCACCAGCCATCACTGGCAGCACCTTTGCCAGCTACAGCTTCCCCGCGCTGAACGCCGCTGGCCACAGCGCCTTCCTCGGCACGCTCACCCTCGTCCCAGGCACCATTGTGAAGCAAAATCAGCGCGCCATTTTCACCCGTTTCGGCACCGCGACCTACGCCTCCGTCGCCCGTCTCTCCGATGTCCATGTTGGCACCGGCTCATTCTTTAATCTGCTCAAAGACCCCGTCCTCGCCGCCGACGACGGCATCGCCTTCCCCGCCACCATGAAGGGCGGAACCGCCACCGGCCTCGCCGCGAACGTGCTCTGGTGGAAGCCACCCGGCGGCGCACTCGCCATCCTCGCCCAAGGCGGCGGGCAGCCCGGCGATGTCGCCACCGGCGCGCAATACAAAGCCTTCAAAAACCTCGCCATCGCCTCCACTCGCGGCCCCATTTTCGCCGCCACACTCGTCTCGGGGAAAGGCGGAGTCACCGCCGCTAACGCCACCGGTGTGTGGGCCAAAGACTTTACCGGAGCCGTCCGCGCGCTCTTCCGCACCGGCGACAGCCTCATCGGCAAACCGCTGAAAAAATTCACCCTCCTCACCGCCAGCATCGGCAGCACCGGCGTCACCCGCAGCTTCAATAACGTCGGCGAAGTCGTCTGGCTCGCCACTTTTAGCGACAAAACGACCGCGATCATCCGGACCCAAATCCCGTAGCGCGCTTCCCGCTTGGAAAATCCCGAGCCCTCCCCTAATCATCTCCCCATGCCACGTCTCTCAGTCCCAAAAACCTACAAGCTCCACATCGGCGGCAAATTTCCGCGTGGTGAAAGCGGGCGGGTCACCCCTGCCAAATCGCCGAGCGGCGAACACCTCGCCAACTATTGTCTGGCCTCCCGCAAAGACTTCCGCGATGCCGCGACTGCCGCCCGCAAAGCGCAGCCCGGCTGGGCCAAAGCGAGCGCCTACTTGCGCGGGCAGATCCTTTATCGCGCCGCCGAGATGCTCCAGCAGCGCGAGCTAGAGCTCGCCGCTGAACTCACCCGCAGCGGCGTAAAAAATACCCGCGCCGAAGTCGAAATCAGCATAGATCGCCTCGTCCATTACGCCGGTTGGACGGACAAATACTCCCAGCTTTTTAGCAGCGTGAACCCTGTCGCCACGCCGCATTTTAATTTCACCTTTCCCGAGCCCACTGGCCTCGTCGTCGCAGTCTGCCCGGATGCCCCCGCGCTCCTCGGCCTCGTCTCCTTGCTCGCGCCGATCATTCTCAGCGGCAATACCTGCATCCTCCTCGCCAGCGAAAAATCCCCGCTGCCCGCACTGACTTTCGCCGAGATCATAGCCACCAGCGATCTCCCCGATGGCGTCGTAAATATCCTCACCGGCACCCGTGCCGAACTCGCCCCGCACTTTGCCTCGCACATGGATGTGAACGCTATCGTGGACGCCAGTGCCGACCCCACCATCGCCACCATCCTCCGCGAAGGCAGCTCACTGAATCTCAAACGAGTCACCACCCGCAAACTCACTGAAAAAGACTGGCCCACCAGCAAAGCCGCCGACCCTTACTGGATACTCGACACCGTAGAGATGAAGACCGCCTGGCACCCCGTGGGTGTGTAATTTGAATCGTCGAAGATAGAGCGGCTGGCGCTGGAATGAGTGAATCACTCAGCCTCTTGGCCACCTACTCGCGCGGGAGGCGGCGGAGGGCGGAGTCTAGCTCGGCGAGGACTTGGGCGGCTTCGGGAGAGAGCTTGCCTTTTTTGAGCAAACGCCTGCCGTGCTCAAAGCTGCCGCGCGCTTCGCTGGTGGAGCCGAGGCCGGCATCTATCGAGCCGAGGCGGTAGCAGAGGCGCGCGATTTCGAGGGCGGCGACGGGCGTGCTGGAGTGCTCGGCGGTATCAATAGCTTGGTCAAAAAAGTCAGCCGCTTTATCCGGATCGTGCTCGCGCATGAGCGCCTCGCCTTGCTGCGCGTAGTGTCGCCACGGCTCTAGCGCAGGAGCGGGGTTGATTTGTGGGATGGGCGCTTCGCCATTGGGCGGCGGCGCGGTGGCGGAAATTTGCGCGACGGCGGCGGCCATTTCGGGGTTGGCGACGGGCCGGGCTTCGACGGGTGGGGTGGGCGGTTTTACCTCCACGATGACGGGCACTGGCGGCACTGGCACGGGCGCTACGACGGGCGCTGGCGTGGGTGCGGGCTCGACTTTGGCGGCGGCTTCAGCGGCGGGTGGGGCGACGATGACGATGGTTTTTTTCTGCTGCGCAAAAAAGATGGCGGCTCCAATGGCAATGACTGCCACTATCACCGTGGCGATCAGAGCGGCGTGATTTCCCCCCGGCGCAGCCTGCGGCGGCTCCACGGTGATGCGCGGGCGCGGCGCGTGGGCGTGGGGGTCGGGCATGATGCTGATGGTATGCACTTCGTGATGCATCTCGGCGGTGTTTTGGTAGCGGCGGTCGGGCTCCTGCTGCATGGCGCGGATCACGACTTGGTCCACGCGATCATCCACCGCGATCATGCGCGAGGGTGGGTCGAAGATGCCCTGTGGGACTTGGCCGCAGAGCATTTCGTAGAGCATCACACCGAGGCTGTAGATGTCGGCGCGGTGGTCCACGTGCATCCCGCGTTTCTGCTCGGGGGCCATGTAGTCGGGCGTGCCGAGGATGGTGCCGGTCATGGTGTAGCCGGCTTGTTCGGCGCTGCCCATGGTGTTCATGCGGGCGAGGCCGAAGTCAGTCACTTTCACCCGCCCGCGCACGTCCACGAGCACGTTGGCCGGCTTGATGTCGCGGTGGACGACGCCTTCGACGTGCGCGTATTGCAGCGCGTCGCACACGCCCATGATGATCTCCAGCGCGTGTGGGGGCTTGAGGCCGGTGGTCTTGATGATGTGGTGGAGCGTCGTGCCTTCGACATATTCCATCACGAAAAAGAGGTGCCCTTCCGTGGTCGTGCCAAAGTCGAAGACCGAGACGATGGCGGGGTGATTCAACTTCGCCATCGTGCGCGCTTCGCGTTTGAAGCGTTCGGCGAAATCCCGATCCACGCTTACTTCCAGCGGCAGGAGTTTGATCGCCACGATGCGATCCAGCGCGAGTTGCTGCGCTTTATACACAGCGCCCATGCCGCCGCGACCGATGATGTCGAGGATCTCGTAGCCGGGGAAAAGCCGGGCGGCCTCATCTTTTGTCGGCGGCTCCCAAGCGTTGCCACCGCCTGCGCCGGTCATTTTCACCGACTGCATCCCGCGTGCAAAAAGTTCGTCGGGCTTCAGTCCGCCGAGTCCGAATGTTGGTTGTCCGTCTTCTTGTGTGGGCATAAAAAAACTCAGCTAGCGCTCACGAGGAGCGCGGTTAATTCGCTATCCACATCCTCCAGCGAGCGCACCGTATCGGCCACGCAGGCGCGCAAGACTTCCCGGTAGCGTTTGCGAAATTGGAAGACGTTGAGATGAAAGGCGCTCACCGAGAGGTCGGCCTCGCGCGCCGCGTTGGCATAGCCGCTCTCGTCCGGCGGGCTAAAGGAAAGGAAGGGTTTTAGCGTGCCGAAAAGCGTCGGTTTCCCCGCGCCCATATACTCGCCTTGGATGGCGTCGAGCGTGGCTTGCAGGATCATCAGCGCCCAGCGGCGGCTGAAGACTTCATCCTCCGAGCGCACGGGCTCTTCGGCGAGGACGCGCTCGGCCCACGGCACATCCATGCTGATCGGGCGCGGCGTGGGGAATGGGGGGAAGCCGTTGGCGGCGAAGTTCGATAAACGCATGAGCAGGAATTCCCGCAGCCGCACCGTGGTGGGATCCTCCTGTTCGGGCGACTCGCTCGTTTGCAGAGCGGAGAAAAAACTCTGCGTCATCGCCGCCGCCTCCGCCGAGGGATTCCCCGCTACGCGCAGCCAGGCATAGACGGGATACCAATGCCGCGCGGCGACTTGCGCCAGCGAGTCGGCACTCCCTTGGAAAACGCGCGCCCAAAGACCGGGCACCGGAATACGCACTGTTTCTGGCAAGCTATCGCTCATGGCCGCATGGGGCCACAGCGAGGCGGGAGCGTCAAGGTTGATGGATGATGGTTGAGGGTTGAGGGGCGCGCAGTATCAAAGAAGAAACACGGCGGGCAGGATGCCCGCTGGCCTCATAGGCGGGGCGCCTGCTCCACGTTTTCGTGCTGGCGTTGAGCGCCCTATTCACCGTCATCGCGTTCGTTTGAAAAGTGACGCTGTCACTGCCCGCACCGTCCCGAATGGCACTCCGATAAGGACGAAAATGGATAACTTCCCTTCTCTGAAAGCGTGCGCTGTTTCCTTGCCGCGTAGCGGCTGCCTGAGGGTAGCCGTGGGTTTAAACCCGAACGTCGCTTTTGAGGGCCGAAGGCCCTCAATCGCGGCGTTCGGGCTTATCCGAGTGCCATTCGGGACATAAAGAAAACTCCCGAAAAGCAGCGATAGGACTCTGAAAGATGGTATGAGACACGGCGATAGGACTGCTTGGAGCAGCGATTAGATTCCTCGTTGCAGCGATAAATTTCCGCGATGCGGCGATAGTCTCCCGCAATGCGGCGATATGTTTCCGCGATGCGACGATAAGTTTCTGCGATGCGGCGATAAATTTCTGCGATGCGGCGATAATATTCCCATGAGCGGTGATAAGTTTCCTCTTAGCAGCGATTTGATTCCTTTCAGAAGCTGTTTTCTTTCTATGCAGTGCAATTTGTTCTCTGTTAGACTGCTTTTATGCCTGAATCTACTTCGCTTTCACCGTCTATGGTTCTTTCGTTTGCTGCTATTGCCAGTGCCTTTGGGGACGCGACGCGCTGGCGAATCCTCGGGGAGCTTGGTAGGGGGACTCCATTGATGGTGATCGAGCTTGCACGCCTCGTGGGGCGTTCGGAGACGGTGGTTTCCAAGCACATGGCGGTGTTGCAAAAGGCGGGCGCGGTGGTGATCGGGCGGGGGCGGATGTATGAGATTCCCGCGCAGTTCCGGGTGGAGCCGGGGGTGGTGGATTTCGGCTACGGTCGGCTGCGAATGTTGCCACAGACAGTCTGACCTGCGGTCAGGATTCCCGCGTGCCATTTCGTAAGCGATGGCGGTGGCTCAAGGTGGTGTTTTTAACTACCGAGAATAGGGAGAAGACGGTGGCAATGTGGGGAAGTCACCTCACTGCGGCAGGGGGCGGCTTTCGGGCGGGAGGGGGAGGTCGTGCCAATTTTCGAATGTGACGCTGAGTGCCGCGAGCGCTTCAGGGAGCTGGTGCTCGACGACAAAGACCCCGTGCTCGGAGACGTGCATGGAAAAGGACAGATCCTCGCCGAGGGACGCTGTGCCGGGCGGGGCGGGCGGGGGCTCGGCGATGCTTCCGGCGTCTTCGTTTTCTTCTTCGTCGTCATTGGTGTCGAACCCGGCGCTGGCGGCTCCGGCGGGGGCGTCGTCCTCCTCGGGCTCCTCGGGCTCGGGGAGGGGTTCGGGTGCGCAGAGGCCATCGATGCCGGTGGGTGGGGAGAAATCTTTCGGATCTATGGCGTGGCCTTGCTGGCGGAGGATTTCGTGGCGGTGTTCGCGTTCGAGGCGGCGGAGGTGTTCCTCGCGGGTGCGGCGGTAGTCTTCGCGGTCTTCGCGCTCTTCATCGAGTGTGCTTTCGTGATCGAGCCAATCGAGGCTGCCGGGCTTGCGCACGCGGCGGCGAAGCCAGCCGTCTTGGGGGATGTCGCCGTGGGGCTCGACGCAGACGCAATAGTGAATCGGATCGAGGCAATCGGCGGAGAATCGGCGCAGGCACTCGATGATCTCTGGCAGGCGCTGCACGTCCTGGTAGCGTTGGATCCTGACGTAATAGTGGGAGAAGAAAGTATTCCATCCCTCGCCGAGGATGGCGTCCAGGCGGCGTTTGATTTCGGCGTCGCGCCAGCGGGACTCGGCGGCGAGTAGGGCGGGGTCGTGGGCATAGCGTTCCGCGCGCGGATCGCAGACATTCATATTGCCGTGGATGAGTTTAGACTCGGCGTTCTGTGCCACATAGCGAAACCATCGCAGCGGGGGGAGCGTGCGCGGCTCGGGGGCGAGGAAGTCTTCGCTCCACGGCTGGAGCCCGGCGTGGAGCGCGCCCAGCTCGGTTTCGAGGATGAGGCAGCGGGGGAGGGAGACTTCGCGCAGGGCGGGCACCTCGGAGAGCGGCTCGATGTCGAGCGGGCGCTCGCGGAGGAGCGTGAGCTCGCGCAAGCGCGGCAGGGCGGCGAGCGGGCGTAGGTCGGTGAAGAGTTCGCCGAAAAGTGTGAGGCAGGTGAGCTCCTGGAGCGCAGCGAGCGGGCGCAAGTCGCGGAACACGCCGGAGAGGGTGAGGTTCACGATGTGCGGATAGCGCTCGATGCCGTCGAGCGTCGTGGTGCCGGTGGCGTTGATGCCGTTGGTGCTACCGACTGAGAGTAGGCGCACTTTTGGCATGGCGGGCAGGGCGTGTAGGGTGCGCATGGGCGTGGACCAATATGCGCCGCTGCCAAATGTGACGTTCTCCACGGTGGGTAGCGAAGGCACCTCCGCGAGGGCGAGGAGGTTGCCCTCGAAGCGCAATTCGCGGAGCGCGGGCAGCGTGGCGAGCGCGGAGAGATCGGGCCATGGAGAGTCGAGGTTTAATAGCACCTCGGCGAGATGGGGCAGCCCAGTGATGGGCGAAAGATCCACGAGCGCGTGCCCGACAGGGGAGAGGTATTCGGCGAGGCCGAGTTTGCGCAGCGAGCGGAGGCCGGCGACGGGGGAGAGGTCGGCGACTTCGCAGCAGTTGATGGAGATTTCCTCGATGTGCGGAAAGAAGCGCAGCACGCTGAGGTTGCGGATGGGGCGTTGCGAGCAGATCGAGCTTGGCAGTATTTTGATGTCTGCCCACATCTCCACGGTGCCTTCGAGGTGCGAGCGAGCGATGTGCGAGCGGTAGGCGGGGTTTTCGTTCTGTTCGCGCTGGAGCCGGTGGATGGCGTCCCAGTTGAACTCACACGGGAGCTTGTGTTTGCCCCGGTAAAGCGCCCAGCCGTGCCCGACGATTAATTCGGCGACAAAAAGCTCGTCGTTGGTGCGTGCGGGATCAGTGGTCCACTGGTAAAAGTCGTCGGCAAGGCTCATGGAAAAAATTTGGTGTGAACAAAGAAGCGAAATCCCCGCATAACGCGAGCGTGGAGATACCGCACGGCTTTTCGATCTACGTTCAACCCAGACCTCATTTTCTACGACGTGGTGATGTCCGAGATGGGCGGGCTCGCCGACAAAGAAACAGCGTTCATTCGTTTCCGCCTCGGGTGCTGCTTTTCGGAGTTTTCATGGCGACGCCCCGCACGGATGTAAACCACCACATCGCCCGCCGTTGACCCGAGCACCTCCGGCGCGTAATTTCCACGCATGGGACTCACCTACGCAACACTCGAAGTCATCAATGCAGGCGACGTTATCGTCGCCCGCCGCAATCTCATGCCCGAGGCCGACATCCGCCGCACGCAAGTCCGTATGCTCGTGGACAGCGGGGCGTATATGCTGTGCTTGAACGAACACCTCCAAGCCCAGCTCGGCCTCGACATTATTGACAGCATGGAGGGCGAGTTGGCCGATGGCAGCGTCGTGAAAATGCCCGTCGCAGGGCCAGTGGATATTCAATTTGGCAACCGCAAAACCTCCTGCCGCGCCGTCATCCTCCCCGGCAACGCCGAGCCCTTGCTCGGAGCGATCCCGGTGGGGGATATGGACGTGCTGATTGACCCGAGGACGCAGGAACTCATCATCAACCCCGCCAACCCCTACCTCGCGAAAAAGTCGCTGAAGTAAATCACCCCCAGCGAGCCCCCCGCTCTCGCGAAAATCTTAAATCTTAAATCCTAAATCTTAAATCCAATGCCCCATCTCACTCTCGGCCATAGTCCCGATCCCGATGATGCCTTCATGTTTTACGCGCTCGCGAAAGACAAAATCCCCACGGGGCGCTGGAGCTTCGAGCACATGCTGCAAGACATCCAGACGCTCAATGAGCGTGCCACGCGCGGCGAGCTGCACATTTCCGCCATCAGCATCCACGCCTACGCGAGCGTGCTGGATCAATACGCGCTGCTCCCCTGCGGCGCGAGCATGGGCGATGGCTATGGACCGATGCTCATCGTGAAGCGCGGCAAGGCACTGCCCGATCTCAGCGACCACGGCGCGATCCGCGAATGGTTGCTGCACCAGCGCATCGCGGTGCCGGGGCGGATGACGAGTGCTTTCCTCGCGCTGAAAATCTTCCTCCTCGGCGAGCCGATGCACGCGGTGGTGCCGTTCGATGAGATCTTCAAATTCGTGAACGAGGGGAACGCCGACGTGGGCCTCATCATCCACGAAGGGCAGCTCACTTACGCCGCCGAGGGCTTTGACCTCGTGCTCGATCTCGGCGCGTGGTGGAAGACCGAGACGGGCCTCCCACTCCCGCTCGGCGGCAATGTGATCCGCAAAGACATCGCGCCCGCCGACCGCACAGAGATCAATAAAATCCTCTTCGAGAGCATCCGCTACGGCCTGGAAAATCGCAGTGCCGGAGTAGAGCACTCCATGCCGCTCGCGCGCGGGATGGATACGACGCTCGCGGACAAATTCATCGGGATGTATGTGAACGACTTCACCCTCGACTACGGCGACATCGGACGCCGAGCGATCCGCGAATTCCTCCAACGCGGACATCACCTCGGCTTCCTCCCCGCGCCGGTGGAGCTGGAGTTTGTGGAGTAAAAAAGGAAGACGACAAAGGCCGCGAAGCGCCTAGAAGGAGGCTGGAGCGCGTGCATCCTGCGCGAGCTCCGTCTGCACAAACAACTCGGCTTGATGGAGTCTCTATTGTTTGGACTTTGCGGGGGTAGTCACGGCACCGAAATCCATTACGATCTTATGCCGCAATCCTGCTTCATCTCCACCCAGCGCAGCGTCTCACGCCGCCAGTTCTTGCGCGCCTCGGGCATTGGCCTCGCGCTGCCGTTGCTCGATGCCATGTTGCCCGCGTTTTCCCGCGCAGCGGCGAATGTGCAGCCGCCGCGCCGCTTCCTCGGCGTGTGTAATAATCTCGGGCTGCTGCCGGAGAAATTCTTCCCCGCGCAAGAGCAGGTCGGGCGGGGCTACACGCTTTCGCCTTACCTCGAAGAGCTGCGGGAGCATCGCGAGGATCTTACGGTTTTCAGCGGCGTGTCGCACCCGGATGTGGATGGCGGGCACCCGGCGGACAATTGCTTCCTCACTGCTGCGCCGCACCCCGGCAGCGGCGGGTTTCGTAATACGATCTCGCTCGATCAATTTGCCGCCGAGCGCATGGGGCATCTCACGCGATTCCCTTCGCTCACGCTCGGCGTGAATGTGCAGCAGGGGATGCGTAGTCTTTCGTGGACGGGCACGGGCGCGCTCATCCCGTGTGAAGAAAAACCTTCGGAGGTTTTTCGTCGGCTTTTCCTGCAAGGCACGGCGAAGGACATCGCTGAGGCGGAGCGCAAACTCGCGCTCGGCGAGAGCATCATGGACGCCGTGGCAGGGCAGGCGAAGAGCCTCCAGCGCGATCTCGGCGCGCATGATCGCGAGCGGCTGGATCAATTCTTTACCGGCGTGCGCGACCTAGAGCAGCGGCTGGAAAAATCGCGCGAATGGGAAAAGAAACCGAAGCCCGTCGTGGACGCGAAGCCGCCGCTCGATCCCGAGAGCCCGCGCGAGTATATGGAGAAGGCGCGGATGCTCTATGACATGGCTCGCCTTGCCTTTGAGACGGACAGCACGCGCATGATTACGCTGCTGCTGGATAGCGTGAATTCCCCCACCATCCAAGTCGCAGGGGCGGACATCAACGACGGCTACCACAGCCTTTCCCACCACGGGAAATCGGACAAGAAACTCACGCAGCTCGAAGCCATAGACCGCGAGCACATGAAGCTGCTGGCCGATCTTTTCACGCATCTGAAATCCACTGGCGAAAAGGGCAAGACGCTGCTCGATCAATCCATGATCCTCTACGGCAGCAATCTCGGAAACGCCAACACCCATGTGACCACGAACCTCCCCGTCCTCTTCGCCGGCGGCGGCTTTCAACACGGCCAACACCTCGCCTTTAACCGCGAGCGGAATTACCCGCTGCCCAATCTTTTCATCTCCATCCTCCAGCGCCTCGGCATTGATGAGCGCGCCTTTGCGAGCAGCACTGGCACGATGCGCGGGCTGGAGATGGTGTGAGATTACCTCCCAGATTCGGCGTCTCTCACCCACCGCTGCAAGTGCTCCATGCACACGCGGCTTGCGGGTTCTGCGTGGGCGGAAAAGGCGTGGCCTGCGGGGAGGTGTTGGCTGTCTTCGTCGAGCGGGACGCTGCGCCAGTGCGTCTCCAGCGAGACCCAGCCGCGATAGCCGTGGGCGAGTAGCGCGCAAAATTGCGCGGGGAAATCGAGCGAGCCTGTGCCGAGCTCTACGCAGTGTTCGGCGGGGCGAGTGCCGTGGCGCGCAGCGTCCTTTACGTGGAAGTGCAGCACGCGCTCGGCGAGGAGCGGGAAGTCGTCACGCACGGGATCGCTGCGGCCCGCGAGGTAGAGCACGTTGCACGGATCCCACACGACGCCGAGCTGGGGATGCACGGGCAGGTGCGCGAGGAAGTCGCGCATCTCTGCGCCCGTGGCGATGAGGCAGCTCGCCTCATTCTCCACGCCGATGCGCACGCCGCTGCCCTCGGCGAGCTCCAGCAGCGCGGGGAAATGTGCCGCTGCACGGGCGACTTCATCTGCCGTGGTGGCGTGCTCATTGCGAAGGAAGGTGAAGACGCGCACGAGGTCGCAGCCGAGCGTGTGCGCGGTCTCGATGGCGCGGCGAAAGTGCTCGCGGTGTGTGGCGATATCGGCGGCAGAATGGAGGTCGCATTTAAACACCGGCGAAGCGCACCCCGCGACGACGAGCCCCGCCGCGCGGGTGCGCTCGGCGATGGTGTGGACTTGGGCGGGGGTGAGGTCTTTGAACGCTGTGCCGAAGAGGCTTCGCAGCTCGATGCCGCCGAGCTGGAAGTCGCTGGCAAAGCGGAGGACGGCATCGAGATCTTGTGAGACTTCGTCGGTGAGGATGGCGAGGCGGAGCATGGTTTTTTAGAGCGCAGCGGCAGCGGCGGCGTCGAGGTAAAGCGTGGCATCTGCGTGGCGGCGGAGGATGCTGGCGGGGCACGCGGTGGCGATGGCTCCGCGCACGGTGGCGAGGACGGCGGCGGCTTTGCGCGGGCCCGGCACAGTGCAGAGCAGTGTGCGCGCGGCGAAGAGCGCGGGGAGCGTGAGCGTGATGGCGGCGCGCGGGACGGCGTCGAGCGTGGGGAAGCAGCCGTCGTTCACCTGCTGCTGGCGGCAGGCGTGGTCGAGTTGCACGATCTTCACGGCGAGCGGGTCGGCGAAGTCGGCTACGGGTGGGTCGTTAAATGCGAGGTGGCCATTTTCGCCGATGCCGAGGCAGCAGAGATCTATGGGTGCGACAGCGAGCAGGCGTGCATATTCCTCGCACACGGCAGCGGCGGCGTCGCGCTCGCCCGCGATGCCGTGGAAGGCGGCGGGCCGGATGTGCTGGAGCACGCGCGCGCGCTGGTAGGCGCGGAAAGTTTGCGGATGCTGGGCGGGGAGGCCGAGGTATTCATCCATGTGAAAGATGGTGACGCGCGACCAATCCACATCCTCGGCGACGAGCACGCCGAGCATCTCATCCTGCGAAGGCGCGCTGGCGAGAATCACACGCGCGCTTCCCCGCTCTCGCAGCGTCTCGCGCAGCACCCGTGCGGCGTGCAGCCCAGCCGCATGGCCCATCTCGGCGCGCGTGGCGTGGGTGAAAATGTGGAGCTGATCGGCGCGGGCGGCGTGCATGGCTGGCTACTTTTTCAGCCAGCCGTTCGTGCCCATCCAGTCGGCGACGCGGGCGGGCCAGGTGGTCACGAGCTTGTCCGTTTTGCGCAAGCCGTAGCCGTGTCCGCCCTCGGGGTAGATGTGCATTTCACACGGCACTTTCGCATTTTTCAAAGCGAGGCTGTAGCCCAGCGCGGTCTCCACGCGGATGGGGTCGTCCTGCGTCATGGCGATGAAAGTGGGCGGCGTTTTTGCGTTCACCGTCAGCTCCGGGGCGAGTGCGTCGGCCTTGTCTTTTTGCGTGAGGTATGCGGGGTAAATGAGGACGCAGAAATCAGGGCGCACGCTCGCCTCATCGGCGGCATCCACAGCGGGGTAACTTCGCTCGGCATTGCCCGCTAAGGCCGCGAGATGCCCGCCAGCAGAGAATCCGAGGACACCGAGCCGCTGGATGCCCCATTCCCCGGCGTGCTGGCGGGCGAGCGAGATTGCGCGTTGCGCGTCTTGCAGCGGGGCTTCGTGGCGCGGGCGCTCGGCGCGCGCGGGCACGCGGTATTTTAGCAGGATGCCGGTGACGCCGATGGAGTTTAGCCACTCGCAGACTTCCGTGCCTTCGAGGTCGTAGGCGAGGATGCCGTAGCCGCCGCCGGGGCAGACGAGCACGGCGGTGCCGGTGTTTTTTTCCGCCGTGGGGCGATAGACGGTGAGCATGGGCGTGGAGACGTTACCGAGGCGTATGACGGTCTGCCCGCCGGTCTGCCCGTTCTTCTCCGTGGTCATATCTTTCTCCTCCCCGATGCCGCCCTTCTCCCCCGGAGCCTCTGCTGGCCAAAGCCGGAGCGGTGCGTCGGCGGCGGTGGCGAGGAGTGGCAGGAGTGCGGCGAGTAGGATGGATTTCATGCGGCGAGGAAAGCGGCTGGGGAAGAGAGGCGCAAGTGGGGAGAGGGGATTCCCGATTCATTTTAAACCACGAAGGGCATCTGTTCCCCGCGCTACTCGCCGGCTATGCCTTTTTCCCCACGAGCGTAAAGGCCGAGAGCACACCGACCACGCCGCAGCTCACCCACAGCACACTCGGAGACCAAGCGTGCAGGCGGAGGCTGATGTGCGGGCCAAAGACGGACGCCAGCGTGGTGCCCATCGTGAGCAGGCCCATGTAGCGGCCCCTCATGTGTTGCGGCGCGAGCTGCGCGACGTAGGCGGAGCGCATGGGTTGGCTGAGCATCTCGCCGATGGTGAGCACCGTCATCGCGGCGAAGATCATCCCCGCACCGCCGGGCAGTGCATTCATGGCGAAGCCAAAGCCGAGCAGCGTGTAGCCGATCTTGATGACCCAGCGGGAGTCGAAGCGCTGCGTCCAGCGCGTCAGCGGCATCTCGAAAAGCGCCACCATCACGCCATTCCACCCCAGCACACAGCCGAAGACTTGCTCCGGCGTGAGCTGCCAGCCGAAGACCGCCAGCGTCAGCCCACGTTGCTTCACTTCGAGGGAGAAAGTGGAATTAAACTGCTGGAAAATAAACGCTGACAGCACGCTCGCGACGAAGAGCCCCCAGAAAGCGCGATCCGCCCGCACGTGCGCCCACGCTTCACCCCAGCCCATCTCCTCCCGCGCCGAGCGCAAGCCGTGAGGCAGGAGAAAAAACGCGATGACCCCAAAGATCGCCGTCGTGAAAGCATCCCCCGCAAACAGCGCAAACGTAGAGATCGTGATGAGAAAGCCCGCCGCCGAAGCGCCGCATGCAAAGCCCGCATTGATCGCCAGCCGCTGCCCCGAGTAAGCGCGCAGGCGCAAGTGCGGCGGCACGATGTCCGCCAACAACGCCGTGCTCGCCGGCATATAAAAGCCCGACGCAAAGCCCGCACAAAACATCATCCCCACGATCGCCCACAACTCGTGCATATAGAAAAGCAGGAAGACCGCCGCCGCATTCCCCAGCGTGCCCACGACCAGCACATTCCGCCGCCCACAGCGATCCGAGAAATATCCGCCCAGGACAGACGACGCAAATTGCCCCACGCCATTCGCACACAGCACCCACGCCACCTGCCCCGGCCCAAATCCCCGCGCACTCAGCACCAGCGTGAGGAAAGGATGCACGAAAGTCCCAAAGCGATTCACAAACCACCCACTCACCAGCACCCAATAGGCGCGCGGGAGCGAGCGGAGTTCAGACATCAGGCTTTCAGTCGGTGCAGCAGTCATATTAGTAGAAAAAGAAAAAACTCTGCCGCTTATTCAGCGGACAGAGTTTGGAAAATTTTGGCTGTTCAGTAGTTCGTTCAGCCCATCCGCTCCCCGTCCGCCGGCATCCATTTGGCGACGCCAAAACGCACAGCAAAATTGCCATGGCGAATCATAGACGTAGCAGAAGCGAGAAGCATCACACCGCACCGTATCGCCCTCTGGATCTGGGGAGTCAAGAAGACAGGCAGTGGCACAGTTTGGGAAACAAGGCTTTTCACTTGGCGGCTTTCTACAGAGAAGCGTTTTCGAGGCAATCAAACGGCTGGCTCTGGCGGAGCAGCCCAAGTGAAAAGCCGCTACGCGGCAAATCAATCGCTCGCTTTTTGGCTCTCGCTCTTACTTTCAATGGCTTATCGCAGCCCCATTCTTCGGGGCACAAGGTGTTATGATACCGCTCCTCCATATTTTGGCATCGCCACTCGCTGGCTCGCTCGCTTTTCTACGCCGCATGAATCCGCATCTCCGAGCCCGTGTGATCGCCGAATGGCGAGGCTTGCCGGAGGTGCCTTTTACGAAAGATACCTCGCAAGCTGTCGGCACCGTGCTCTCGAAAGTGATGGCGGCACTCGGACTGGAAAAGCGGGTGAAAGAAGAAGAAATCCTGAGCGCCTGGCGCGAGGTCGTCGGGGACTTTATCGCCCAACACTCCATGCCCCTGCGCCTCGCGGAAGGCGTGCTGCAAGTGCGCGTGCTCCAGCCCGCGATGCTCTATGAGCTTAACACGACCTTCCGCCCTGAGATCGTGCAAGCACTGCGCAAACGCTTTGGCAAAGCCGTGCGCGACGTGCGCTTTCGCATCGGGTAGGACGCTATGATTTCACAGCCGGACCAAATCGTTATCTCACAGCTCGCGCTGGAAACCTTCATCGGAGCCTTTGCCGAAGAGCGCGCCACTGCGCAGACGCTGCGCCTTTCCCTCGTCATGCAGCCCATTCGCGACTTCTTGTATTTAGAAGATCGGCTGGAGAATACCGTGGATTACGCCGCCGTCGCCGCAGCCGCAAAAGCCCTCGCACTTTCACACCCTCGTCTGCTCGTAGAGACGCTCGCGGAGGAAATCGCAGCGATGCTGCTCGCCCGTTTCGCGCTCGCTGCGGTCGAGGTCGAGCTACGCAAATACATCCTGCCCGATACCGAGTTTGTCGCCGTCCGCATACGCCGAGTGAGATAGAGCAGCGATCCAATGTAACCCCCGCTGCGCGTGCTTCGTCTCCCCTCGCGAACCACTTTCACACCATGCCATATACCGGAATCGTCCTTACCATCATCGGCCTTCACGCCGCACTCTTCCTCATTCTGCTGGGCCATTGGCTCGTTGCGGCGGGGATTGCTCCGCGCGCCACGGCGGCGTTTGTGGAGCAATATGAGACGCGGCCTGTGCGGGCGTTGCTCGTGGGGGTGTTCACGTATGGGCCGCTCTTTATCGGTGCGCTCGCGGCGAGTAATGCGCCAGCGCCTTTGTTAAAATTGGCGGCGTTGATTGCGAGCTACATCCTCTTGCTGGTCGCACTCGCAGGGCTGTCGGGATTGGCCACGCGCATTGGCCGGAATCTCACGCCGGGCGGCTCGCCGTGGCAGCAGTCTTTGCGCGGCGGGGCGATGCTGGCGCTCGTGTGCATCACGCCATTCGTGGGCTGGGGCTTCCTCCTGCACATCGCGCTGGCCAGCGGATTTGGGGCGTTTCTTTTGGCAAAGCCGTGGAAGTGCGCGGTAACGGCGGTAGCGGTATGAAGCCCGTCAGTCGCCGCGAATTTGTCGCCGCCAGCGCGGGGGCGGTGGCTTTCAGCGTCGCGCTGATGAAGCTCTCGCAAGGCTGGCTGGCACAGGCCGGGCAGTGCCTCGGGCGGAATGTGCAGCGCCCACTCGCGGGTGCGATGACTCCGCCACAGAGCACACAAATTGATGCCGTGGCGCACGCGCTGAATCGCCTCACGTTTGGCCCCGGTCCCGGCGATTACGCGCGCGTCGCGGCGATGGGCGTGCCTGCTTTTATCGAGGTGCAACTCGCGCCGGAGAAGATTGAGGATGCGCTCTGCGCCCGTGCGACGATGCGCTTCGCCGATCTTTGGTGCGAGCCGCTCGGCGAGCATTACGAGGAAGATGATGATGCGCTGCCGCCGATCTTGCGGAGGGTCACGCTGCTGCGGGCGACTTACAGCGAGCGCCAGCTTTTCGAGGTGATGTGCGAGTTTTGGAGCGATCATTTCAATATAGATCCGAGCAAGGGAGATTGCCGCTGGGCCAAGCCTACAGACGATCACGCGGTGATCCGGGCGCACGCGCTGGGGAATTTCGGGGAGCTGTTGCGGGCTTCGGCGCTGAGTCCGGCGATGCTGTGGTATCTCGATGGTCGCGCGAATGGGAAGCGCACGCCGGAGGAGAAGCCGAACGAGAATTACGCCCGCGAACTGATGGAGCTGCACACGCTCGGCGTCCACGGTGGCTACACGCAGCGGGACGTGATGGAAGTGGCGCGTTGTCTCACGGGCTGGACGATCCTCGCGAAGAAGAAGGACGGCTTCTCCGGCAAGCTGCTTTCGCCTTTTAAAAATCGTGGCGAGGTCTTCTTCCAGCCCGATGCGCACGACGACGGCGCGAAGCAGGTGCTCGGCCACGAGATCGTGGCGGGCGGTGGTAAGCGCGATCTCGATCAGGTCATCGCCATCGTCGCGAGGCACGCGAGCACGGCGCACTTTATCGCGAGCAAACTTTGCACGCGCTTCATCGCGGACGAACCGCCGCAAGCCGCTGTGGAGGCTGTTTCGCGGGCTTTCATGGAGAGCAAGGGCGACATCAAGACGACGCTGCGCGCGCTCTTTGCCACGGCGGAGTTTGCCAGCTCGGCGGGTGGGAAATTGAAGCGGCCTTTCCACTTTGTCGTCTCCGCACTGCGCGCGACGAACGCCGCGACGGACGCGGACAAGCCCGTGATTTCTTACCTCGAAAAAATGGGCAACGCGCCTTTCCGTTACCCCACGCCGGACGGCTATCCCGCTGAGGCGTCGCATTGGTTTGGCACGCTGCTGTGGCGGTGGAAATTCGCCGTCGCCCTCGCGAATAATCACATCGGTGGAACCCGCATCGAAGCCGCCGCGCTGCGCAAAAGACTCGGCGGCGAGCCCGCGCTGATGGCCTCGCTTTTAAACCGCACGCCGAGCACCGAGGAGGCCGACGCTTTTGCAAAATCCGGCGACGGCATCGCGCTGCTGCTGGCGTCGCCCGCCTTTCAACGCTGCTAATGATAAGCGCCACAGAAATGTATTCGAGCGAAGAGCGGGTCGCGGATGTGGGACAGGTGCCTCGCCTGTCGGAGTGGGATGGGCGCCTCGCCCGTCCATCGGCGCACCACGCCGAGACAGGCGGGGCGCCTGTCCCACTACGAACAGGCGGGGTGCCTGTCCCACGTCCGCGCTAGCCGCGCTCATTTCGTAAATTTTTAATTCATCATGGCTACTCCACAGCTCTCCATTTCTGGCAATGGCGACGATAAGCACACGCTCGTCGTTGTCTTCCTGCGCGGGGCCGCAGATGGGCTCACGCTCGTCGCGCCGCTCGCCGATGACGGCTATTACCGCTATCGCCCGCGCCTTGCGGTGAAGAAGAACGAAGCCGTGCCGCTCGATGGGTTCTTTGGCCTGCACGCCAATCTCCGCCCGCTCGAAGCCGCTTGGAAAGATGGCGACCTCGCGATCATCCACGGTGCGGGGGTGGAGGATGAGTCGCGCTCGCATTTCGACGCGCAGGATTTCATGGAGCACGGCGGCCTCGTCGCGGGCGGTTGGCTGGGGCGCGCGCTGCGTGCGCGTGGGCCTTCGCGCAGCCCGCTGGGGGCGGTGGCGCTCTCTCCGACGCTGCCGGAATGTCTCTCAGGTGCGCCGACTGCGACGGCTTTTCAGTCGCTCAAAGAGTTCGCCATTCGCCACGAAAAAAGGCCGCAATTTCCCGCCGAACTTCAGCGCCTCTACGCGCTCGAAAGCGGTGCGTTGCGGGATGCGGGCACGAATACTTTCGACGCCATCCGCCGCGTAGAAGCGATCCCCGCGAACGCTGCGCCAGACAATGGTGCGAGCTACAATGGCGATGATTTCGCCCAAGGTCTGCGCCAAGTCGCGCAGCTCATCCGCGCAGACGTGGGCGTGGAAGCGGCGACGGTGGACATCGGCGGATGGGATTCGCATTTCGTGCAGCAGACGACTATCGAGCCGCTGATGACGCGCCTCGCCGCTGGGCTCGCCGCTTTCCGCCAAGATCTCGGCGCGCGCATGGGCACGACGACGGTGGTGGTGATGACCGAGTTTGGCCGGCGCGTGGCGGAAAACTCCGCCTTCGGCACCGATCATGGGCGAGGCAGCATGGCCTTTGTCATGGGCGGCGGGGTAAAGGGCGGGCGTGTCTTTGGCAGCCCGCACACGCCCGGCGGCGGCACTTGGCCCGGTCTCACGCCCGAGATGCTCGATGGGCCGGGCGACCTGCCCGTGTGGAATAATTACCGCAACATTCTCGCCCCCGTGCTCGCCCGCCACGGCACGAGCGAGGATGCGCTGGCCAAGGTCTTCCCCGACTACGCGCTGAAACCGCTGCCGCTCTACGGCTAGAATTTTGCGAAACGTCCTAACTTGCGACTCATTCGCAGATTCCTATTGCGACAGAGTCTCAGCTCTATTACCAAAGCTCCATCGCATGACCACCAACGCCAATCACAAGCTCACACTCGCCACCGCCAAGTGCGGGGAACGACTGCGGGTGCGGCACATTTGCCCAGACTGCCCGCACTGCGTCCGGCTCAACGAGCTGGGCTTTCACAACCGCACGATCATCACGAAACTCGTGGATGGCATGGCGGTGATCTGCCTGCTCATGGGTTCGCGAGTGGCGCTCGGGCGGGAGCTTTGCGAACACGTAGAAGTCGAGCGCCTCGCCGCCTAGACGCTGATGGACACAGGCACGGAGCTACTCAGCAACCTCGCCCCCGGACAGCGCGGCAAGGTCTGCGCCATTGATCTACCGGGGGCGTCGAAAGGGCGCATCATGGAGATGGGCCTCACCGTGGGAGTGACGGTGGAAATGATCCGCCTCGCGCCAATGGGCGACCCTATGGAGCTGAAGGTGCGCGGCGCACACCTCTCGCTGCGCAAAGCGGAAGCCGCATCCATCCGCGTGCAACTCGTATGAGCGAAGAAATCTTCCGCCGCGTGGCCATCGCGGGAAATCCGAATACCGGCAAGAGCACGATTTTTAACTCCCTCACCGGCCTCCGCCAAAAGGTCGGCAACTACCCCGGCGTCACCGTGGAGAAAAAGACGGGGCGCTTCTTCGGCAGTCACGGCGAGGCGATGGAGCTGATTGATCTCCCCGGCAGCTATTCGCTGCAAGTGCGCTCGCCCGATGAAGCCGTGGCGCGCGACCTCCTGCTAGGCCGCATCGCGGGCGTGCCGAGGCCGGACGTCATCATCGCCGTCGTGGACGCCTCGAATTTGGATCGGCACCTCTACCTCGCCGCACAGATGCTAGAGCTGGGCATCCCCGTCGTCATCGCTCTGAACATGGTAGATGTCGCCGAACAGCGCGGACTCGTGATGGACCTCGTCGCGCTGCGCGAAAAACTCGGCGTCCCCGTGATCCCGATGATCGCCAGCAAAGGCACGGGCATCATCGAGCTGAAACAAGCCGTCTCCCGCAATCCCCTCCACAAACCCGAGCAGCACGCCCAACTCCCCATCGTCTATGAGCGCGAAGTCGCCGCGCTTGCGAAGAAGCTCCCCTGCTCCGCCGAGACCGCCCGCCCCGAGGCCATGCTCCTCCTTTCCCTCGATGAAAAAAGCCTCGCCGAGCAGTGCGACACCGCCCGCCAAGCCGAAGTCGCCGAAGCCCAAGCCCGCCTCCGCACCCACGGCCTCGACCCGCTCGCAGCGCCTGTGGATGCCCGCTACGACTGGATCTCCGCCATTTGCGCCACGAGCATCCATCGTCGCGGCGAAGACGCCGAAGGCCTCACCATGAGCGACCACCTCGATATGCTCCTCACCCACTGCGTCTGGGGCTGGGTGGCCTTCGTGGGCATGATGGCCCTCATGTTTTTCTGCATCTTCTTCATCGCCCAGACGCCGATGGACTGGATCAGCCACGGCATGAAAGCACTCGCCGCGTGGGCGGGCGGATTCCTCCCCGCAGGCGACCTCCGCAGCCTCGTCACCGACGGCATCATCGGCGGCGTCGGCGGCGTCGTCGTCTTCCTCCCGCAAATCCTCATCCTCTTCTTCTTCCTCGGCCTCCTGGAGGATAGCGGCTACATGGCCCGCGCCGCATTCATCATGGATAGGCTCATGTCCCGCGTCGGCCTGCATGGGAAATCCTTCGTCCCCCTCCTCTCCTCCTTCGCCTGCGCCATCCCCGGCATCATGGCCACCCGCACCATCGAAAACCGCAAAGACCGCCTCGTCACCATCCTCGTCGCCCCGCTGATGAGCTGCTCCGCGCGCCTGCCCGTCTATTTCATCATGATCGCCCTCATGCTCCCCGCCGCCAGCGGCTGGCAACGCGCCGGAGTCATGCTCTCCATGTATGCACTCGGGCTCTTCGCCGCCTTCGTCATGGCGTGGCTTTTCAAAAAAACACTCCTCCGCAGCGAGACCCCCATGCTCCTCCTAGAGCTGCCCCCCTACCGTGCCCCCGCACTGCGCGGCATCGCCCAGCGGATGTGGGAGCGCGCCCTCATCTTCCTCCGCCGCGCAGGCACCGTCATCCTCGCCCTCAGCATCCTCCTCTGGGCGCTGCTCACTTACCCCAAGCCCACCACGCCCGACCCCACACCCTCGGAAGTCCTCTCCCACAGCATCGGCGGGCGCATCGGCCACGCCATCGAGCCCGTCATCGCCCCCCTCGGCTACGACTGGAAAATCGGCATCGGCCTCGTCGCCTCCTTCGCCGCCCGCGAAGTCTTCGTCAGCACCATGGGCCAAATCTACAACATCGAGGATGCCGACGAAGAAAACGAAGACCTCCGCACCCAAATGCGCAACGAGCGTCGCCCCGACGGCACCCCCGTTTTCACCCCGCTTGTCTGCGTCAGCCTCATGGTCTTCTACGTCCTCGCCATGCAGTGCATCAGCACCGTCGCCATCGTCCGCCGCGAGACCAATTCCTGGCGCTGGCCCCTCTTCCAAATCGCCTACATGACCATCCTAGCCTGGCTCGGCGCCTTCATCACCTACCAAGGAGGCCGCCTCCTCCACTTCCAATGAACTACACCATCCAGCAAATCATCATTATCGCCGCCATCGCATCCGCCCTGCTGTATCTCTTTCTGCGTAGCAGGAAAAAGAAGGCTGGCTGCGGAAAAGGCGACTGTGGGTGCGGCAAGAAGGGTTGATGGTTGAGTGTTGATCGTTGATTGAAAAGACCCGCAAGCGCGCTTGTGGGGTTCTTTTCAGAGTTCAGAGTTCAGAGTTCAGAGTTAAGAGTTCAGCCGCCCGCAGGGGCCCGCGACTCTCGCGGGAATCTCAG
>JAYVQK010000136.1:0-7488 GCA_043757005.1 Verrucomicrobiaceae bacterium
TCGCAATGGGACTCCGCGTCTCGCTGAGAATCCACCGCCAAATCTGTTTTGGGATGAACAGTATCGTGAGGATCGCTATTGGTCAGGAGCGATGGAGGACGTTAGTGAAAAAGCTCGTGAAGCCGCCAAAGAACTAATGGGCAGCACGTCAAAGCTTCGGACTTGGCTTCGTGGAAAGATCACAAGAGACGGATTGGTTACAAGTGGTTTGCTCGGTCGCTACGACCCGACATCAGGGCGGATCGAACTTTATCCCGCGATTTTGGATACCTTGGCACCGCTAATCGGACTCCAGCCGCGCTATTTAAAGAGCGTCGTATTCATCCAGCTTTCAGTCGTTGCAATGGCTCACCAAGCGCGGGACTACGATGGGCAACCAGGTTTTGGCTTCGCTGGCACATTGCTCGCCAGTCCATTCCAAAAAGAAAGCCCCGCCCACATCATCCTTACCCAATACTTTGCCTTTCGCCTGATCGAACGTCTCGGAGACACCAACCTCATGGCCGCACTGGAGAAATTGAGTGAAAAACAGCCAGAACCCTATCAACGCTGGCGCAAAATGCGGAACATCCCCGTAGAGAAAATGCGCTCCGCACTCCTTCGCGCCCGTTTAGGAGAATCGGCGTTAGGATTGCCCGGCAGCGAGTGTGAGTGATGTGGTGCCGCCGGAAAGGCGAAGACTATTCGGCGTGGTGCGGCATCACAGGACGGTAGTAGGCGATTAGGGGGTTGGTGCGAGATTTGTGCCTTCGCCGTCGGGCTTTTTCTCCCGCACCGGGGCGCGTTCGACTCGGCTGGCGGTTTGCCAGACGTGGAGTTTGGCGGGGTCGCGGGTGTATTTGTTGTTCATGATGGCGTCGAGTTCTTGCACGTCATCGGCGGCTAGGGCGAGGATTTGGCCGATGCGGGCGGTGTCTTCTACGCCGTCTTGGGTTTCGCCTTGGTTGTGTTGGTTTGTTTTGCGGATGGCTTCGCGGTCGGCGCGGAGGTCTTCGACGAAATCCTCCGGCAATTCGTAGGTGACGAACTTTGCGCGGAGCGCGGCTTTGGCGGTTTTCTCGGCGGCGGTGTCGTCGTCCTGATCTTCGAGGAGGAGGAGCAGCGCGTCGGCGTGGGTGGCGATGGCGGATTGGCTCGGGTTATCGGGGATGCGACAGGGGGCGGAGAATCCGTTTTCTTTCAGCGCGATGGAGCGGGCGGTGCGGGTGATGTTTTTAAAATCCAGCATGAGCGCATCGAGCAGCGTTTCCTTGCTCACGCGGGCGGGCGTTTGGCCGGCCTTGGCGGTGTCGAGGTCTTTGATGTGCTGGTCCACGTTGCCGAAATGGGTCTTCGCTTTGCTGGTGGCGGCGAAGTCGGCGGTGTTGTCGCGTCCAAATGTTTGGACTCGGGTGAGGCGGTCGTAGCGGCGTTGGTCGCGGTCGTTCATGGTGTGTGTTGGTGTGGTGAGATTTTACGGGCGGGGAGCGGGCGGAGACTGCCTATTTTGCGCGTTGGCTGCCAAGCGGGAAAATGGAAATGCAGGGCGGATGCCGCTTTGGCAGGCGCGCAACAGGGAAGAACGCAACCCAGAGGTCGTCTCGCACCTACCCAGACCCCGACGCGCAGCGACCTGGAGCTGGGCTGACACGACCCAGAGGTGTGCTCGCAGCGACCGGTGCATCGGCGCGCACCAACCGGTGCATCGGCGTGCAGCGACCCGCGTATCGGCGTGCAGCGACCCGCGTATCGGCTGTCAGTGCCGGTGCATTGGCGTGCAGCGACCTGCGCATCGGCTGTCAGTGCCGGTGCATCGGCGCGCAGCGACCCGGAGCGAAGCGCGCATAGGCCGGGCATGAGCGCGCACCGAGCCTGACATGAGCGGACGTCATCCAGAATCCTGCTCACGCAGCCGTAGCGGGTGTTGATGGTTGATTGTTGATTGGAAAACGCGCGACAGCGCTCCCATCAACCATCAACCATCAACCCTGCCGCAAGAGGGCGGGGCTTTTTTGGCGGGGAGCGGTCACGGAGCGTCTTGCCATTTTCTATTTTCTAAAACACGAATCTCTCACCATGAAAAACATCTTCACTGCGCTCACTGCTATTTGCCTCACACTCTCGCCCAGTCTGCTCGCAGCGGATGCGCCAAAGCCGCCTGCCCGGCCAGCGCCGCTTGTCTCGCCGGAGCTGTTGGCGGATGGCGGCGTCACCTTTCGTTTTAAAGCACCGAAGGCCAGCGAGGTGAAAGTGGCGGGACAATTTGGAGCGACGGCGGCGCTCACAAAGGACGACGGCGGTGTGTGGGCGGTAACGATCCCGAGCGTCCCGGCGGGCGTGCATGAATACCATTTCTCCGTGGACGGGATGGACGTGATGGACCCGCTAAATTCCGCAATGAAGCCGCAGCGTTGGCCCGGCTCCAGCATCCTCCACATCCCCGCGACGCCGCCTGCGCCGTGGGATTGGCAGGACATCCCGCACGGCGTCGTGCATGAGCACAGCTACTCGTCGAAGGCTCTCGGCAAGCCCCGCCGCATCTTCGTCTATACGCCGCCGGGAGGAGTAGATGCTGCCACGCCGCTGCCCGTGCTCTATCTCGCCCACGGCTATAGCGACAACGAGGGAACTTGGACCGTCCACGGCAAAGCGCACTGGATTTTGGACTCGCTGATCGCGGGGAAAAAAGTCGCGCCCATGATCGTCGTGATGCCGGATGCCCACGCGCTGCCGCCCGGCGCGAGCGGGTTCGACGACTACGCCGTCGCCAACACCGACGCCTTCTGCCGTGAACTCCTCACCGACATCATCCCGCTCGTGGAAGCCAGCTACAAAACCATCGCCAAACCCGAGGCTCGCGCCTTTGCAGGTCTCTCCATGGGCGGGCATCACGCGCTCACCATCGCGCTGAATCACCACGATGCTTTCGGCTGGATCGGTGCCTTTAGCTCCGCGCCGCCTCCGGCGAAAAGCGTCGCCGCAGGGCTCGAGCACAGCGATGTGGTGAACCGCGATCTCCGCCTTTTCTGGATCGGCTGCGGGAAAAAAGATTTCCTCCACCAGCGCAATAACGACTTCGTCGCGCTGCTGAAAGAAAAGGGTATCCGCTACGAATACAACGAAACCGAGGGCGACCATTCGTGGCCCGTCTGGCGGCGCTATCTCACGGAATTCGCGCCCCGCATTTTCCGCTGAGACGGGGCGGATACGATTCCGCCGTTTTGTTTCCAAGAAATACGTGGGCACGGGCTTCTCCCCGCAACAATCGCCATGACCAATACCGTAACCGAACCCGTAGCACCCCTCGATGACAAAGCCGCAGCGGCCATGCTGGTGGAGTCTTACAATAAGATCGTGGCTGAGATGGGGAAATTCATCGTGGGGCAAAAGGAGGTGATTGAGCAGCTCCTCATCGCGGTGCTCGCGGGCGGGCACTGCTTGCTGGAGGGGGTGCCGGGGCTGGCAAAGACGGCGATGATTCGCACGCTGTCGGAGACGCTGAATATGGGGTTTCGCCGCATCCAATTTACGCCGGATTTGATGCCGAGCGACATCACGGGGACAGACATCATCCAGGAAGACCCGACGACGGGGCGGCGGTCGTTTGTTTTCCAAAAGGGGCCGATCTTTACGCAGATGCTGCTGGCGGATGAGATCAACCGCACGCCGCCGAAAACGCAGGCGGCGCTGCTGGAGGCGATGCAAGAAAAGTCCGTGACCATCGGCGGGCACTCGATGAAGCTGGAGCAGCCGTTTTTCGTGCTGGCGACGCAAAACCCCATCGAGCAAGAGGGCACGTATCCGTTGCCGGAGGCGCAGCGGGATCGCTTCATTTTCCTCGTGAAGGTGGATTACCCGACTCGCGAAGAAGAGCGGCAGATCGTCTCGCGGACGACGGGGACTTTCGACGCGGACATCCACGCGGTCTTGAGTGGAGAGAAAATCTTGGAGCTGCAAAAGGTCGTCCGCAAAGTGCCCGTGCCGGATCATGTGATGGACTACGTGCTGGATCTCGTGCGCTTCACACGCCCGGACGAGCCGAGCGCGCCCGCGTTTGTAAAAGACTTCATCGCATGGGGCGCAGGCCCGCGTGCTTGCCAGAATCTCGTGCTCGCTGGGAAGGTGCGCGCGGTATTGCAAGGGCGATTCCATGTGACGATAGACGACATTGAGGCGCTCGCGCTGCCGGTGCTGCGGCATCGTGTGGTCGCTACTTTCAACGCCGAAGCCGATGGCGTGACGGTGGACGAAATCATCCGGCGCATCGCGAAAACGGTGCCGCGTGGGGAAGCAAAGCGCGCGCTCTAGTCTGCACGAATGTCGCACGTCTCGGACTTCCTAAAACCGTCCGATCTCCAACGGATCTCGAACCTGCAAGTGCTCGCACGGCAGGTGGTGGAGGGCTTTACCACGGGTCTGCACCGCTCGCCGCACAAGGGGCTGAGTGTGGAGTTCAAACAGCACCGCCCGTATGTGCCGGGCGATGAGATCCGGCGGATTGATTGGCGCGTCTTTGCGCGCAGCGACCGCTACTATATCCGCGAATACGAGGAGGAGACGAATCTCCGCACGACGATCATTTTAGACCGTAGCGGCTCGATGGCTTACGGCGGAGAGACGCCGGGATCGGTGAGTAAATTTGACTACGCTACGCGCCTCGCCGCGTGCCTGAGCTACCTCATGCTCCAGCAGGCCGATGGCGCGGGGCTCGTGACTTTCGACACAAAGATCCGCCGCTACATCCCGCCGCGCTCCCGCGTGAGCCACCTGCGAGTCATCATCGAGGAGCTGGAAAATGGGAAGCCCGGCGGCGAGACGGAGCTGGGTTCCGTGCTCCACGATCTCGTGCCCAAGCTGCAACGGCGCGGCCTGCTCGTCATCATCTCGGACTGCTTCGGCGAAGTCTCCGAGTTCCTCAAAGCGCTCGCGCACTTCCGCCACGCGCACCACGAGATCGTTGTCTTTCAAGTGCTGCATCCCGATGAGCTGGAATTCCCCTTCAAAGGCTGGACGCAATTTGACTGCATGGAGCGCGACGGCGTAAAGCACCTCCTCGACCCCGCACTCCTCCGCCAAAGCTACCTCGCCAACCTCGCAAAATTCCGCGACGAACTCACGCGCGGATGCAGGCGGCATAAAGTGGACGTCGTGCCCTTTACCACGGACCAACCGTATGCTCATGCGCTGGCGGCTTATCTTAGCAGGAGGCTGGCGAGGGGATGAACTTCCTAAACGCCGCTCTGCTCGCGGGCTCTTTCGCTCTCGCGATTCCGATCATCATCCATCTCTTCCACAAGAGCCGCTTCAAAGTGGTGAAGTGGGGCGCGATGCACTTGCTGGAGGCTGTCCTACGCACGAATCAGCGGCGCGTGAAGCTCGAACAATGGATACTCCTCGCGATCCGTTGCCTCATTCCCGTGATGCTCGCGCTGGCGATGGCGCGGCCTATTTGGAAAGGCGCGGCGATGCTGCTCGGCGATGCAAAAACGAGCACCGTAGTGCTGCTCGATAATAGCTACTCGATGGACACCGGACGCGCGGGCACGACGAATTTTTCCATCGCCCGCGATGAGACGCAGCGGGTCGTGAATGGCCTCCAGCGGGGCTCGGAGGTCTTCGTAGCGATGATGGGGCAGGGGGGGCGAGGGCTGATTGATTCGCCGACTTACGACATCTCGCGAGTCACGCAGGCACTGGCAAAATCCTCGGCGGGCTTTGGCACGGCGAAGATTCCCAGCGCGCTAGACTTCGCAGCGACCACGCTCGAAAAGATGCACGAAAGCACGCGCCAGGTCGTGCTGCTCACGGAT
Organism: Verrucomicrobiaceae bacterium; assembly: GCA_043757005.1. Classification (GTDB taxonomy): domain Bacteria; phylum Verrucomicrobiota; class Verrucomicrobiia; order Chthoniobacterales; family Chthoniobacteraceae; genus SXWH01. Next base: position 5,790 of record JAYVQK010000136.1, read on the forward strand.
TTTCAGCGCATCAGTTTCGAGGCCACAGAGGACAAGCTGCTCGGCTCCACGATTGAGCGGCTGAAGGCGCTGCCAGTGCCGCCGAGCATCACGCTGTGGGATGTCGGGCAGGAGGTGAAAGAGAACGTCGCTGTGGAGTCGCTCGACTTCTCGCGGCTGATGATCGGCGTGGGGCAAAAGATCCAAATCCGCGCGAACCTTCGCAATTACGGCGGTGCGAATCATCCCGACTTGCGCGTGACTTTGAAAGTGGACGGCAAAGACAAGAGCGCCTCGCAAGTGAACCTCGGCCCGCAGTCCAAGGGGCAGGTGCTCTTCACGGTGGCGTTCGATTCCCCCGGCTCCCACGTCGTCGAAGTCGCCACCGAGCCGGATGCTCTCGCGGCGGACAACACCTTCCTCGCCAGCATCCCCGTGCGCGACCGCGTGCCCGTGCTGCTCGTGGACGGCGCACCCGGCACGACGCCCGACGACATCAAATCCGAGACGGGCTATTTGCAAATCGCGCTGTCGCCTTTCATGGCAGGCCGCGTCGAGCAGAGCGACCTTATCCAAGCGCGCGTGATCCCGCTGGAAACCTTGAGCGCCAAAGAGCTGGGCGAGTCCGCAGTGGTCGTGCTCGCGAATACGCGCAAGCTCGGCGATGACCAACTCAAGGCGCTCGAAGACTTCGTGAAAAACGGCGGCGGCTTGCTGATTTTCCCCGGCGATAAAACGGATGCCTCGTGGTGGAACGGTGCTTTCTCCAAGCTCGCACCGCTGCGGCTCGGAGCTATCGCGGGCGATTTGAAAGAAGGCGCGCCGAGCATGGGTGTCGTGAGTCAGCGGTTTGAAAATCCCGCGCTCGAAATCTTCAACGACCCGCGCAACGGCTCGCTCAGCGAGGCCGCGATCAAGGTGTGGTTCAAGATGCTCGCGCCCGAGAAAAGCGGGGGGCCGCTCGATCCCGTCGTCCTTGCGCGGCTCGATAGCGGCGATCCGTTTTTGGCAGAGCGCACCTTTGGCGAGGGCCGCATCATCGCTTGCGCCACGGCGGTGGATGCGGACTGGAGCAATCTCCCCGCGCGCCCGAGCTACCTGCCGCTCGTCCAGCGGCTCTGCGTTTATCTCGCGTCGAATGTCTATCCGCCGCGCAATCTCGAAATCGGCCAGCAACTCGTGAGCTTCTTGCCCGCTGATGCCGCCGGCAAAAAGGCGATGCTCACCGGGCCGGATGGCATCGCAGTGGAGCTGCCCGTGGTGAAAAAAGACGCGCGTGGTGTGGTCGATTTTGGCCCCGTTTTCACGCCCGGCCTCTACACGCTCCAGCCGCCAGTGGGCGGGCCGCTGCACTACGTCTTTAATGCGGATCGCAAAGAATCGGACATCGGCAAACTCACCGAGGCGGAAATCGCCAGCCTCGCCAAAGCGCACGGCATCCCAGTGGTGCATACTTTCGCCGAATACCAGCAGACCGAGCACAAGCAACGCTTCGGCACGGAGATGTGGAAGTGGGCGCTCTGGGCGCTGCTCGCGCTGATTTTCTTGGAGCTGATCTTGCAGCGTATGTTTGCGAGTGCGCGTGGAAAAATCTGAAACCCATGAACCGCTGGAATCTCAACAAAACAAACGAGACGGACGTGCGCGGAGTGGGACAGGTGCCCCGCCTGTCGTGGTCGGACAGGCGCCCCCGCCTGTCCATACGCGGCGCTTTGGACAG
>JAYVQK010000137.1:0-27769 GCA_043757005.1 Verrucomicrobiaceae bacterium
CTCGACGCCATCATCAACAACAAATACACCCGCCAACCCGAAAAACTCCGAGCCTGGCAAACCGCCAGCCGAGTAGAGCGCACCCCCCAACGGGAGAAAAAGAAAGACCTCTCAACAACTGGCAGCACCTCGCCGACGCCATGATCAGGTAAAAGTCAACCCTGCCGAAAGGGTTCGGAAGTAACCGATGCCAATTTAGGGATAAACGTGCAGAGGTTGACGCGAAGGCATAAGCAAGCAGAGCCAAACGCTCTATTTATTACTGATAAGTAAGCACTTTCACCGTATTTCCATTCCAACAACCATGCTCTCACCTCTCACCTTTTTTTTAACTCGGATCGGTAGCGCTCCATTTTGGCTCGCCCCTGAAAGAACTGAAAGTTTGCGCCACATCATTCGAGAAAATACAATCCAACTCAAAGTATACGAGGGTCAGTTTTGGTTCGAGGCAGACACGAGCTATGGTGTTATACGATTGAATGTTGAAGCACTAGAGCGAATCTGGGCTTTGTGTTTTGGCTATCTTAAAATCTGGCACTTTCAGCAAACAAATGAGTGGCCCAAAGGAGAGGTCATAAACCTTACTAATTACCAAGAACTTGATCAAGCGCGGGAAATATTGAATTGGGCGACTATTGACCATCAGGCTTTTTTTGAGACCACCCGAGAAAAAACACCGAGAGAGGATAGGGAGACATGGCCAAACGGCTTCCCGCTTCCCGCCAGTGAAGACTTGAATGAAGATGTAAAAGCCGCAAATACGCTATTCACCGCAGTCTGCGCTTTCATACTACTTCATGAGGTTGGCCACATCGTTGGAGGACACTCACACGTTGAAGAGGGGACTGGTGAGACTCCTAAGCTGGCTCCAGAGGACATGGAATATGCTGCTGACGATTTTGCGGCAGACTTTTTACTCCGAGATTGGCCACTAGACAGTCGAAAGAATATGTATGTCCAACGGGTCGTTGCTATCGTCATTGGACTGTCTTTACAGGCAAGCTTGGAACCATACCAGCGAATTGGAGCTGGGGGGCACCCCTGCACTCCAGATCGGTTTTTGCACTTCTGGACAAAGTTTGCTGTTCCGAAAATCGGAACTGCTGTTCCAATTGGAGCGGTTGTTGATGCCTTTCATCTCATCATCAGCTTGCACGCACTAAATGCTGCAAAAAGCAGACCTCCAGCACCCGAACTCAGTGCAGGATATGACAAGATTGAAGACTATTTAAGAGCCATCCGTCCCCTCTTCGGGTGCAAGGGTTGAGAACTAGACTATACGATGCGTGTCTTCATACTAAGACATCCCTTGACCACCGCAGTTTGACCCCTGCCTGCATCGTCACCGCTACCAACCTTCGCCTCATACGCGCCGAAGTTGCCTGCGATTGTCGCTTCAGGCTTCGACTGAGTGAGCGGCAACCTTCGTTTCCCGAGGGGGCGATTGCGAAGAAGGAGGCGCTGCATTTTTGGGAGGACTGGGAGCGGGCGGAACTGCGGCAGGGTGGGGGAGGGTGATACCATCTTCCAAAATAAAAGAGACACAACAAGCCGAGCGACGTGCGCGGACGGAGCGCACGCATCCTGCGTGCAGCGTTGGGTATCCTGCCCAGCGTAGTGCGGCGCTGGGAGTAGCAATAATGAGCCTCTATGAGTGGCCTCGTCTCACGCGCGCTGGGCAAGATGCCCACCGCAGCACGCGGGACGCGCGCGCTCCGTCCATACAAGCCTCTCCTGTATCGTGGTGTCTTCTTGGTTATGGAGGAGGGTATGATTTACGTGGAGTGGAGGGTGGTGCGCGGGAAGGCTGGGGATTGCTTGGTAGATATTCGGCAAATGGGGCCCGGCACTGAGGCGTCGCTTTTACGCCAGGCCGGCTTTTGTCTCTACGTAGCGGGCGGTGAGCCAGCATAGGTCGGAGAGGCGATTGAGGTAGCGGGGGATTGCGCTGGCTACGGGGAATCCTCGCTCGATTAGCTCGCACACGGTGCGCTCGGCGCGGCGGCATACTACGCGGGCTTGGTCCAGCGTCGCGCTCGCTTGTGAGGCACCGGGGGTGGCCCAGTGTTTGAAGGAGATTTGGTGATTGGTCTCCAGCTCTACGATCCATGCGGTGAGGCGCTCGACGTGTGTTTCTTCGATGAAGGTGAAGCCTTTTGCGCGATAGCGCTCGCGATCCTCCGCCGCGCACCCCAGCTCGCCCATGAGCACGACGAGTTCTTTTTGGATCTCCAGCAGGCGCGCTCCTACTTGGGCGTCTTCATTCCAAGCTCTGGCCATTCCCAGCGCGGCGTTTAGTTCATCGCACGCGCCATTTGCGGCGATGCGGGGATCGGTCTTTGGCACGCGCCGATTAAACATGAGCCCGGTCGTCCCGTCGTCTCCGGTTTTCGTAGCGATGGACATGGGGCCGGTTTTTTAAAACACCTGCACTTGGTAGTTCGGCGAGAGCGTGTCGGCGTTGGTGCTCGCGGTGGTGAGGTTGCTCTTTTTCACGGGCGGCGTTCCTTTGCGCAGGTAGCTCTTGATGGCGTCGGCGTAAATGCCGCCGAGGGTGGTGCCAGCCGCTGCGTCCACACTGCCGATGCTGATGGAGCCTAGCGTGCCAGCGGCGATGGTGGAGTCGGCGAAGCCGCCTGCAACGGTGAATTTCGCGATGGCTCTCGCGCTGGCGAAGTCGGCGAGAGCGGTGGGTTTTGCGCTGAGGCCCGCGAGGAAGCTGCTGCTGGAAATGGAGCCGAGCTTCACCGTGGCGATGTCGCCGCTGGTCTTCACGGTGGAGCCGCTGAGTGCGCCGCCGACGCTGAGGAGGTTCGTTTTTCCGCTGCCGAGGATGCTCACGTCGCCGGTGAGGTTGCCGGTGATTTTCAGCGCGCCGAGGCTGTGGGCGGTGATGTTGCCGAACATATTGCCGCCGATGCTGAGGAGGGTGAAAGTGCCGTCGCCGAGCGCGGTGATGTCGCCTTGGTAGCCGCCTTTGATTTTCAGCGCAGCGATGCTGTGGGCGGCGATGTTGCCGAGCATATCGCCGCCGACGCTGAGGAGGCCGATGTCGCCGTCGCCGAGGGTGAAGACGTTGGCTTCGAGTGCGCCCGCGATTTTGAGCGTGCCGAGGTTGGCGGCGGTGATGCTATTGGCCACGCCGGGCGCGTTGTTGAGCCATTCTTTCGCGGTGAGCGAGGCGAGCACCATGTCGCTGTGCAGCGTGTAGTCGCGCACTTTGCCGAGGCTGAGTGCGAGCTTTTGCTTGGCCACGGGGAAGAGGCCGACATCGAACGTCCTGTCGCCGTCGTTCTCGGGGTGCGCGGTGTCGGTATTGCCGAGGTCGCCGAGGACGATGCTCTTGGCACCGGTGCTGGCGGTGAAGTTGCCGTGGAGATGCACGTTGCCGAGGCTCACTTTGCCGATGGTGGTGGGGATGAAAAGGTCGTCTATATCGGCGACGATGCCTTTGGCGGTTTTGACGGCGAGCTTCGATTTCGCATCGGTGCCGGAGATCGTCACGTCGAGCGAGCCATCGGTCGCGTTCTTTGTGACGAGGCCGTTGCCCTTGCCGCTGAGGTGGAAGGTGACGGAGTCGCCGTTGCTATCGGTCGTGGAGATCTCGATGTTGCCCCGGCCTTCAAAAGTGCCAAAGCCGGAGCGGTAGGTGTGGAAGAGCGGCGTCTTTGGCGCGGCGAGGCTGCCCTGGAGATTCCCCACATTATCGTCGGTGAAAAGCTCTTGGATCGTAGTGCCCGCCAAGGTCTCGATCTTGGCGAGCACGCGGTAGGATTTGCCCTCGACGAGCCCAGTGGCGGGGATGTGGTAGGGCACGGGGATGGTGATGTCTGCATCGTTGCCGAGACTGAGCGCGATGTCCGTGGATTGGCCGAGTAAAGTATCCGCATCCGTGAATTCGTAGCCTGCCGTGTCGGAGGCGGTGCGATTGGACTCCGAGAGGTAGAGCTTCACGCTCGCCGTGCCATTTGCCGCACCGCCAGCGGTGTTTATGATCTTCACTTTTGCAGTGCCGGTATCCGCTGGGATGAAGGTGGAGAGGAGCCCGTCTGCTAGGACATTGGCGATGAGGTTCGGCTTCACGGTGACGAGAAATTCGTCGAAGACATCGGCCTCGCCAGTCTTGCTGATTTTCACTTTCACCTTGGCCACGCCGTTCTTCGTGGTGCTGTAAGTCAGGCCGAGCTGGTGGGTGGCGGGATCTATGGCGGTGGTCACGAGGTCGCTCGTCGCGCCAGTCGTGGAGTCCGTCACGCTCTCCACGGAGAAGGTGTAGCCCACAGCATTGGCGGGCGTGGTCGCTTGCACGTGGGCGTCTGTGATCTCGGTCTTTTGGGCCTGTGTGATGGGCAGAGCGGTGATCGCGGTCACGACGGGGAAGGTGGCATCCGTCACGCGGCCAAAGACGGTGAAGCCGCCGTTTTGATTATCGAGATTCGAGGCGTTGTTGCCGAGGTTGATGAAAAATTCATCGGTCGCGCTATTCGGGCCGCCGCCATTTTCAGAGCCGACTTTGGCCATCGCGACGGTCTGGATGATGTTCGAGCGCGAGCTGTCTGTGGCGTCGAATTCGTTGTGAAGCGTGGCAAACGTGTCGTTGTGTTTCGTGGGAGTAGCAGCGTTAAACCCGCCGCCTTGCAGGACAAAACCGGAGATAAAACGATTGAAAAGCGTGCCACTGTAGTCCGCCGCTGCTTCTGGATTATTCACGGTGCGCAGGAAATTCGCGACAGTCAGCGGCGCTTTGTCGTCGAAGAGTTCGATGCTGATGGTGCCCGTCTGGGCATTGCCATATTTGGTCACGAGATCCACCACGGTGCGGTAGCTTTTCGCGGCGTCCACGAGGATGCCGAGATCAATGCTCGCGCCCGTTTTCCCAGCCGTCGCGGTCTGATCAAAAATCGGATTGGCAATGAGGATGGCAGGCGCGATGCGGCTTTCGAGCGGCTCGATGGCGGAGATGCGGATCATGGTCGGTAAAAGGTAGGTCACTCGCGAGTGGCTTACACTTCGCGGATGGTGAAGTCACTGGTGACGGGATTGCCGGGAATTTCAATCACGTCTTTCACCACGCCCGTAGTCAGCGCCTGCGCGATGCCGTGGATGGTGACGCTGGCGATCTGTTTTGCGGTGAAGCCGAAGTGGTCGCCTGCTGCGCTGGTGCCCGTGATGTCGCCGCCGATGGTGATGCTCGCGATCCGGGAGACGATGCCGCTGTGGACGCTCGCGATGGCGGTGTCGTCGGCATTGCCAAAGCCGTTTGCGCCATTATCCGCCACGCCTGCCACGATGCTGCTCGCCACCCACGCGCCCGTCACCGCGACGGTGCCAATCTGCGCGCTGCCGTCGCTCGCTGCGCCAAAGCGGTCGGTGCCTGCGACGATGCTGGAGCCGCTCACATTGCCGGTGATCTGCACTTTTCCAATGGCCACATTCGTCGTAGTCACGGCGCTTTTGCCGAGGGCGGAGATGTGAGTATCGCTCACCGCGCCGCCGATGCGGACGGTGCCGATGTCCCACCCCGCGCGGATGGTCGCGCTGGTGACTGCGCCTGCGATTTTTAGCGAGTCGAGGGTGCCGTTCGTGGCGATCACGGCGCTGTCCGCATTTGCGCCAGCGGTCACTGCGCCTTGGACGATGATGCTTTTTGCGCCGCCGATTTCCAGGAAGTTATTAAAGAGCGCAGCGTCGCCCTGACCGATGAGGATGCTGCCGCTGCCCGCACCCGCATTGCCTGCGAGGCTGCCCAGCGTGAGTGCGGCGAGCGAGCCGTCGGCAAAAATCTGGCCGCTGCCCGCGCCCGTGGAGCCCGTGACTGCTCCCGTGACGGTGATCGTGCCGAGGCTGCCAGCGGTGATTTTTGCGCCGCTCGTAAAGTCGTGTGATCGGATGCTGCCGCTACCCGCGCCGCCTGCGCCAGTGAGGGCTCCGGTGATTTTCAATGTGGTGATCGCGCCGTCTGCCTGCACGCTGCCGGAATTTGCGCCCGCGCCGCCCACGACGCTGCCGAGGATCGTGGCGCTGGTGATGCCGTGGTGGGCGATGAGCGTGCCGCTATTGCTGCCGCCGTTACCTTGCAGGCCGGCAATCGTAAGGGCTTTGATTTTCCCGCCCACGGCGATGCTGCCGGAATCCGCGCCGCTGCCACCCGTGGCGTGGCCGGTGAGGGTGATCTTTGCTGCGTTGCCGAGCTTCGTCGTGTCGTGGCCGATGAAAAGTGAGCCACTGTTTGCGCCCGAGTTGCCCGTGAGGTTGCCGACGATGCTCGTGCTGGTGACGCCGTCTGCGGCGATGACGCTGCCGCTGGAGACGCCCGCACCGCCGAGCAAATCGCCCGTGATTTTCACGCTACCGATGGTGCCCTCGGCGGTGATCGCGCCGCTGAGTTCCCGCCCGCCGCCGATGAGGTTGCCGCTGACTGCGAGCGTGCCGAGGTTGCCGCCGACTTGGATGCTGCCTGCTCCGTCCGCCGTGCCGCTCACATCCGTCGTGCCGTCCAGCGCGCCGAGGAGTGTGATTTTCCCCACGCCGTGGCCCGTGGAGATGCCGCCGCTGAGTTGCCCCGCGCCCGCCTTGATCGCGGCGGCGGCGTGCGCGAAATTATTCACCACGATGCTCTTCGTCGCCCCGCCGAGCGTGAGCCCACCGGAGTGTAGCCCTGCACCGCCCTCGATGGTCTGGCCGATCACGATAGCACCGGAATTCCCCGTGACGCTGATCGAGCCGGAGCTTGTGCCCGCGCCGCCCTTGAGCACGCCGGCGATGCTAGCACTGCCGAGCTTGCCTGCAAAAAGCCGCCCCGTATTCAGCCCCGCACCGCCTTCGATATTGGTGCCGATGGTCGCCTTGCCGAGTGAGCCTGCCACGCTCACGGAGCCCGCGTTGGCGTTTTTGCCGCCGAGTAAAGCTCCGCCCGTCTTGATGCTCACGACGTTGCCGATGGCGGAGATCGTGGCGGAATTGATGCCGGACTCGCTGCCTGTGCTCGTGGCGTCGCCGTGCAAAATACCGAGCGTAATCGCGCCGATATTGCCGCCGACTGTGACGGTCTGGCCGTTCACAAATTTCTGGTCGCCGGTCGCCTGGATGCGTCCGCTATTCTCCCCTCCACCCGCGCGCAGGTCGCCGCCGAGCGTGATGTTTCCAATGCTCGCCGCGCTGATCTTGCCAGAGTCCTTGCCCGCGCCGCCACGGAGTTCGCCGCCGATGGTGACGGCCCCCATCTTGCCATCCGCATGGATATTTCCCGAGCCCAGCCCGCCGCCGCCGAGGATGCTGCCGCCCACTTTTACCGCACCGATCGTGCCCACTGCGGTGATGGCACCCGCGTTGTCGTCCGTATCCGTCGCGCTCACGCGCAGGCTGCCGCCGATGGTGATGCTGCCGATGCTGCCCGTGCTATCCACGGTGAATTTTGCATCCACCACATCGCCCTTCACCACGAGCTTGCCCACGCTGCCATAGATATTGCTGGCCAGAATACCGCCCGCTGCCTGCGAAGCGGTGCCGACTGCTCCGAGCGATTGCACGGTGAGCGACGTGAGTGCTTTGGGAACGCCAAATTTCCCCGCCTCGATGCGCCCGAGGTCGCCGTCCACGCTGACATTTCCGAGTGTGAAAAAACCGATGTTCTGCGTCTTGGCTTTGATGAATCCAACGTTCACCAACCCATCGCCCATCGCTCCGACTTTATCCGCTGTGATGCGGATGTCGGAACCCGCGACGGGGCTTTTTAAGCCTGACGTGACGAATTCTTCGAGATCGAGCAGTTGCAGCTCTTCTACATCCGTCGCCAGCCCGCCGCGCGCGGCGGATTTCGTGAGATGCCCGCTCTTAAAATTCACTACGTGCGAGATGCGCGCTTCAAACTGATCGTCCGGCTCATTGGCACCTTTTACGAAGACCGCTTTGGAGAAATGCACCGTCACCAGATCGCCATCCGTATCCGTGTATTGCAGTGCGGAAGGCCCGAGCAGTAGAGCCGGGGCGATGCGACCTTCGAGCGGCTCAAAGGACGAGTCTGTGCGCCGTTTCGGGCGGACAGTTGCAGGTGTGGTAGGTGGTGGCTCCGGCGCGGGGCGCTTCAGTTTATCGAGGATGCGGCGGAGCAGAGAGCGTTGGGGTTTCATGGAAAAATAGGATTAGTCGTTGTCGTGCACAGACAGTGTGAGGTTGGCGGGCTTCACGTTGCGGTAGAGCAGATCAGTCGTCGTCGTGTCGGCTTGGAGGCGGATGTTGAAACTGCCCGTGCCGTTCACGAGCGCATCGTCCACCGCAGTCACGACGACGGTGTGCGCCGTCGTTGCATCCGCCGGCGTGAAGACCAGCTCGGTGATTACAGTCCCAGCGATATTCTTTAGCACCGCGCGGCTGTTATCCGCCACTGCGCCACTCAAGATTTCTATGGGGATGGTGACGTTTGCCGTCGGTGCGGACTGGAATCTCACGGTGAAATTCTGCGTCGTCCCCGCCGCTCCCGTCAGCCCTTCGGTCACGCTCACGCTGCTCGCGGAGATGATGATCTTTGGCTCGTTATCGAGCACGGTCAGCGCGATGTCAGCGGGGTCTATATTTTTATACCGCAGGTCGCTCGTCGTCGTATCTGCGCCGATGCGGATGGAGAAAGTGCCGGTGCCATTGGCGAGCAAATCATCCACAGAATTCACGATGACGGTGTGGTTCGTCGTAGCGTCCGCAGGCGTGAAGACGAGCTGTGTGAGCGGGTTCCCGGCACTGTCCTTCAGCACGGCGCGGCTATTATCCACGACGCCGCCTTTCACAATATCCAGCGGGAAGACGACGTTCGCCGTCGGCACGGAATCGAATCGCAGGGTGAAGCTCTTTGTGGTGAGCGGGTCGCCCGTCGGGCCTTCCGTGACGCTCACGCTGGTGGCAGAGGCGATGATATTCGGCTCATTGTCGTTCACAGTCAGTGCAACATCGGTGGGGTCGAGATCCTTATAGCGCAGGTCGGTCGTCGTGGTGTCGGGCTTTACTCGCACGGTGAAACTGCCAGTTCCATTCGTGAGCAAATCGTCCACGACCGTCACGACGACGGTTTGCGCCGTCGTGCCATTCGCAGGCGTGAAGACGAGCTGCGTGAGCGCGCCGCCAGCCGTGTCTTTCAGCACGGCCCGCGAGACGTTTGGGGTGTTGCCCCTTACGATGTCGAGGGGGAAGGTCACGTTCGCAGTCGGCGCAGCTTCGAGCCGCACGGTGAAGCTCTTCGTTGTGCCAGTGGCCCCCGCCGCGCCTTCGGTGATGCTCACGCTGCTGGGCGAGACAAGGACGTTGGGCTCGTTGTCTTGCACCGTCAGCGCGACATCGGCGGGCTGCATATTTTTAAAATGCGTATCCGTCGTGGTGGTGTCGGGCTTCACTCGGATGGTGAAAGTGCCGGTGTTGTTTTTGATTTGATCGTCCACCATCGTCACTTTCACGACATGGTTATTTTTCCCATCCGCCGGGGTGAAGGTGATGAACTGCACTGGCACATTGTTCGTGTCTTTGATGACATTCCCCAGGCTGTCCAGCACGGCGAGAGTGGCGCGGGAATTATCCACTACGCTGCTGCCATTCACGATGTCGAGCGGCAGGACGACGTTGGCCGTCGGTGCCATGTCGAGTCTCACCACGAAGCTCGCCGTGGTAAAAGCGGAGGCGGTGGCAGGGGGCACGGGCGGCGCTTCTTCTTTAATGGTGAGGGTCGGCGGCGAGACGAAGATGCCCTCTAGCGGGCCAAAGACGCTCGTCTTGGGGATGTCCATATTGTCCGAGAGCGGGTCGCTGTAGCCGAGCTGCGCGATGATGTAGCGGCCCGCGCCGCTGTCGCCCGAGGGGAGGTGGATGGTGTAGTCCAGATTGCCACTTGGCTTCAGCGGCAGCGAGATGCCTGCGCCAGCGGGGAAGGAATTGAACGGCACCTCCGAGATCAAGCGTGTGAGTGGGCCGAGCTGGAGTTGCTTGTCGGTATTGCCGAGCGTCGCGTCGTCCGAGAGCCAGAATTTCAACTTCCACGGTTTGCTTGGCAGCACGCCGCTATTGATGAGCACGAGCGAGCCGAGCAGGTCGGTGGCGCTGGCCGTGCGATAGCTTTTCGTGAGCGCCTCGCCCCAGTAGTGCGTGATGTTCGTATTCGGGAACGGCGGCAAATGGCGCGGCCCGGTGAAGCCGCTGAGTTTCACAGTGCTCCACGCCACCGCATCGGCAGCGTTCGTCGTGCGGTGGATGTGCGTGGCGAGGGCGTAGCTCTCGGCATCCACATATTTGTGCGTGCCGAAGACGGCGAATTTCCCCAACCCGATCTGCCGCACCTCCGCAGGCTTCCGCGTGCCATCGCCCCAGTCCACGACTGCGGTAAAAGCGGTGGCATTTGCGCCGGGCGTGCTGTCTGTGAAATACGCGACAGGTCGGCCAGTGAAGACCGCGCTCGCAAACTCCGTGCGTAGCCCGCGCGCCCGCAGCGTCGCGCCCGCCGCACTCACTACGGCGTCCCCCGCCGCAGTCTTCGTCGCGCCATTGGGCCCGTCCACGATCACCCGCAGAGGATACACGCCGGGTCGCGCGTAGGTGTGCGCCGCACGCACCTCGAAGGTGCTCGCCTCCGTGAGCGAAGGCACCACGCTGACCGCAGGCGTCGTATCGCTCGACGCCTCGCGCTTGCTGCCATCGCCCCAATTTACCATCGCGATAAAATCCCCCGCCGTCGCCGCCGAGCCGCCGTGGCGGAAAGTCGCCACCACCACTGGCCCCGTATTCACCGCCGCCGTCGCATCCAGCGCCGTAGCGGTGGCCGTGATTGCGCGGTCGCCCACGCCCACCTCCAGCACCTCGAAACGCGATATACTGAATGGCGAAGATACCACCTGCGGATCATCCTGCTGCGTCACGCTGAAAGTCACATCCCAAGCCCCCGCCGTAGGCCGCTGGATGATGCCGAGCACGTTTGCGCTCGCCGTCGCGTAGATCGTCTGAAATGTGCTCGAATCCCGCACCGGCAGCCGCGTAGAGATCGCATCGCTTTCCAAATCCGACACCTTCAGCCGCACACTCGGCAGCGCGCCCACCGGCGTCACCGTGGGCTCCAGCGCCTCGATCAACGGCGGGTCATTATCCGTGTCCTTCACCGCCTTCACCGTGATGTGCCGCGTGGCGGAGTTCCCCGCCGCATCCGTCGCCGTCACATCTATCGTCGCCGCCGCCGTCACCGTCGTCGTGCTGAGCAAAAGCACCGCATCCGTCTTACTCGGAGCCACCGTGAAGCCGCTCATCTTCACCGCCACATTGGGCTTCTCACTCGTCGCGGGCACCGCCGCGACCTTGGCCATCACATCGTAGCCGCGCACGAGTTGGCCGAAGATCGTGTGCTTGAAATCGAGGAAGCGCGGCTGCGCCAGCGTCATAAAAAACTGCGAGCCATTCGTCGCCGTGAAGTTCCCCGAACTGTAAAAATTCCCATTGCTCGGGAAGTTCTGCATGTAGCCCGAATTCGCCATCGCGAGCTGCCCTCGTCCCGAAAAGATATACTTCGAGCGAAACTCATTCGGCAGTTTGTAGTTCAAATTCAGATCCACATTCGCCGATGTGATCCCACTGCCAGTCCCCGCTGGATCGCCACCCTGAATCACGAAATCCGTCACGATCCGATGAAAAATCAGATTATCATAATACCCCGCCTGTGCGAACCCGCCGATGAACCCCGCCGTCTCCGGCGTATCATCGCGAAACAGCACAAACTCCATATCCCCCGCATACGCTGCCCCACTGCCATCGTTCGTCGTCGAGACGTGCATTTTCATGCTAGGATTGCCCGTTTTCACGCGCGCAAAGATCTTCGAGTTCGAGGAAGTCACGGTGTAAGTGAGCGCATCCCCATCCGCATCCTCACAAGCGATCGGCACCACCAGCGTCTTCCCACACGGGATATTCAGCGGAGAATCCGTGCCATCCGGGTGCGTAGGGAAAACCGGCGACGCCGCCTGTAGCACCGGAACCAGCAACGAGATCGCACCGATAAGGATGCCAGAAAGAGAGCGATGAATCATAAGGAGCGTTTCTATAAAGAGGACACGGGAATAAACCCCCAGAGCTTAGAATCGCAACGGCGGCGGGGGGAAGAAATATCCACACCATCGTATCGCGCCTCCCCGAAAGCAGCACGGGCATCGCAGCCTACCGCTCTGGCTCGAAACCGACCTGCGCAGTAAAGCACTCATTACCCCGAAATCGCAGCGAATGTCGCGTTCGCAGCGGCTTTCACCGATGAAGGCGGCTTCACAGAACGATTTCACCGCATCCGAACTGCGTGGAAAAAGAAAGGCTCCCGATAATACATTTCACCCAGCGAAGTCGGACTCGCGTATCGCCACTACACCGCCACAGCCCCGTATTTCTCCAGCCACTCGCGATGCACTTTCGGCGAGATTTCGCTGGGTTTGATTTCGCTGCGGCCTCCCCAGAAGACGTTGGTGTAGAGCACGGGGATGCCGACGGATTCCAGGTGGGCGTCTATGGCGGCTTTGTGGGCGAGGACTCGGTCTTTCTCGGTGCCGTGGCAGACGGCCATCACGTTCACATTGGCGAAATCTGGGCCTCCTTCGCGCCAGTAGCAGTGGGTGAGGATGGGGTGCCGCCCGGCTTCTGCGCCTGCGCGCTGCTGCATCCCCTCGGCGACGCGCCAGTGGAAGAGGGCGTTGAATTTCGTCACGCGCTCGCCGGTGGCGGAGGGCTTCACGTGTTCGAGGAAAGTGCTGAAGCGTCCGATGACTTGGCGCGAGTTCAGGTCTTCGGCGATGCGGCAGAAGGTTTCTAAATCCACGCCTGCTTCGGCGGCGCGTTCGGCCCAAAAGCCGAGGCGGATTTCATCAAGCGTCAGCTCGCGTTTGAGCGCGAGGAGGATGTCCCATTCCTGCGGTGTGAGATCTACGATGCCGACGCGGATCATCTTTGCGGGCTCGTCGGATTTTTCGCCGGGCTCGATCACTTTGCGCCGCACATGGCCCACGCCGAGGGCGAAGATTCCTTTGGCAGGCATGAGTTTGAAAGCGGTGCAGCCGGTGTGCTGCATGAGCACGCGGCAATGGCTGGCCATGTCCACGCCCACGGGAGTTTTCAGCGTGGTCCAAAGGCGGAAGACGCTGCCGGTGGTTTGCTGATCTGTGGAGCGGACGACGACGTGGCCGCTGAAGGGGTCGTTTTGAAACATCCAGTCGAAGGCGTGGTTGAGCTTTTCCTCCGGCACTTGCCAGGCGACGAGCGCGCCTTCGGCGAGGTTGCTGGCGACGAGTGTCTGCCGCACGCGGCGGATGGTGCCAGCGGCGAGCATGGCTTTGATGCGCTCCAGCACGGTCTCCAGCGGCACGCCGCTGCGGGATGCGATTTCAGCAAAAGGCTCGCGCACGAAGCCCTGAATCTTGTCCTCGGAGGTGGCGAGGATCTGCGCGTTGATCGGGTCGGAATGTTCGATGATGGATGACATGAGTCGGTGAGCTTTAGCAGCGTGAGGGGAAAGTCGGTAGTAGGAAAAAGAGCGATTTGTGAAAGTGACGCCGCTTGCGGCGGGCTGAACTTTGAATTTTTAACGGACTCTTCGCTGGGATGTTCGCAGTGGTTGAAGACGGGTCGCTTTAAGGGGGTTTCTGTAAATTTCGAACTCTGAACTTCGAACGACGCTCTCGAAGCAACAAGGTTTAGAGTTCGAAGAGGTTTCCCTAGCCCGCGCTCTATAGCGGGTGCGGGAAAAGCCACGCCAGCAGCAACGTCACGCCGAGCCCCGTGATGGAGAGCACGGTCAGCATCACTGTCCACGTCCGCAGCGTTTCGCGCTCGGTGAATCCGCTCAGGCGGCTCACCACCCAGAAGCCGCTATCATTCATCCAAGAGCAGCAGAACGCGCCGAAGCCCACCGCGAGGTAGAGATACACGGGGTGGCACGGCATCGCCGCCACGTCGCTCGTGCCGGGGTAGATCATTGGCGCGAGCATCGCCGCCGTGGTCATCATCGCCACGGTGGCGGAGCCTTGCGCGATGCGGAAAGTCGCGGCGACCAGCCAGCCGAGTAGTAGGATATTGATGTCGTGCCCGCGTGCCGCCTCGCGGATGGCGTCGCCGACTCCCGCGTTCTTGAGCATGAGCCCAAAGGCCCCGCCTGCGCTGGTGATGAGGATGATCGCGCCCGCCGTCGTGAGCGGATTGTCGAGCAGCTTGCCCACCGTGCCGAGGCTCTCGCGGCGTTGGCGCATGAGCAGCGCGAGCGCGCACGCGGCACCGATCAGCAGGGCGATGTTCTTATTGCCGATGAAATCAAACACGCCCTTCACGCTGGCGAAGTTTTCCCCGCCCCCCGCCCCGCGCGCCAGCACATCGGCCACCGAGGCGCACGCGATCAGCAGCACGGGCAGTAGCACCGGCACGATGGAAAGGAAGAAGCCGGGAAGCTGCGACTCGGGCACCTCCGTCATGCGCTGGAGATCTGCGAGCGGCACGTTGGCCGACTCCCGGAGGACGACGGGCGTGCGACGATTGATCCACTTTGCTACGGGCCACGAAATCGCCACCGGCAGCGTCCCCACGAGGATGCCCGCGAGCAGCGAGATGCCGTCATTCAGCCGCAGACTATCCACCATCGCCAGCGGGCCGGGGTGGGGGATCGTGAGGGAATGAGTCACCACCGCGCCCGCGCAAATGCACATCACGTAGAGCGTGTAATCCCGCCCCGTCCGCATCGCCAGCACCATGGCCAGTGGCACCATGAGCATAAACATCGTATCGAAAAAAATCGGGATGCTCAGGAAGTAGCTACTCACGAGAATCGCGATCCCCGCGTTCCGCTCCCCGAAGATGCGGAGGAAAGTCCGCACCACCTTATCCGCCGCCCCGCTCTCCATTAGGCACAGCCCGATGATCGCGGCCAGCGCGATACTCAGCGCGATATTCCCTGCCGTCGCTCCCAGCTCCGCCGTCACCAGCTCCACCGCCCGCGTCCAGTGGCTCTTGCGCGGCTTGCCCGTGAGTGGGTCTGGCAGCACCTCGGCCATTGCGGCCTCTATCCCATCCGAGCGCGCCTGCCACGCGGCGACTTGCTCTGGCCTCAGCAGGGCTACGATTTCCTTCTCCGCCATCTCCCTCAAGCCTTGTTCGAGAAGAGAAGAGCCTCCCAAATTTTTCATCCCCGTTATCCCGTCCGCGTAGGTTTTTAAAACATACCGCGCCTCCACCTTTTGCGCCGCGCTCAGCCCCACCGCGTGTCGCGGCACGCCGCCCGGTAGTTGCTCCGCCATCATCCCCGCCAGCAGCGCCGCGAGGATGAGCGCGAGGAAAGCGTGCAGCCTGCACACCGAGATCAGCACGATTACCGAGATCACGCTCACGGCGAGCACGACGAAGGGCCAAGTATTCAAAGTAGCGAGCATGGTGGATTGTTGCTTCCAGATCGCGTGCGCCGTCAATCAACCATCAACCCCTCCGCAATCTCTCCGCAGCGGAAGCCGAAGCCGTGCTCGATGGCGGCGGCGGGCAGGACTCGCTTGCTGTGCAGCAGCTCATCCGCAAAGCCTCGCAGCAGCAGCCGCAGCGCAAATGCGGGGACTCGTAGGAGGGCCGGGCGGTGGAGGGAAAGTGCGAGCGCGCGGGTGAAGTCGGCGTTGCGCACGGGCCACGGGGCGGTGGCGTTCAGCGGGCCGCGCACGTCCAGATTCTCCACGGCAAAAAGCAGCAGCCGCGCGAGGTCGAGGGTGTGAATCCACGACATCCACTGCCGCCCGTGGCCGAGCTGCGCGCCGAGTGCGAGGCGGAAAAGGCGACGCAACAGCGGGAGCGCGCCGCCGCCCATTCCGAGCACGAGACCGCTGCGCGCGCGGACGACTCGGCAGTGCGATTCGGCGCGCTGCGCTGCATTTTCCCAAGCCACACAAGTCTCCGCGAGGAAGCCCGTGCCGGGCGGCGAAAACTCGGTGAGCTGCTCCTCCCCGCGATCCCCGTAGTAGCCGATGGCGCTGGCGCAGACGAAGACCTCGGGCGGCTCCGCGAGCGCCGCGATGGCCTCCACGATGCGTTGCGTGCCGAGCGTGCGACTCTCGCGGATGCGCTGCATTTTCGCCCTCGTCCAAAGCCCGAAAACATTCTCCCCCGCAAGATGCACGACCGCCTCGCAGCCGCTCAGATCAGGCGGCTCGGCGAGGGAAAAGCGGCGCGTCTCGATGCACTCCTCCACCTCTCGCGAAGGGTCGCGGGTGAAGGCGACGACTTCATGTCCACGCAAAACAGCCGCGCGAATCAACTGCTGCCCGACGAAGCCCGTGGCTCCTGTGATCGCGATTTGCATGGCAGCCAGTGCTCAGTGCTAGAAATTCCGATGCAGCCACGCAAACGGGAAGTGGTTGCCGGGGCAATCGGTGGGCCAGCGCGGGGGATTGATCTCGCGGTGGGCGCGCACGACGGCTTCCTGGCCTTGGATTTTCCCCACGCGGCGGCGCAGATATTTGATCAGCTCGGTGAGTGCTTCTTTTTGCACGCTGGTGGGCTCGTCGTTGTTGAAATCGCCGACGAGACAGATGCCGAGTGCGATGTTGTTTAGGTAATCGCTGTGGACGTGGCCGCCCTGGATCTGGCGGTGCCAGCGATTGCCGATCTCGATGAAGCCATTGCCCGTGGTCGTGCCGTTGCCGATCACGAATTGATACGCCATGCCATTCGGCATCCCGCGCACAAAGCGGTGATAGTGCTCAAAGGCTTTCGCACTGCCCTGCCGAGTGCCGCTATTGTGGACGACGATGTAGCGCCAGCGGCCCTTCGTCACCGGTGCGCTATCAATCGCGCGCCGCACGGATGGGGTGAGGTATTTGTAGTTCCCGCCACCCCCGCCAAAAATCCGCGACCACACGCTCTCCGGTTTTGGCGGCGGTGTGTCGTCCTCGTCGGCCTTTGCCACGCCCGCCTCACGCACGACGATATTGGCGTGCTGCGGCGGCTCCTCTTCCACCGGGCGCGTGATCGCGGGCGGCGGCGTTGCTTTTGGTAAAGGAGGACGATGGATGGGCTCCGGCGTCGGCTGTTTTTTGATCGGTTCCGGCGTGGCAGCCGCGTGTGGGCGAGGTTTGGGCGTGGCGGATGGCGCAGGCGGGACGTAAGGGATCGTGGTCATCTCCTCGCGTGCTTTTAAAAAGAGACGCTTTTTTTCCTCGTCGCTGAGCGACTGCTGCGCAGGCACGCGGAGACTCGCGAGTGAGAGTAGTAGGAAAGTAAAAAGAAGCAGGCGGCGCACGGTGACGTTGCTCTAGCGCGCAGCTCCGCGCACGGCAAGCAGCGGCTGATTTTTTTCTGCGACGGGAGAGTTTTATGGACGCATAGAGGCTGCTTCGTAATCTCCACAAGTATGAGCGCATCCACCATCCAACTGCCCGCCGGGCGCATCGCTGTGAAAATCTGCGGCGTGACGAATCGCGACGACGCCCTCGCCGCCATCGAGGCCGGGGCGGATTTGCTGGGCTTTAATACGTGGGCGGGAACGAAGCGGTTTCTCGATTTAGAGAAAAACGCCGCATGGCTCTCAGCTTTGCCAGTCGGCGTGGTGAAAGTGGCGCTGCTCGTGAACGCCACGCTTGCAGAGGCGCGCGCCGTCGCCGCGCTGCCATTTATAGACGCGCTCCAGCTCCACGGCGATGAAGACGCCGCCGCCTGCGCACGCATCGCCGCGCTCGGCAAGCCCATCATCAAAGCCCTCCGCGCCCGCGACAGTGCTGCATTGGCGGGCGCTGCGACCTTCTCCACGCCGCATCTTTTGCTCGATGCCCATGTGCCGGGAGCCTTTGGCGGCACGGGGGCGCGCGTGGATGTGGAGTTGGTGCGCGGCTTCCAGCGCGAGTTCCCGCAGCTCACGCTCTGGCTCGCGGGCGGGCTCACGCCAGAGAATGTCGCCGCCGCCGTGGCAGCCGTGCGTCCGCGCGTGGTGGATGTCTCCAGCGGCATCGAGATTGCGCCGGGGAAAAAGGACTTTGCGAAGATGCGCGCATTTGTGAAAGCCGCGCGCGTGGGCTGATTTGCAGGGGTTCCCGCACATCGCGTCTCCATTTTCGCAGAAGTGAAAGTGGGAAATCGGGCTGGCCCGCATCGTGCTAGAATGACTCGCAGCCATGAAACTCTCAGCCCATTCACTCGCCAAACTACACCGGACACTCAGTGCGCTTGTCGTTACCGTCAGCGCCGCAGTCGCCCAGACACCCGCGCCCATCGCGCCGCCTGCCTCGCCGACTGCTCCAGCGGAGGTCGCACCGAGCGCCCTGCCCGCCGCACCGGATAAAGGCGTCGCACCAGCCACCATCGAGCCTCCCGTGCAAGCTGGCACGGTGCTGCCACTCGGTCAGCCTGTGGTCCCCGGCGCGACGGATGCGAATGGTCTGCCGACTTTGCCCCCGGTGGATCCGAACGCTCCCCACGCCAGCGAATTTTCCGGCGAGGAAGCGAACCTCGTGCTCCGCACGCTCGCCCGACAGGCGCAGATGAACGTCGTCGTGAGCCCGCAAATCGTCGGCCCCATCTCGCTGCGCGTGGAAGGCAAGACCCCACGCGAAGTCATCGAGATCGTCTGCCAGGCCAATGGCTACGTGGTGGATGAGCTGAAAGGCGTCTTCTACATCAAGACTCAAGCCGAGCGCTCCAAAGAGCCGACCGAGAGCCAGCAATACACCTTCAGCTACGCCTCGGCGGAAAAGATGGTGGCCCTGTTGCAAGCGCAACTCAGCAGTCCGAGCGCGCCGCAATTTGACCCTCGCACCAACACGATTTTCTACCGTGAAACGAAACCAAATATCCCCAAGGTGCTCGAATTTCTAAAAGCGATAGATACCCCCACGAAGCAGGTGATGATCGAAGCCCGCCTCGTAGAAGTGAACGCGAATCCCAAGCAGAGCTACGGCATCAACTGGGGTGGCGTCGTGGGTGGCTCGGCGACCCCGCAGACGTTCCGCTACGGCGGCAGCGGGCTACAAAGCTACAAAGTAGATAAAGGCGTCCGGACTCTCGATAAGCTGCCGAGCATCGACGCTCCGAAACCAGGTGAACCAAGTCTCGTGAATGACTTCGTAAGAGGCGGCAATAAGTCGGGTTTGTTGGGGGCACTCGCCGGGCAGTTTGCCATCCTCTCCATCCCGCAGATGTCTGCCACGCTGCGTTTGCTGAATGAAGACAATGATGCGGAGTTCCTCGCGAATCCCCGCGTCGTCGCCTCAAATAATGAAAAGGCGACCATCAAAATTACCCGCACACAGCCTGTGCCTCAGCTCAATTTCAACGAGCAGACTGCGCAGGCCGTCTTCGGTGGATTCCAAGACAAAGAGTTTGGCAATACGCTAATCGTCACGCCGAATATCAACAAAGACAGCTTCGTCTCGCTCGATGTGAAGCCCGAGATTAGCAATAAGGTGGCTGATGCCACTTTCGTTTTCGGCGGTGCGACGGTGACCAGTCCGATCATTGATAAGCGCACTTTTGACTCCCACGTTTTGATCAAAAGCGGCGACACGCTGGCCATCGGCGGACTGCTCCAAGATGAAGTGAGCAAGGCTCGCACGAAGGTGCCAATCGTTGGAGACATCCCGCTCTTCGGTTACCTCTTCCAAGAAAAACTGGCCTCCCGCACGAAGCGCAATCTGCTCGTCTTCGTCACTCCGACGATCATCAAACAAGGCTACGGCACGGGGCTCGAAGACCAAGTCAGCGGCCTGAACCACAGCGGTGAGGAATACGCCGACCCGAACGGCTGGCGCAACAATGCCAAAGGTGCGATCCGCGTCTTCCCAAGCTCGAATCGCCAAGTCGCCAGCGACTATCCGAAACCCGGCCTGCCGCCCATCCCACGCTCCCGCTACAAAGCAAACGCACCAGCCCGCGAATAGCCCACAGCGCCAACTCCAAGAAGATGCCGACCAGCAATGGCCGGCATTTTTTTGATCTAAAAATGAAGACGTATCGAAAAAGCGTTGAGTGAGCGCGCAGCGCCGGGGAGCGCGGGCATCCTGCCCGCAGCGTCCGGCATCCTGCCGGACGTATGGAGCGTAGCGACTCGGAAAACCGCACGATAAAAGCAAATGTCACATCGCTCGGTGTGTCTGGCAGGATGCCAAACACTGCGGGCTGGAAGCCCGCGCTCCCCTGCGCTTCGCGCTCATCTTTCCTGCTTTTGCATTTCCTCACCACGCTTGCACCACCCCCGCCCTCGCGGGCACCCTCGCTGGCATGATTATCAGCGATCTCGCACTCACTGCTGGCCGGCGATACCCCGCGCGGCGGCGCACTCAGAATCTCGTCGGCGGCGTCGCTGCGATTCAGGCGACGCATTTCTCCATGGGAAATGTGACGCTCGATCCGCGTGGCGGGCAGGTGCCGTGGCATAACCAAGAGCAGGAAGAGATCTACTTCATCGTGGAGGGCACTGGCGAAATGTGCCTCGGCGAAGAGCGCCAGATCGTGACCACCGGGCAAGCCGTCTTCATCCCGCCCGGTGTTTTTCATCAGCTCACGAATATGGGCGAGACTCCGCTGCGCATGATCTACTGCTACGGCCCCGCAGGCGACGTGGCGCATTGGCGGCAGGAGCTGGATGGCACACTCCCACGCGCCGGGGTGGAGGCTCCGCCGCTCCCGGCTGGCGCTTGGCCGCAATGCACGGATAAGCCGGAGTAGCGCGGCACCCGCAAAAACCATTTCCCAAACACGCCGATCCCCGCTTTCCTCACCGCCATGAACGCTGCCCAACAAGACGTGCTAGACAAGGTCATCGAACTGCTCAGTGAGCACTTCGACCACTCCATCGTGGCCGTCGGCTGGTATGATGAAGACAAGCAATACAGCACCACCGCCACCTATAGCGGCGGCGTGGCCCCTGCGCTCGGGCTCTGCAAACTCTACGAGACGAAGTGGCAAAAAGAGCATCTCTGGGGCGCGGACGAGGACTAGCGCGTGCGCTTGGAATTGCGGGGGCTTTTCTGAACTTCGAACTTTCGATGCAGCCACGTTCGGAGTTCAGAGTTCAAAGTTCAGAGTTCGAAGTTCCAAGAAAACGCTACGAAACAGGAGCGGCTCCGCGAGGTTGCCCCGCGTTCATCGCGGTTTTCCCGAGCCTCACTCGCCGAGGAAGGTCACATCGGGGCTTTCGGCGCGGAGGAGGTCGGGGAGGCCGGTGGGGTCGAGTTCGATTTCGAGGTCGTGCGGGCCTGCGGCGAGCGTGAGGGTGGGGGAAGGCTCGCTGGCGATGGGCAGGGGAGTGCGATCCAGCCAGGCTTTGCGGGCTCCGGTGAGGGTGAGTTTGGTTTTGCCAGCGGTGGCGATGGTGAAGTGGGAGCGGGCGTGGAGGCTCTTGGTGTCGGCGGGGAAGAGGGCGAGTTTTTCGGCGATCATATCGCGCGTGAGGCGTCCATCCACGAGGGTGAAAGTGGCGAGGCCGGGCTCGCGTTTTACCATCGGCAGCTCATCGGCGATGGGGCTCGGGCCTGCGGGCCAGAGTTCCCATTGGCGGGCGACGGTGGCTTTGCTGGAGTCGAACGCGCCGGGTTTGCCGAGGGTGCCGAGGAAGGCGAAGAGGTCGAGGCGTTCGCGGTCGGCGAGCTGATCCATGAGGCCAGCGGGCATGATGCTGCCGAGGTTTTCGCGGGCGGTGACGGCGGCTTTCGGGGCGCGTAGTTCCTTGCCGGTGATGTCGCGGAGGATGAATTCGTCCGGGTTTTCGCGGACGAGGACGCCGCTGATTTGTGCGCCGCCTTTTTGGGTGAGGAGGACGGCGTTGTAGCCTTCTTTCACTTTGGCATTGGGAATGAAGAGGCTCTCGATGAGGTAGTCGAGCGGGGCGCTGGCCCCGATGCTGGAGAGATCGGGGCCGACCTTGCCGCCCGCGCCGCCGATGGCGTGGCAGATGACGCAGCCGAGATTCGCCCGCCGATAAATCAGCTCTCCGCGCGCCGGGTCGCCAACGCGCCCGGAGGCGATGGCCGTGGCCATGGCTGCGGGGTTCGCGTCGGCGGCGTTCTTTGCGGCGGCATCGATCCCGGCGAGGGGCGAGAGCTTGGCGAGGAGGGTCTCGCCGCGTTTGCCCATCTCCTTGGCGGCACGGACGCCGGCGGCGGCGACTTTCTGGTTCAGGCTCGCGGGCGGGTGGGCGGCGAGCTGGTCGGCAAAGGCGCGCTCTTTCAAGAGCTCGCGCCACGTCCCGACCAGTTCGGCCTCCGCCGCCGCCGCCGGGAAGGCCGCCGTGAGCAACGGCAGCGCGCGCGCCGGGCGGAGGGCGGCGAGGGTGATGAGGGCGTAGCGGCGGACGCGCGGGTCGTCGGAGGCGGCTTCCTCCTCAGCGAGATTCGCCGCGTTGTCGGTGCCGAGGAGGCGGAGCGCTTCGAATGCGGCTGCGACTTCCGCTTCCGGGCTGCCGGGCCCGGTCGTCATCGAGAGCGTTGCCGCCGCGGCGGAATCCACTTTCCAGAGCCCCATGAGCCGGAGCACGTCGGGGCCCCAGGCGCGTTTCGGGTAGGCGAAGAACTGCCAGATCGCCAGCGGCGCGTCCGCCTTGCCGCGGTATTTCTCGTAGTAAGGGAGGCGCGCGTCGGCGGTGTAGGGATTCTCCGGCTTCAGGCCGCGGAGGCGGGCGGCCTCGACGAGCGCGTGCGCGGCGCGGGGCAGGGCGTCGCCCGTCCAGGCGAGTTCCTTCGGGGCCATGGTCGGCATGTCGTCGCCGTCGGGGACGATCGCAGCCATGAGGCCGAGGTAGAGCTGCTTCAGCTCCGCCGGGCCGCCCGCGGTGCCGATGAGTTCGATCCACGGGCCCGAGCCATCGCGCGGGATGGTGCGGCCGGCGAGGAGCCTGGCGACGGCGGGCCCGGCGAGGGCGGGATCGATCGCGGCGAGGCCGTAGGCGAGCTGCTTCTCGTGCCCCTCCGCCGGGTAGGCCCCGCTCGCGATGGCGTCGGTCCACGGCTTGGCGAGGTCATTGATGGAAAGCCACGCGGCGTATTCGAGGAACGCGTCGGAAGAGGGCTCTCGCAAAGGCGCAAAGACGCCAAGGTTCTTTTCTTCCTCCCCTTTGCGGCTTGGCGGCTTTGCGAGAGCCTCTCCCCCCGCCGCCCCGACCGCGGCATCGAGCACCAGCTCGGCGCTCCGGGCGGAGGGAACCCGGGCAAGGGCACGCATCGCAAAGACGCGCATCCTCGGCGAAGGGTCGTCGATTCTTCGGAGATACGATAGGTGAAGGTCGCCCGGAATCATGGCGTCGCGGGCGTACAAAAGGCGCGTCGCCTGTTCTTTCTCCCAATGGTTGGTGCTTCTCCCTTTCTCCGTGAGGCCCTCGATCGAGTCGCCATTCCCCAGCGGCTCCCACTTCACCAGGGGGGCGCCTTTGCGGGTGATGCGCCAGATGCGGCCCATGTGGTGGTCGCGGCGGGGGTCGCGGAAATCGACTTCGCCGTGATTGATCACCGGGTTGCTCCAGTCGGCGAGGTAGAGCGCGCCGTCGGGGCCGAGCTTCACGTCGATCGGGCGGAAGCTCACGTCGTTCGTGCGGAGGAAGTCGGGCTGCTCCTTGGCGGTGTACCCGGCGGAGGCGGGGGCGGGGGCGGGGGAAACGTCGAACGTCGAACGTCGAACGTCGAACGTCGAAGTATCGGAGGGGGACGCCTTCGGCTTTGGTCGAGTCGCGGTGTTCTCCTCCGCCTCTTTTCCTGACTTCGACGTTCGACGTTCGACGTTCGACGTTCGACGTTCTCCCCCTTCCCCTCCACTCAGATCCTCGATCGCAAAGCGCACCACCCGGTGCGCGCGGAAGTCGCAGGTGATCGCGTTCCCCTGCCACTCGGCGGGGAAGTGCGGGGAGTAGAGCAGCTCGAGCCCGGCGAATTTTGGATACGACCCGGGGCTGATCGCCGGTGCGATCCGTTTGCCCCCCTCATACGCCGGATAGACCGCCCCCGGGATCACCCACGACACGCCGGTCGAGCCCGCGCCATCGGTGGCAAAGGACTGCCCCGCCGCGTCCATCTGATGCCCCCACGAATTCCACCACCCCTTCGCGAAGACCTCCAGCCGCTCCGTCCGCGGATCGTAGGCCCAGATGCCACCCGAATTCAGCCGCACCACCCCCCACGGCGTCTCGACGTGGCTGTGGATATAGACGCTCTGGTTGAAGTAGAGCCGTCCATCCGGCCCCCAGTGCAGCGTGTGGATGATGTGATGCGTGTCCTCCGTCCCGAAGCCGCTCAGCACGATGCGTTTCTCATCGGCCACCCCGTCGCCATCGGTATCGGCGAAGTGGAGCAGCTCCGTGGATTGGCCGACGTAGCAGGCGGCGCGCGGTTCCCCGCCGGGTAGCGCACGCGTCTCGCGTGCTGTCTTCGGCGTCCCCGCCGAAGACTCGTTCAGCTCGCGCGCAGCGCCCTTTCCTCCCTCGTGGCCGCGCGCGGAGGGGGATGGCGGCTGCGCCGGGTGGTTTTCGGAGTTCCCGGCGGGGACGCCGGCAACGGCAGGCGGGACGCCTGCGCTACCCAGGAACAGATCGGGCTCCACGCCCGTCGGGACGAGGAGGCCGGTGGCGAAGACGGTCGATTTGTCGGCTTTTCCGTCGTGATCGGTGTCTTCGAGGATGAGCACCTTGTCCTCCGCGGGCTGGCCGGGGGCGATCATCGGGTAGAGCGAGGAGGAAGTGACCCACAGGCGGCCCTGCGCGTCCCAATTCATCTGGGTCGGCTTTTCCAGCAGAGGGTTCTCCGCCCAGAGGGTGATCTCGTAGCCCTCGGCGATGGTGAAAACCGGGAGAGGGCGGGATGGGGCGGCTGCCGTCAGGGTGGGAGCAGGTGCGACTGCGCCCGTCACGGCCGAATTCGGCATTTCCCCAGGCGTGTGCAGACTTTTGCCGGACGGCTTCTCGGGCTCACCGGACAGCTTCCCGGGCTCGCCGGACGCTCCGTTTTGCACGAGAAGAGTTCCGGCAGCTCCGCTCGGGAGCGTGGACGGTGCATCCCCGGCCTTGAGGCGGTCGATCTCCTTTTCCGCGGCCTCGATGAGGGGGTCGAACTGCGGGATCTCCGCGGCGTTGCGCCCCTGCTCGTTCTTGCGGAAGCCGAAGAGGTAGGTCGAGTTCGCCGGCCGCCAGCGGTGGAAGAAGAGCGCGTTCTTGGCGACGACGGCGGCGCGGAGGGCGGCGCTGGATTTCGGTGGGTCGAGCAAGCCTTTGAGAAGACTGGGCCAGATCAAGGCGGTAGCAACTTTCTCGGTCGCGAACTGGTATCCCTCGGAGTTGAGATGGATGCCATTGTCAGTTCTCGGACCGGCGAGTGTCGTTAGAGCTTGATCGAGCACATTGACGAGCCCAGCGACGAGCTCGGCTGCACTCTTCCCACTCGTCAGCTTTTCTCGGGCATCGTTTAGGCCAATGCCCGTAGCAATCGCCGGGGTGTTCGCGGTGATGCTGCTGAGGTCCACAAACCGCGCCCCGCGTTCCTGCGCCAGCTCCTCGATCGCCTTACTATATTGGGCGAGGAGGGCGTTGTGCGCGGCGGGGTCGGGGAGGCCGGGGCGGGTGGCGCGCAGGTCTTCGTGGCGGATGGGGCTGAGGAGGATGAACCGGACCGCCGGGGGCGCGGCCTTCGCCGGGTCGGCGGCGGCGACGGCCCCCGAGGCCTCCGGCGTGGAGCCGGGCGCGGCGACGGGACTGGGCGCGGGAGCAGAGGGGAGAACGTCGAACGTCGAACGTCGAACGTCGAACGTCGAAGTGGGGGAATTCGGAGAAGGCGGGGAAGGATCGGAAAGGGCGGAAGGCGGAGCCTTCGGATTCGGCGGAAGCGTGGCGGACCCCTCCGCTCCTGACTTCGACGTTCGACGTTCTCCCCCTTCCCCGTTCCCCCCGAGCGCGCCCGCGTTTGCGGAGATGGCGTCCATGAGCTGCGCGAGCTCTTTTTTGAAACGCGCGGCGGACATGGGCTCGGCGCCGTACCGGGTGGGGTCGGGATTCAAAGAAAGATCGCCGCTGCGGTCGGTGAGCTCCTGGAGGCTCGCGGCCATGCCGTAGCCGAGGATGGCGACGGTCGGCTTCACGAGGGCGAGCTGCTCTTTCAGCCGCTCGAAGCCTTTCGCCGCGGGATCGAACGCGGCGCGCGAGATGCCGAGCGGGGTGTCGGCGCTGAAGGCGAGGTTGCGCACGGTGAAATGCCGCTGCGGGAACTGCTCGTGCATCCGGGTCTCGAGGTAGCCGTAGGTGCCTTCGCGCTCGAGGAGGGTGTCGCCGATGAGGAGGACGCGCTCGCCTTCGCGGATGTCGAAGGGCTCGGCGGCGCGGGCGCCGTTGGCGAGGAGGAGGGCGGCGAGGAGGGCGAGGGAAGTGCGCATCCTGCCAATGAAGCGGATGCGCGGCGGCGGGGGAAGCCTGCGATTTCCCACGGTAGCGCACGCGTCTCGCGTGTTCCCGTCGGCGTCCCGCCGACGGGTGGTGACGCGGACCAGCAGCGCGATTCTTTGACCGGTGTCGGGAGGATGGAATGGCGGCTGGTGCCGCGGGGTTTTGGAGTTCCCGGCGGGACGCCGGCAACGGCACGCGAGACGCGTGCGCTACCGGCGCATCGCGTGCTCGACGACGAGGGCGGCGAGGTTTTGGGTGCCGGCGTCGAGGGCGGCGAGGGCGCGCTTGAGGGGCTCGGCGACGCCGGCGGCGAGGGCGGCTTCGACTGCATGGACGTGGGCGTCGATCTCGGCGCGTTCACTTTCGCCCAAGGAAGGGCCGACGAGGGCGAGGGCATTCACGACGGCGGGGAGCATGTCGGCGGCTTTGATTTTCGCCTCGGTGAAGATGCGCTCGTTCACGTCGTCGAAGGCGTGTTCGAGGCTGTCTTCGAGCATCTTTTCCACGGCCTCGTCGGAGACATCGACGGCGCTGGACATTTCGACGAGCTGTTCGCGGCCGGTGGCGGTGTCGCGGGCGAGGACGTGGAGGATGCCGTTGGCGTCGATCTCGAACTGGACGCCGACGCGGGCGTGGCCTTTGGGGGCGGGCGTGAAGGCGAGGTCGAAGGTGCCGAGGGGCCAGTTGTCGCGGGCCATTTCGCGCTCGCCCTGGAGGACGCTGATCTTCATGGCGCGCTGGCCGGCGAGGGCGTTGGTGAACATTTCGCCGGCCTTGATCGGGATGGTGGAATTGCGCGGGACGATGACGTTCATGAGGCCGCCGAAGGTCTCGATGCCGAGGGAAAGCGGGGTGATGTCGAGGAGCAGGACGTTCTGCACGGCGCCGCTGAGGATGCCGGCCTGGATGGTCGCGCCGAGGGCGACGGCTTCGTCGGGGTGCTGCGAGAGGTCCGGCGCGCGGCCGAAGATTTCCGCGACGAGGCGCTGGACGAGGGGCATCCGCGTCTGGCCGCCGACGAGGATGACCTGGTCGAGTTCGGCGGCGGTGAGGCGCGCGTCGGAGAGGGCGCGGAGGCAGTGGGCGCGGGTCTTTTCGAGGATGGGAAGGGCGAGGAGGTCGAGGTCGGCGCGGGTGAGGGTGAGTTCGAGGCTTTGCTCGTTTTCGAGAAAAGGGAGGACGATGCGGGTTTCGGTCTCGGTCGAGAGGCGGTGCTTGGCGGCGATGGCGGCTTCGCGGAGGCGGACGAGGGGGGAGGGGGAAACGTCGAACGTCGAACGTCGAACGTCGAACGTCGAAGTGGGGGAATCCGGAGGGGGCGGCGAATCTGGGGATTGCCCGACGTAGCAGCCAGCGCGGAGGGGGGAGGGGGAAACGTCGAACGTCGAACGTCGAACGTCGAACGTC
>JAYVQK010000138.1:0-7449 GCA_043757005.1 Verrucomicrobiaceae bacterium
CATCGGCGCAAAATAATTTTAGTATTGCTCTGAATTTTACTTCAGAAACGTGCGCACGACGAATGTATTTGTTTTTTATTGATTGTCAGGACTTTAACCCTGTCAATCTTCCCGTAAAGCTGCTAAGACCCTATGGTTATTAACATCTGATTAAAGGCTGCCCCTATAGTAGTTCATGAGGGTTGCTGCGGTTCACAGATGACGGTATTCGGGATTTAAAACTCCCAACGAGTTCTCCTTCAAAGTTCCAAGCTCTACGTTCAAACTCTGGAAATGCCGCACACTTATCTCACCGCTACGCCGTCGCTTTTTGATCTACGCACCCATGCGCCGGGGCCGAGTGGGGCGCTGCCGCTCACGGCGGAGATGCTCACGACTTCGCCGAGTGGCGATCTTTTCGGGCTCACGCAAAATGTAGGCATGGGCTGGGAGCCGCGCTTGGCGGCGGGCCCGCAGTTTCTCATCCTAAGCACGCAGGGCGGACTGCGGGCGGCGGATGGCTCGCCGGTGGCGCTGGGGTATCACTCGGGGCATTGGGAGATCGCGCTGCAAGTGGAGGCGGCGGCGCGGGAGCTGCGCGCGCTAGGCTGTGTGCCCTTCGCGGGCGCGGTGAGCGATCCGTGCGATGGCCGCACGCAGGGGACGCACGGGATGTTTGATTCCCTGCCGTATCGGAATGATGCGGCGATTGTGCTCCGCCGCCTCATCCGCTCACTGCCGCTGCGGCTCGGCGTGCTCGGCGTGGCCACTTGCGACAAGGGGCTCCCGGCGATGATGATGGCGCTCGCAGGCTCGCCCGATCTGCCGGGCGTAATCGTGCCCGGCGGCGTGACGCTGCCACCCACGCACGGCGAGGACGCAGGGAAGATCCAGACTATCGGCGCGCGCTTCTCACGCGGCTTACTCTCGCTGCAAGAAGCCGCCGAACTCGGCTGCCGCGCTTGCGCTACGCCGGGCGGAGGCTGCCAATTCCTCGGCACCGCCGCCACTTCGCAAGTGGTCGCGGAGGCGCTCGGCCTCGCGCTCCCGCACAGCGCGCTGGCCCCGAGCGGGCAGGCGGTGTGGCTCGATCTCGCGGTGCAATCCGCGCGGGCGCTCGTCGCTTTAGAAAAAGCGCACCACTGCGGACGCGACATCCTCACGGACGCGGCGATCCGCAACGCGATGGTGGTCCACGCGGCCTTCGGCGGCTCTACAAATCTCCTGCTGCACATCCCCGCTATCGCCCACGCAGCGGGCCTCCGACGCCCGACCGTCGCCGATTGGATCGCCGTGAACGCCACCACGCCGCGCCTCGTGGATGCGCTGCCGAATGGCCCCGTGGGGCACACGACCGTGCGCGTTTTCCTCGCGGGCGGCGTGCCGGAAGTGATGCTTCACCTCCGCGCGCTCGGCCTGCTCGATCTCACCGTCCGCACCGCCACGGGCAGCACGCTCGGGGAGAATCTCGACGCTTGGGAAAAGTGCGAACGGCGCGCGCGTTTCCGCCAACTCCTCCGCGATGCCGACGGCGTGGAGCCGGACGACGTGATCCTCCCGCCCGCATTGGCAAAGGCGCGCGGGCTCACGGGCACGGTCGTTTTCCCCGTGGGGAACATCGCGCCGGAGGGCAGTGTGATCAAAGCCACGTCCATAGACCCGAGCGTCGTCGGTGCCGACGGCGTCTATCGCCACACCGGGCCCGCGCGCATTTTCACAAGCGAGGCCGCTGCCATCTCGGCCATCCGCGAAGGAACGATTGTGGCGGGCGATGTGCTCGTCGTCATGGGCATCGGCCCCGCTGGCACTGGCATGGAAGAGACCTACCAACTCACCAGCGCGCTGAAACATCTGCCCTTTGGCAAACACGTCGCGCTGCTCACGGATGCAAGGTTCAGCGGCGTGAGCACTGGCGCGTGCATTGGCCACATCGGCCCCGAGGCGCTCGCAGGCGGGCCCATCAGCAAGCTGCGCGACGGCGACCGCATCGGCATCGTCATAGATCGCGTGAAAATGTGCGGCACCCTCAATGTCGTCACGGATAGCGGCGAGGCGACGGATGATTTCCTCTCGCGCCCCCCTCACCCCGACCTCGCGCCGCACAGCGCATTGCCAGCAGATACGCG
The DNA here is from genome assembly GCA_043757005.1 of Verrucomicrobiaceae bacterium. Taxonomy (GTDB): domain Bacteria; phylum Verrucomicrobiota; class Verrucomicrobiia; order Chthoniobacterales; family Chthoniobacteraceae; genus SXWH01. The sequence goes on from JAYVQK010000138.1 coordinate 2,106, forward strand.
GCTATGGGCAGCATTGCAGCGAGTCAGCGGCGGCACTTGGGGTGGGTGCGTTTATGATGTCGAGAGCATCCTCGCGCGGCTCTAATCCGTCCGCTACTGCGCGAGAATCGGACGGTCTAGGAAGAAGGGCGAGGCGACGCTTTCGCGATAGGCGCGGACGGCGGCGGGGGAGCTGTTCACGCGGAGGTCGCTGGCTTTGTCGGCGTTCTCGCGGCCCGCATTGCCAGAGTTGTCACTGTTGATCCAGCGTTCGTGCCAAAAGACGGCGGCTTTGATGCGAGGGTATTTTTTTTGATCCGCGAGGGTGGTGAAAGCTTCGCGAATCCACGCGGCTTTATCACCATTGTGTGGGAATTCGCCGACGCCAAATTCGCAAAGCATGATGGGCTTTGTGGGGTCGAGTAGCGTCAGCTCAGTGTAGGGCCAATCGAAGCATTCGGTGAAGCCAGACCAGCCGTTGTCGCTGGGAAATTGGTTGCCGTAGAGGCTGAAGCCGAGCCAGTCCACGTAGTCGGGGCCGGGGTAGTATTGGGCGGCGAGGTTCCACTTATCGTTGGGCATGGAGAAGTCCATGACGTGAAAAGCCCATAGGATATTCGTGGCTCCATGCGCGCGGGAGAGATCCACGACGTGCCGCCACACGCGCTTGAATGTCTCGGGGCCCTCGAAACCGCTGCCCGTGGGCTTTGCGCCGCCGTAGAGCACGCCGCTCCATGGGAACCACGAGCCGTTCATCTCGTTCGCAAAGGAGACCATAATGGGGAAGCGGCAAGCAGCGGCGCGCTCAGCCCAGCGGATAATGTAGGCGTCGTGCTGGCCCGCGAGGATGCTGGTGAGAGAGTAGCGATCAGGCACAAGCCCCTCGGTGTAAGGGACATCCCACGGCGACCAGAAGACGAGCGGCAAGGAGCCGTGGCGCGCGATGAGGCGCACATTTTCCTCGGGGAAAGTCTGCACGCCCCAATAGCTCGACGAGGCGATGATGGCCTGATGCTTGCCGACGAAGCCCTCGAAAGCCTCAATCTTTTCCAGCGTCACCTCGTCCTCAGTCTCGCCAAAGCCCGCGTAGGCTCCTGTGTAGAGGCCGTCGGTGGGGACTTGCAGGTGGCCCTCGGTGAGTGCGGAATTGGGGATTTCTAAGGCGACTTTTTTCTGCTCGCAGGCGGTGAGGAAAAGCAGGGCGAGGAGCGGGAGCACGCGGGTGGTCATATTCGCGGTGCGCTCTAATTTGCCCCATCCCACGAAGGCTCCACGCACGACGCGGATGATGCTTTTCCAGACGACCCACGCAAGCAGCCAGCGATAGACGAAGCGCATGGGCAAGACGATGAATGCGCGTCGGAGTGGCTCGCACTCTAGCTTGCAGGCGACGGCGGCGAGAAATAGATCCATGCCGAGGAACGCGACAAAGTAGCTCTGGATGGCGGCGGCGTAGCCCGCGAAGATGCTCCAGAGCAGGACGGCGTCGGCAAAAGGGACGAGAGCGACGAGGAGAAATTGGAAGAAGACAATGCTCGGCATACTGAACCAGCCGAGCGCGCCGAAGCGCGGATTGAGTAGAAGGTCGCGGTGTTTCCACACGCACTGCATCACGCCGAAGCACCAACGGAGCCGCTGTTTTACTAGCGCGCGCCACGTTTCGGGGGCCTCCGTCCACGCGACAGCGGCGGGCGCGTAGGCGATGCGGTAGCCGAGTTTGTGGAGTGTGAGTGTCATGTCCGTATCCTCCGCGAGCGTGTCGTGGCTGAAGCCGCCAGCCTCCGCCATAGCGCTGCGACGAAGCGCGCTGACGGCTCCAGGGACGACGGTGACGCAGTCCCAAACGGTGTAGGCGCGGCGGTCGAGATTGAAGCCGCTGAGGTATTCGAGGCTCTGGCAGCGGGTGACAAAGTTGCGGATGTTGCCCACTTTCGCATGGCCGGAGACGGCGGCGACTCGCTCGTCGCGCAGCTCTGACACAAGGCGGGAGATCGTGTCGGGCTCAAAGTGCGTATCGGCATCGAGGAAGACGACGATCTCGTGCCGGGAGTTTTCCAGCGCATTGCGAAGGGCGAGGGATTTGCCCGTGTTGCGCTGGAGGATGAGGACGATGCGCTCGTCCTCGGCGGCGACTTTTGCGACTTCGGCGATGGTGTCGTCCTTCGATCCATCGTCCACGACGATGAACTCCATTTTGCCGGGGTAATCGCTCGCGATCACCGAACGCAACGTCTGCGCGATCACCTTCTCCTCATTATATGCCGCGATGAGCACGCTCACTGGCGGCACCGGCTGTGGCAGCACGAGCGCCGAGCGATCCGTCGCGCGGTGGTGCCGCCATGCGAGCCATACGATGACGAGCGAGCGCAATACCACCAGCCCCGTCGCGACGACGGTGAAGGCCCAGCAAATCTCCACCAGCCAATGCCACGACCGAAAGCCCGCCGCGGCCACCGCACGCAGGCCGGGCTGCGCGCTCGCCTCCACGGCGGGCATCAGCTCTTCGCGTGGGATGCCGAGCAGCTCGCTCATTGGCACGACGCGGTCGCCGCGTTCGCGCAGCCACGCGATGATCTTGGGCAGCGCCTCCACCGTCTGCGAACGGTCGCCGCCTGCGTCGTGGAGGAGGATGATGTTGCCCTCGTGGCGGAGGTTTTTCACACGCTGGAGGATCACGTCTGCACCAGGACGCGCCCAATCCTGCGGGTCCACTTTTTCCAAGACAACGGTGTAGCCCAGCTCGCGCTCGGCGAAATCCAACGGGATGAGTTCGCGCACATCCGTCGGCGTGGAGTCGGCATTATATGGCGGGCGAAAAAGCGTGGTGCTGTAGCCCGTCACGCTCTCGATGAGCCGCTGCGTGGCGTCCAGCTCCAGCCGCATCCGCCACTCGGGCATCTCGGCCATATTGCCATGCGTGTAAGTGTGATTCCCAATTTCGTGCCCCTCCGCGATCAAGCGCCGGAGCAGCTCGGGGTGATCCTCAGCGTTTCTGCCCGTGACAAAAAACGTGGCTTTCACTCCAGCGGTTTTCAGGATGTCGAGAATGCGCGGCGTCCACTCGGGATCGGGCCCGTCGTCGAAAGTGAGCGCGACGCTGTGCTTATCGCTCGGCCCCTCGTGATAGAGCACGGGATACGTCGGAAAGTCCGTGTAAGTCGCCCGGAGTTGCCCCTCCGCGAGTCGCTCGACGTGCCGCTCGCCATTGTCGCGCGTCGTGCTCACGGAGACGACTTCGCCTCGTCCTACGTGCGTCACCGTATCATCCGCAGACATCTTGCCGAGCTGCGCGAGGAAGGCCGCATCCGCATCATCCCGCCGCTGGAGCACGTCCCAAATCGCCGGGTCTTCCGTGCCGAGACGATACACGCCCACGCCGCCGAAACCGCCCTCGCGCACGGCCCGCAGTTGATTGGCAAAGCTGATCGCATCGAGGAACGCGACCGCGTGCTCACTCTCCGATTCGGTGTAGGCGTATTGGCCGTTGAAGTCAGGCGCATCCACTTTCACGCCGCCCATTTGGTCCACTCCCGCGTAGCTCGCGCGGCTCATCGCGTCGCGGAAACTGATCATCTGCGCCGTGCCCTGCTTCACATTCCAATCACACGCATAGCTCCCCAGCGCGACGACCCACTGCTCGGGCCGCCCGAAGCCGCCATGCACGCCGAGCCAGCCTTCGAACCAATCTTGCGACGCGAGCGGCCCCGGCTCATCGGTCTCCGAGTGCTCGTCAAACTCCGTCGCGACGAAGCGATCTACGACTTCCGAGAGCACCGCGAGGTCGAAAGTATTCACTTCTCCGTTGGGCGAGATCGTGAGCCACATCTCCCGTTTATCCGCGTGCAGCACTGCCGCGAGATTGCCGAGTAGGTGGGTAAAATCATCGCTGAGTGCGGGATCGAGTTCATTCCAATCAATGAGCACTCCATCCGCCTGGGCTTTTACTAGAGCCGCCAGCAGCTCATTCGCGAACTTTGTCTGATGCACGTCGTCTGCGCGCGCGAGATTTTCCACCGCCTCCGGCTCCGACGTATCGCCCGCGAGATTGCGTAGCAGCGGCATGAGCTTTAGCCGATGCGCCGTCGCAAACTCTCGCAGCGTCGGATCCACCTCGGATTCCAAATGCCCATCCGGCCCGCGCAGATTAAACCACTCCGGCGCAATGTGCGTCAGCTCCCACGCGTGGGTGCGCAGCGATGCCTCACTATTCGTATCCCAATCCACCACATACCCCAGCCGCACCTCATCGCGTGGGCGGCGCTCTGCGTGGAACTTTGCGAGCCGCTCTTGCACGGCTTGCGACTGCGCGACGTATTGCTGCCAATTCACAGCCCGCACATCCGCCGTCACTTCTTTCGACTCCGCCTTGAGCTGTCTCTTTAAAGTGCGCACGGCCTCCGGCAGTCGCAGCGCGGGACGGATCCAAAGTGACTGCACAAATAAAATCGCCGCCGCAGTGAGGAACAACGCCACACCCAGCAAAAGCAACCGCGCCCACATCCAGCGCCGGCCCCGGCGATCTTGGAAAATGAAACTTGGTTGCTGCTGCGATGACATCGTGCAGCACTAAAGACAGTCGCCGCCAGCCACGGAAGCTAAAGCATCGCGGCGGTGGACAGGATGGGTGCCGCCCTCCGCTAATTAACGAAATAGAGTGTTGATAGATTTTGTAGAATCACGGAACCATCTCAGCCGCTCTAAAGGCGACCGCTTTAAAACCAACCAGCTCTCCATTTCATCCAACTTTTCCCGTGGCAGCCAACGACGACTACATCCTAGAAATCCTCCAAGACACCGGTCTACTCACACCCGACCAGATCGAGACGGCGCGCGCAAAAGCAGGCGGCAAGAGCATCATTGATGTGCTCGTCGCGCAAGGCTCGCTCACGCACGAAGACGTGGGACGCGCGGTGGCTTCCAACGCGGCGATGGACTTCATCAACCTCGATGACATCGAAATCCCGCCGGAGATGATCGCTTTGATCAGCTCGGACATCGCGCGGCGCTATCGCGTGATGCCGCTCGGGCTAAATGATCTCGGCGGCGTAGTGATGGCGGTGGACGATCCGCTCAATTTCGATGCGCTCGATTCCGTGCAGACGGTGCTCCAGCGCGATGTGGAATTTGTCTGCACGACGAAGGACGGTTTGAAGGCGGCACTGATGAAGCATTACGGCACCGCCGAGGATGCGATGGGGATGATGGAGGACATGGTGGGCGGCATCCAGATCGGCGATACGACGGTGGATGTGAATGACACGACCGCCGAGGCGGGCGATGCGCCGATCATCAAGCTCGTCACGATGATGCTGATCGAGGCGTATAATATGCGGGCCTCGGACATTCACGTGGAGCCGATGGAGAA
>JAYVQK010000139.1:0-7444 GCA_043757005.1 Verrucomicrobiaceae bacterium
GACTCCGGCGGATCGGATGATCCACCGGGAATCGGGCCAGCTTTTCATCGGGCCCTACGCGGTGGATGCGGAGCGCAATGTGCGGGCGATTCCGTATTCGGCGATGTTTGGGCGGCACACGGGGCTGGCGCGGCATCTCTCGGATGCTGCGGGGAAGATCGTCTTTGCGACGATGGAGGAGGGCATCACCGAAGTAGATGTGAAGACGCTCGCGCCCACGGTGCTGTGGGCGGATGAGCAGGTGAAGGAGGGGCGTCACGCGGATTTGCCGGGCTACCACGGGAAGGGCTTTTACTCGGGGCAAGGGCGTTACATTTATGCAAATAATGGCGACCACGCGCAGGCGGCGCTGCACGACCCGACGGTGCCGAGTGGCGTGCTGGCGGAGTGGGATGGCGTGGCGGAAAAGTGGACGGTGGTGCGGCGAAATCAGTTCACGGATGTGACGGGGCCGGGCGGCATCGAGGGCAGTGCGCCGGGAGCGCCGGTGTGGAGCATCGGGTGGGATCATCGCTCGGTGATCGTGATGCTGCTGGATGGCGGGAAGTGGAGCGCCTTCCGCCTGCCCAAGGCCACGCACAGCTACGATGGCGCGCATGGTTGGAATACGGAGTGGCCGCGCATCCGCGACATCGGAGAGGACTCGATGCTGATGACGATGCACGGCTCGTTTTGGAAATTCCCGCGCACTTTCTCCGCCGCAAATACCGCCGGGATCGCGCCGCGCTCGACGTATCTGAAAGTGGTCGGCGACTTCGCGCGCTGGGGCGACCGCGTGGTGCTGGGGTGCGATGACACGGCCAAGGCGGAGTTCATCAATTCCGACAGCATCAAGGGCAAGATCGCCGCGCCGGGCGTGTCGCAGTCGAACTTGTGGTTCATCGAGCCCGCGCGGCTGGACGCCTGCGGGCCCACGCTCGGGCGCGGCGCGGTGTGGCTCGGGGACGATGTAAAGGCGGGCGTGCCGAGTGAGCCGTTCCTTTTCTCCGGCTACGCGCGGCGCTCGCTCCAGCTCTCGCACGCAAGCGCGGAGGCGGTGACGGTGACGCTTGAAGTAGATGCGAAAGGCGACGGTGTGTGGCGGAAGCTCCGCGACATCGTGGTGCCCGCAAAGGCGGGCGCGTGGACGGAATTTGCGGCGGTGGAGACGGGCGCGTGGGTGCGCCTCACCACGAATCGCGACTGCGCAAAGACGACGGCCTTTTTCCACTATCGCGGGGAAGACACGCGCCCCGCCGAAGCCGCCGCAATCTCCGCCGGGCTCGCAAAGCCGGGCGACAAGGCGACGAGCGGCGCGCTGCTCCAGACGCGCAAGATCGAGAGCAAAACACTGCGCGCACTGGCGGGCGCGGCGGGCTGCTACGATCTGGATGCGCAACTGCACCTCGTGAAAGCCGACGACGCCGAGGAGGATGGCGCGGAGTGGATGGCGCGGAATGTGGCGATCCAAAAATCGAAGTTCACCGCCGATGCGGCATCGGTGCTTTATGTGGATGGCACGGGCCAGCGGTGGCGCTTGCCGAAAGGCGACGCGGCGCTGGAGGAGCGCGGCCCACTGGGGGCCGAGCGCGTGTGCCGCGAAGTCTGCACGGAGCGCAATCTACTGAATATCGGCGGCACTTTCTACGAACTGCCAGCGGATAACGCGGGCGGCTTCATCAAGCTCCGCCCCATCGCCACGCACAACCGCCGCATCCACGACTTCGCCAGCTATCGCGGCCTGCTCGTGATGAGCGGGATCGCGGACGATGCAAAAGGCGGGCGCATCCTCCGCAGCGACGACGGCAAGTGCGCGCTGTGGGCCGGGGCGATTGATGACCTCTGGCAATTTGGCAAAGCACGCGGCGTCGGTGGCCCGTGGCACGACAGCGCGGTGAAAGCCAGCGTGCCGAGCGACGCCTACCTCGCCACCGGCTACGACCACAAGCGGCTCACGCTCACCAGCACCGCCGCCGCGACCTTCCGCATCCAGGCGGACTTCGCCGGCACTGGCACTTGGAGCGAAGTGGCGGCGGTGAGCACGCAGCCCGGCAAGCGGCTGGAATACAAGTTCCCCGAAGCCTTCGGAGCCTACTGGCTGCGCCTCGTGGCAGATCACGACACCACGGCGACGGCCACTTTCACATACGAGTAATGCTTTTTTCCGCTCGCGCTGGCGGGGGAAGTCGCGGAGGGATTACAGTATGAGTTTTGCTAAAATGAAATCGCCCGAGGAACTCGCCGCCCTGCGGGATGCCTTGGCGGCGGTGGGGAAGCGGCTGGTCTTCACGAATGGCTGCTTTGACCTCCTGCACGTGGGCCACGTGCGCTATCTCCAGCAAGCGCGCGCGCTCGGCGACGCACTGCTCGTGGCGGTAAATGGCGACGCGAGTGTGCGCGCGCTGAAGGGGCCGACGCGCCCGGTGAACTGCGAGGAAGACCGCGCCGAAGTGCTTGCAGCCTTGGCGTGCGTGGATGGGGTGACGCTCTTTCACACCGAGCGGGTGACGGATCTCGTGGGCATCATCCGCCCGCACATCTACGCAAAAGGTGGCGACTACACGGTGGCCTCGCTCGACCCCGGCGAGCGCGCCGCGCTGGAAGCGGCGGGCTCGGAAATCCGCATCCTCCCCCTCGTGCCAGGGCGCTCGACGACGGCGATCCTCGAAAAGTCGCGCAGCAACGGCTAGAGCATTTCTCTTTTATGAAAACACCACTCCGCATCGGCATCCTCGGCTCCGGCAAAGGATCAAACTTCCGCGCCATCGCCGACGAAATTGCGCTGGGCAAACTCGATGCAGAGGTGCGCATCGTGGTGAGCGATGTGGAGGACGCGGGCATCCTCGCGCTGGCTCGTGAGCGCGGCTATCGCGCGGAATTCCTCGCACCGGGCCGCTTCCGCACAAAGCTGGAGCCGGAGGCGGAGGCGCGGCTCGTGGCGCTGCTGCGCGAGGCGGGCGTAGAGTGGGTGGTGCTCGCGGGGTATATGCGGATGGTGAAGGCTCCGCTGCTGGAGGCGTTCCCGCGCCGGATCATCAATATCCACCCCTCGCTGCTGCCCGCCTTCCCCGGCCTGCAAGCATGGCGGCAAGCGGTGGAAGCGGGCGCGACGAAGAGCGGCTGCACGGTGCATTACGTGGATGCTGGGATGGATACCGGGGAGATCATCGCGCAAGCGGAGGTGCCCCTTTTCCCCGACGACACGGCGGAGACGCTGCACACGCGCATCCAAGTAGAGGAGCACAGCATTTACCCCGAAGTGCTGCGGCGCTTGGGGCTTTAATACGGCTCTCCACTCAAAACAACGAAGTCCCTGAAATGGCCGGAACCGCTTTCACGGGCTGTGACTAGCGCGGCCTGCGGATGCCGTGGGAGTTGTCGAGGACTTGCCGGCGGAGGTCGGCCCAGCGGGCGGTGATTTCCTGCTGGCGCTCCAAGTTTTCATCGAAGTGTGTGGGGTGGGCGCAGACGTAGTCGCAGAGGGAGATGATTGGTTCGTGTAGTCCGCTCATGTCTTTATGGCAGTCGAAGTGCATCTGGATGCACGCGCTGAGCAGCCATGCTGCATCGAGAGTGAACTGGATCGCCACGGGTATGCTGCGGAGGTAGCGATCAATGACGGGGAAGTAAAATTTGAACGCAGGAGCTCCCATCCACATGAAGTCCTCATCGTAACGGATTGGGTAACTGAGTAGAAGTTCGCACGCCTCATCGAGGGTCTTTCCACCGAAGCGCTGCCAGGCGCGTTTCATGTCCAGACACACGTTACGTGAATGAATGAAGCTCTCGTCCTCCGCATCGGGAAAGAACGCGCGCCAGTCTGGAAGTGCCTGCTCCAATGGTCCTACGCCCGCAGCTTGATCATCAAATCCTCGGACTCCACGGCGTCGCCGACGGCTACTAGGACTTCGGCGATGACTCCGTCGGCGGGGGCGAGGATGTTGGTCTGCATTTTCATGGCTTCGAGGGTCACGAGTTTGTCTCCTTTGGCCACGGCTTTGCCGATGGTGGCGGTGACGACGGTGACCATGCCGGGGATGGGTGCGCCGATTTGTAGCGCGTCGGAGGCGGCGGCTTTGGCGCGGGACTTGGTTTCTTTGGCGATGGTTTTGTCCGCGACGGTGGCTTCGCGGGGCATTCCATTCAGCTCGTAGCTGATGATGCGGCGTCCGTCTTTATCGGCGGTGCCGATGTTGATGAGTTTGATGAAGAGGACTTTTCCGGCTTCGATGTTCACGCAGACTTCTTCGCCGGGCTTCAGGCCGTAGAAGAAGGCGGGCGTGGGCAGGCAGCTCACGTCGCTGTAGGTGCTTTGGAATTTCGCGAAGTCGGCGAAGACCTGCGGATACATGAGGTGGGAATAAAGGTCGTCGTCGCTGGGCTCGCGCTTGAGCTTGGTGGCGAGTGCTTCGCGGGTGTCCTTGAGTTCCACGGGCTCGGGGCGCGTGCGCTTTACTTTGGTATTACCGAGCACGGCGCGGACGACATCTTTCGGGAAGCCGCCCATGGGTTCGCCGAGGCCGCCGCTGAGCATATCGAGCACGCTCTCGGGGAAGCCGATGGAGCCGGGTTCGAGGTTCACGACGTCGGCGGGCTTGATGCCTCGGGTGAAGAGGAAGAGCGCCATGTCGCCGACTACTTTCGAGCTGGGGGTGACTTTCACGATGTCGCCAAAGAGGTCGTTCACTTCGCGGTAGCAGCGGGCGATTTCGTGCCAACGTGCGCCGAGTCCCATGCTGGCAGCTTGCTCTTTGAGATTGGTGTATTGGCCGCCGGGCATCTCGTGGAGATAGACTTCGCCGCTGCCGGTCTTTGGCGCGGTGTCGAAGGGCGTGTAGATGGTGCGGACTTGCTCCCAGTAGTCGGAGAATTCGTTGAGCGTATCGAGATCAAGACCCGTGGCGCGCGGGGTGTTTTGCAGGGCGGCGACGATGCTGTTCATATTCGGCTGCGAGGTGCTGCCGCTCATGCTGGCGATGGCCAAATCCACGACGTCCACTCCGGCTTCGCTGGCTTGCAGGACGCTGGCGGCATTGATGCCGCTGGTGTCGTGCGTGTGGAAGTGGACGGGGATGCCGATCGCGTCTTTGAGGGCTTTCACGAGGGCATTGGCGGCAAAGGGGCGGCAGAGGCCGGCCATGTCTTTGATGGCGAGGAAGTGCGCGCCCATTTTCTCCAGCTCCTTCGCGAGGGCGACGTAGTATTTCAGCGAATACTTCGTGCGCGCGGGGTCGAGGATGTCGCCCGTGTAGCAGAGCGCGCCTTCGCAGATGCCGTGCGTGGTTTGCACGGCCTCCATGGCGGCTTTCATATTGCTGAGGTCATTCAGCGAGTCGAAGACGCGGAAGATGTCCATGCCGCACTCGGCGGCGTGTTTCACAAAACCAGCAACGACGTTGGACGGGTAGCTCGTGTAGCCGACAGCGTTCGCACCGCGCAGGAGCATCTGGAAGCAGACATTCGGGATGCGCTCGCGGAGGAGGCGGAGGCGCTGCCACGGGTCTTCATTGAGGAAGCGCATCGCGGTGTCGAACGTCGCGCCGCCCCACATTTCGCACGAGAAAAGTGTGGGCGTGCGGCGGGCGACGGCATCGGCCACAGCGGCCATGTCATAGGTGCGCACGCGCGTGGCCATGAGGGACTGGTGCGCGTCGCGGAAGGTGGTGTCGGTGACGAGGAGGCGCTTTTGTTTGAGCGTCCACTCGGCGAATTTCTTCGGCCCGAGCTCCAGCAAAAGCTGGCGCGTCCCGGCGGGCGGCGTCTGGCGTCCGTCCCACTTCGGCAGCGTCGCGGTGAGCGTCTGCGCGGGCTTGTAGCCTTTGGCGTGGGGGTTGCCGTTCACGATCACGTTGCCGAGGAAATTGAGGAGCTTCGTCGCGCGGTCGCGGCGGGGCTTGAAGTCGAAGAGCGCGGGCGTGGTATCAATGAGCGTGGTCGTCGCGAGGCCACCGCGGAATGTCGGATGAGCGATGACGTTCTCCAGGAAGGGCGTGTTCGTCTTCACTCCACGGATCCGCATTTCGCGCAGCGCGCGGTCCATGCGATCCAGCGCGGTGTGGAAGGTGGTGCCGCTGGTGGTGATCTTCACGAGCAGCGAATCGTAGAACGGCGTGATGACCGCGCCCGCGTCGCCCATGCCCGCATCAAGCCGCACGCCGTAGCCGCCAGCGCTGCGGTAGGTGATGATTTTGCCGTAGCTCGGGGTGAATTTATTCGCCGGATCCTCGGTCGTCACGCGGCACTGCACGGCGAAGCCATTGCGCTGGATTTTGTCCTGCATGGGGATGGCCACTTCCTCGCTGTGAAGCTCGCAGCCTTGCGCGATGAGGATTTGCGAGCGCACGAGATCAATACCCGTGATCTGCTCGGTGACGGTGTGCTCCACCTGAATGCGGGGGTTCATCTCGATGAAGAACCAGTCGTTTGTATCGAGATCGAGGAGATACTCCACGGTGCCCGCGTTGTCGTAGCCGATCTCCTTGGCGATGCGCACCGAGGCGTCGCAGAGTTCGTTGCGCACCTTGTCGGAAAGGCCGTAGCTCGGCGCGATTTCCACGACTTTCTGGTGGCGGCGCTGCACGGAGCAATCGCGCTCGTGGAGATGCACCACGTGGCCGTGCTGGTCGCCGAGGATCTGCACTTCGATGTGCTTGGCGCGACCGATGTATCTTTCCAAAAAGACCGCGCTATTTCCAAACGCGCGCTCGGCCTCGCCCTGCGCTTCGTCGAGCAGCGCGTTCAGGTCGTCGGGCTTTTGCACCACGCGCATCCCGCGCCCGCCGCCGCCGAAAGCCGCCTTGATGATGAGCGGGAAGCCGATATTCGCCGCCGCTTTCAGCGCCTCGGCGCGGTCGGTCACGGGCTCCTCGGTGCCGGGGAGCGTGGGGACTTTCAGCTTCTGGGTGAGTGCACGCGCCGCCACTTTGTCGCCCATGAGGTCGAGCAACTCCGGCTTTGGCCCTACGAAAATGATGCCCGCCTCCGCGCACGCCGCTGCGAATTTTGCGTTCTCCGAGAGGAAGCCGTAGCCGGGGTGGATCATGTCCACGCCCTTCTCCTTCGCGAGCGCCACGATGCCCTCGATGTCGAGGTAAGCGCCCACCGGCCCCTTGCCCTCGCCCACGCGGTAAGCCTCATCGGCCTTGAAGCGGTGCATGGAAAAGCGATCCTCCTCCGCGTAAATTGCCACGGTGCGCAGACCGAGTTCCGTCGCCGCTCGCATGATGCGGATGGCGATCTCGGAGCGGTTGGCGACGAGCAGTTTCTTGGCTTTGGCGGCGGGCGTTTTCGTAGGCATAAAATGGCCAGACTTTGTAGCGGCTCCCTCAGAGTATTGCCAGCGCTTTGAAATACTGGGCGTCAAAATGCGCTGAATAAAGGGCACTCTCGAAAACTCTAAGCGCACTTTTTAAGTCACTGATTCACACAGATGAAACACCATCGAAGATCGCCGAAGGCAAATGAG
>JAYVQK010000140.1:0-7432 GCA_043757005.1 Verrucomicrobiaceae bacterium
ACTCCATTCCGCCGGACGTTGCCAAGAAGCTGCTCAACCGCGATTTCGCCAATCTCGTCAAACGAGTGCAGGCGGGCGGCAAGATCAGCCGCACGGAGCACGCGATGTTGCAGGCGATGGCCGTCGGCGCGGGCGGAGCCGAGCGGAGCGAGACAGCCAAAGGGCGGAACCTTTGCCCGAAGGACAGCGCCGGAGGGGCGCTGGCAAATGGCCCGGCGTTTGTGCGCAACTTCGTCGAGCTGGCGACGGCGCTTTTGGCTCTGCGAAACGGTTGCTACAGCTTCAGCCGCGGCACGTCATTCCACAGCTCTTCGAGCTTGTAGAGAGCGCGCTTCGAGGGGTGGAAGACATGTAGCAGCACGCTGCCAAAATCCGCCACGACCCATTGGCTCATCGGCGAGCCGTCCACGCCCATCGGGCGGATGTCGAATGTCTCGCGCACTTGCTCCGTCGCGTCGCTCGCGATGGCTTTGAGCTGCGGCTCGGAGGCTCCAGTGCAGAGCACGTAGAAGTCGGTGAATGTGCAAATGCCGCGCAAATCGAGCACAACAATGTCTTCGGCTTTCTTGTCCGCAGCGATGCGGGCGCAAAATCGGGCGAGGTCTTCTGAGTTAATAACGTGTCCTTCTTCTTAGTGGTAAATGCCGTGCGTCTCGGTATTCTCGCGCACTGCGAGCGCGAGGTGATAGCGGATGCTCCCGCCTTCCGCAACCTCCGCCGTGGAAATATCCACGCGCGTTCTAGCATTTTCGCGGCAAGCTGGTTTTCTCACCGCCTTTCACCATGTCTTTAAAACGCAAACTTCTCGTCATTGATGTCGCCGCTCTCGGCTGGAATCTCGTCTCGCACTTGCGGGAGTTTCGCCCGGCGCAGAGCATTTTACCAGCAGTGACTTGCCCGGTGCAGGCGAGCTTCCGCACGGGGCAGGAGATCGGCGGGCACGGGCTCGTGGCGAACGGGCTGTTCTTCGACGATCTGCGGAAGGTGCTCTTTTGGGAGCAGAGCGCGCGGCTCGTGGAGGGGGCGCGGATTTGGGAGGATTTCCGGGCGCGGGGGAAAAAAGTCGGCATGATGTTTTGGCAACAGAGCCTCGGCGAGGATGTGGATTTTGTCGTCACGCCCTGGCCCGTCCACAAGCACAGCGGCGGGATGATTCAGAGCTGCCACACGCAGCCGCCGGAGCTTGAGGAGCGGCTGAATGAGAAGGTGGGTCGCGCGTTTAATCTGATGAATTATTGGGGCCCGCTGGCGAATCACAAATCGAGCGATTGGATCGTGGATGCCATTTGCGCGGCGATGGAATTGCCGGATGTCGCGCCGGAATTGCTGCTTACTTACATCCCGCATCTCGACTACGATCTGCAACGCGAAGGGCCGGATTCCCCCGAGGCGGACAAGGCGCTCGACGTGCTGCTGGGCTACTTGGAGCGGCTAAAAGCGAAGGCCGCCGAGTGTGGCTACGACTGGCTCCTCTTCGGCGACTACGCCATCGAGAACGCCCGCAACGGCGCGGCGTTCCCCAATCGCCGACTGCGCGACGCCGGGCTCTTCGGAGCGCGCGATGTGCGCGGGATGGCTTACCCAGATTTCTACACGGCGCGCGCTTTTGCCGTGTGCGATCACGGCGTCGCGAACGTCTATTGCCGCGACGCCGCCGCGACGGAAGCCGCACGCGCCGCGCTCACTGGGATGCCCGGTGTGGCCGAGGTTTTAGACAAAGCCGCGCAGGCCGAACGCGGGCTGGCGCACCGCCGCAGTGGCGAGCTGATGCTCGTGGCGGCGGAGGGCACTTGGTTTGCGTATCCGTGGTTCACCGACCGCGCGGAGGCTCCCGATTTCGCGGGCCATGTGGACATCCACAACAAGCCCGGCTACGACCCGTGCGAGCTCTTCTTCGGCTGGCCGCCGGGGACGGTCAGTTTCGACACGTCGAAAATCCACGGCACCCACGGCAGCAACCGCCCCGGCATGGAGATCGCCTGGGCCAGCTCGTTGGAGCTACCGCAGCCGCCAAAGACACAACTCGACCTCTCGCGCGCCGTGCAGAGCTGGATGGAGGCGCAAGTATGACCCGCACCATCTCCCAGCAAATCACCGTGACGTGGGATTTCCCCGTGACCTTCACGCACGGGCTCTTCACCCCCGCGAACCGTGTGCTGGTGGACACTCTCAGCCGTCGCAACGAATCCCGCCGCCACAAAGCGATGGTCTTCCTTGATGGCCACGTCGCCGCCGCGCGCCCCGAACTCGCCGCGCAGATCACCGCGTATTTTGCCGCGCACGCGCAGGAAATCGAGCTCGTCGCCGCGCCGGAAATCGTGCCCGGCGGCGAAGCGATCAAGAACGACTTCTCGCTCGTGGAGGGCTTCATGCGGCGGATGATGGAGCACCATGTAGATCGCCAATCCTTTATCCTCATCATCGGCGGCGGCGCAGTGATGGACGCCGTGGGCCTCGCCGCCGCGCTCGTGCATCGCGGCCTCCGCCAAGTGCGCGTGCCCACCACCGTCCTCGGCCAAAACGACGCCGGGGTCGGCGTGAAAAACGGCGTCAATTTCCACGGTGGAAAAAACGCGCTCGGCACCTTTGCCCCGCCCTTCGCCGTCCTGAACGACTTTGAATTCCTCCTCACCCTCCCCCAGCGCGATTGGCTCTGCGGCGTCGCCGAGGCGTGGAAAGTGGCCATCATCCGCGACCGCGAATTTTTCGACTGGCTCACGCGCAACGCCGAGAAATTCCCCCAGCGCGACGCCGCCGCGATGGAGGAGCTCGTCTTTCGCTGCGCCGAGGCCCACCTCGACCACATCCGCTCGGGCGGCGACCCCTTCGAGTATGGCCGCGCGCGCCCGCTCGATTTCGGCCACTGGAGCGCGCACAAGCTGGAGCTCATGTCCGGCTTCACGATCAGCCACGGCGAGGCCGTCGCCTTTGGCGTGCTCCTCGACTCGCTCTACGCGCGGGAAAAAGGATGGATCACCAGCGCGGAATCCGCCGCCATCGAGCACGGCCTCCGCACCAGCGGCTTCCCCCTCTGGCACGAAGAAGCCCTCCGCCGCGACGCGAGCGGCGAGCTAGAAGTCTTCGCCGGCCTCCGCGACTTCCGCGAACACCTCGGCGGCGAACTCTGCGTGACCTACCCCCAAGGCATCGGAGCCCGCTTCGAGATGCACGAAATAGACCTCCCGCTCATGGAGCGCTGCCTGCAAGAGTGCGCGGGGGCTCGGTAAAAAGAGGAGTTGTCTCGGCCAATTGCGCCCTGAGAGCAGATGCCAAGCGCCCGCCAATACACCAACGCCTTTCGCTCCCCCATCTTTCCCATCGACACAGAAAACCCATCCCGCTCTCCTCGGCATCTGCAAACCATGCCCACCAATAAACCAACGCCATATCTCTAAATGCTACGCAGGGCTTCCATCGTCATCATTCTCTTAACGGCTATCTTCTTTGCAGCCGGTTGGTGGCCTGTGAAGAAGGGATGGATCACGGAACAAACCTATCTGACGGCTGCGGGCATCGTCGGCGGACTTGCATCCGTTGTCGGATTGTTGGGATTGGTTCGTTCGCCTCTTACGCGCCGCGACTTTGAGAATGTTGAATGGGAGGCAATCACAAAGATCGCGGACTCCGAAAAACAACTCCTAGAGCTGGAAGGCCGGAAGGCCAAAGCTCATTCAGAGCTGGATCAACTGACCCGCACGCGCCAAGAACTCTCCGACTTAGTGAAGAAAGCAAGTGCCGTCCTATTTCTCCAAGAGGAGCTGGATCGGTCGTCACAGAACCTCTCGAAGTTTCTAGCTAAGCACCCGGGCCTGCGAAAGGAACTTGAGGAATACCGCGAGAACGTAAACCGATTGAACGCCCTGAACGAAGAGGTTCAGCATCATCCAGACGCGGAGTTGATTACCGAGGTTTTATGGCGGTCTCGCAATCGAGCAGTAGTGCGCCGCTCCGAGCTGATCAAGACTTTCAACCAAATCCCTGTCATTGGTCCTTTTCTCAAAGTGCTCTTCTTGATTCTCGACGCTTATGTCCGAGCCCTCCGAATTGTCATCAAACGTTAATCGGCCTAACGATGCGCTGCAGCAAACTGCCCCACGCGCCACGCAGGCTCCGCCTTTCCCCCACCATGCAGCCAGCGCGCCGCCCTCCGCAGTCGCTGAGCTTGAGGTCGTTAGGCCCAGCCCTCGCACGCCGATGCCCCTGAGCCACGATTTAGCGGAGAAGGCAGTTCAAGCAGCGATTGCCGCAATCGAGATTTACAACAAGCCCGATTTCCATTTCCGAGAGGAAGCATTTTCTCTCCTGATGACCAACTCGTGAGAGCTGTTGCTCAAGGCAAAGTGGCTCTCAGACCACAATGAAGATGTCTCCTTTCTCCACCAGTATGACAGTGATCCCGCCGACCCAACCAAAAAGAAGGTTAGGGTGAATCGCTCCAAAAGCCCAATTACGTTTGGCCTGACATACCTTGCCAGCAAGCTACTCGAAGACAAGAACTCAGGCCTGGAGAAACCTTGTTCCGACAACCTCCTTGCCCTTGTAGAGGTGCGCGACAACTCCGCTCACTTTCTGAACAAGGATTTATACTTTGGGCGACGCATTCAGGAGATTGGCACGGCCTCCCTCAGCAATTTCCTAGCTCTCATCACCGAGTGGTTCCAGATAGACCTTTCTCGCTACAATTTCTTTCTGATGCCGCTGTCCTTCTACCACGGTTTCGAGACTGCCGCGACCGCGTCCGTTTCGTGTTACTCGGAGCAGATGCAACGGCTTATTGCATACCTCGACACACTCGATCATTCCCAGCCGGAGCACACGCCCGAAGCCGCCAACCAAGACTTTGCCATCCACCTCGAAACGAGACTTGTCCGTGGCAAAGATGCTCAGGCGTTGGAATTTCGCTGGACGGACGATCCATCCGCTCCTGGCGTTGCCCTCCGGGAGGAGGACGTTCGCAAGGCATATCCGTGGACATATCGCATTCTCACCGGCACCCTGAAGAATCGGTATGCCGACTTCCTTGAGAACAATGTCTACCACGAAATGCGCCGTCAACTTGAGCAGGACAAGAAACTCGTCCTGACGCGGAGTTTGGACCCCAGCAACCCAGCAAGCTCCAAGCAGCGCTTCTACAGCCCGAATATCGTCAATGAATTCGACAAGCATTACCAACGACGCGCCAAGCCCTAACCATGCGCTACAGCGAACGGCTGCGGCTGTCATGCTGGCTGATCCGCCGCCCCTGCCGGGGCTGGTTCGTTTGTCGGATGATTCTGGTGGCTTGCGCCAACCGGCTACTTTCCGGCTGGGCCTCCGGCCCAAGATTGTGGGCATCGGTGTTCTCGCATAAGTTTTCCCAACTCTTGTTTTGCAATGTGCAGGTTTCCGTAGTGCCTTCCTGAACGTTCATTTGCCATGTGCAGATTTCCGTAGTGGCTTCCTAAACGTTCATTTGCCATGTGCAGATTTCTGTAGTGGCTTCCTGAACGTTCATTTGCCATGTGCAGATTTCTGTAGTGGCTTCCTGAACGTTGTTTGTTTTGGAGCAAAAAAACTGCATTTAGGGGATTGACAGGTGTTGAGGATGTGCAATTTTCGGGGCGAACTAAATTTTAACTAATTCGGTATATTCGACTATGGCACGCTATGGGTTTGCTTTTTTTGACAGTGGTGTGCGATTTGATGCGCCGGATGCTCATTCTACTCACATGATTACTCTACATCGTTTCTTGGAAAATCCGTTTGATGACCGTGCCATCGGCCTCGACGAGCTGCTTGGCTTTAGCTCGGATCGCCTCGCTCGGATGATCGCTAATAATGCCAGTGGGGAGCTGACTGCGCGAATCACGGGGACGACGAGTGCGCTCACTCTGGTGCAGGATAGTGCGACGGATGACCAGACGAAGAAGGCGATCCGCAAGGCGCGTAAGCAGGTGAAGGATGCTTTCCGTAGCTCGCTCATTGAGGAAATCGCAAAGGTCCACGCGGCGGTGGTGGCGAAATTTGGGCCCGGTGCTGCAGAGGTGACGGAGTGTTTCCCGCAGGGGCGGACGATTTTTAGCAATACGACGGATGATCGGCTGGAGCAGCACATCGAGACGATGGTGAATGGGGTGACGGCTCAGTCGGTGGCGCTCGGTGCGGCGCTGGTCGCGCAGGCGGCGGCGCTTTTATCCGGCTGGCACGCGGTGTATGTGCAGAGTGAGTCCTCGGGTGGTAATGCGACGACGACGCAGGATGCCAAGCGGCTGGCGCGTGAAAATCTGCAACTGATGCTTTTCCTTAATCTGCTGAAGCTGGCGGAGATGTTTGCCCGCCAGCCGGAAAAGCTGAGTCTCTATATGCAGCAAAGCCTGCTGGAAGATCACCCCGCCGCGCCACCGGTGCCGCCGACTCCGCCGACTCCGCCGACTCCGCCGACTCCGCCGACTCCGCCGACTCCGCCGACTCCGTAGGGGCGCTAAAAAGGGGGCAGACGGACGATCCCATCGGCGAACTCTGCGTGACTTACCCCCAAGGCATCGGTGCCCGCTTCGAAATGCACGAGAAAGCGTTATCGCTCGGTCAGGGGGCGACTATTGGGGAGTGCTGTAGGTTTTCACACGAATTTGAGTTTTCTATTCAGGCAAAATTCATTTCGTATTTCACGATATGCTTCTTTGGCGCGCTTCCATTCCCGATTTCTGGCTTCCGCAGGTGCGGGCTCATCTGCCTGCCGTGCTAGTGGACCATGCGCACCTCGAACGCAAGGCGGCGACGACGGCGCTGAATCTGGAGAAATACGCCGAGCTGCACCCCGTCGTCTCGGAGCTAAACGCCATCGCCATCGAAGAGCTCCAGCACTTTGAACTCGTGCTCGGCCTACTGCGCACGCGCGGCATCGCGTTCACTTTCCCGCAAAAGAGCCGCTGGATCTCGGGCATGATGGGCGCGGTGCGAAAGGGGCGTCGCGAGCAGGTGATAGATCATCTCGTAGTCTGCGCGCTGATTGAGGGACGGTCGTGTGAGAAATTCCAAATCCTCTCCGAGCAAATCCGTGATCTGGATGCCGAGCTGGCCGACTTTTACGCCAGCCTCGTCGCAAGTGAGGGCAACCATTACGCGGCCTACCTCATCATGGCGCGGCGCATTGACCTCGCGGAGACGGAGCGCCGATTGGACTACTTCCTCGACCTCGACGCACAGCTCATCCGCGAGCCGAATCCCCACCCGATGCTGCACTGAGGGGCGCGTGCCCTACCCGCGCTTTGCACTCCGCACGATGAAACCCGAACGCCGCATTTGGATGGCCTAATACCAACTTTTGAAATTAAAACGACACCACGAAACAGGAGCGGTTTGTATGGACGGAGCGCGCGCGTCCCGCGTGCTGCGTTGGGCATCTTGCCCGGCGCGTGAGAGACGAGCTACTGGATTGGGGCATCTTTCCTAC
>JAYVQK010000141.1:0-7422 GCA_043757005.1 Verrucomicrobiaceae bacterium
GCCTTACGCCGACGGCTGGCTCTACGAGATCGAGGGCGAGCCGGATGCAAAATGCGTCCCGCTCGCCGAATACCGGGCGATGCTCGACGTGACGATTGATCGCATTTTAGAAAAACAAACCGGAGAAGAAGCATGACCCATCAACCATCACCAATCACCCATTCACCCGCCGCCCGAGCCCGCTACATCATGCTCGGCGGCTTCCTCGGCGCGGGGAAAACCACCGCCGTCGCCGCCCTCGCGCAACACCTCGCTGCGAGCGGGCAGCGCGTGGGGCTCATCACCAATGACCAAGGCAGCGAGCTCGTGGACACCGCGATGCTGCGGGCAAAAGGCTTCTGCACGGAGGAGATTACGGGCGGCTGTTTTTGCTGCCGCTTTAATACACTGACGGACGCCGCACGTAGGCTGACAGAGACTTCGCGGCCCGACGCTTTCATCGCCGAACCCGTCGGCAGTTGCACGGATCTCGTCGCCACCGTCACGTATCCGCTGCGCCGCATCTACGGCGATTCCTTCACCATCGCGCCGCTGAGTGTGCTCGTGGACCCCGTGCGCGCCGAGCGCGTGCTGGGGCTCGCAGAGGGCGGGAAGTTCTCGGAAAAAGTCACCTACATCTACCGCAAGCAACTCGAAGAAGCCGACCTCCTCGTCATCACCAAAACCGACCTCCTCACCCCCGAGCGGCTTGCACGCTTGCGCAGCGAGTTGGCCGCGCAGTTTCCGCACGCGGAAATCTTCGCCGTCAGCGTCCGCGCCGGCACGGGGCTCGCGGAGTGGTTCACACGCATCACCACCAGCGAACAGCAGCCTCGCAGCACCATGCAAGTGGACTACGAAATCTACGCCGACGGCGAAGCCCTCCTCGGCTGGCTGAACGCCACCGTGCAGCTCGCAGCCGCTCCAGCGTTTGATTCCCAGGCCGTCCTGCAAACCCTCGCCGCCCACATCCAGCAGCAGCTCGCCAGCGAAGGCACGGAGATTGCGCATTTGAAAATGACGCTCTCCCCGGATGCCGGCCTCGGCGACGTGGCGGCGATCAACGTCGTCCGCAGCGACATTGTCCCCGAGCTTTCCCTGCGCCTCGAAGAGCCCATCCCCAGCGGCCAACTCATCCTCAACTGCCGCGCCGAGTGCGCCCCCGAGCGCATTCGCGACGCCGTTCGCACCGCCGTCGCCGCCCTCAATAAAAACGGCCTCACCGCCGCACTCGACCACCTCGAATACTTCCGCCCCGGCAAACCCGAACCCACCCACCGCGAGCTCATCGCCTAGCCCCCATGCCCTCACGCAAAGACGCGGAGACGCAAAAATTTCGCGTGCTGCCTCCCCCCTTTGCGCTTTATATCGTCTTTTAATGAGGGAAGTTGGTATTATAGCGACACCTCCGGGCGTTATCTAGGCTCCACCCGCCTATTTTCACCTACCCCCACCCACATGCAGAAGCATTCCGGCCTCCTCCACCGCCCGCCGTCCGAGATGCCGAGCCCTTTGTAAAAACCGCCAACCCCTCCACCCGATGTCCCGCACCCCCCATCGCCTGCCACGGGGCTCCACCCCCGTTTACAAAGGCCTTTGCACACACTGCAAAGACTTCTGCACTTCGTGCAAAGCCCTCTGCACTTCTTACAAAGGCCTCCCGCAACGCTGCAAAATCCATTTGCACGACGTGCAGTGCCCATTGCACTTCTTACAAAGGCCTCTGCACTGAGTGCAAAGCCCTTTGCACGCACTGCAAAGCCCTCTGCACTTCGTGCAAAGGCCATTGCAAACCGCCAAAAGCCCGAGAAAAAGCCTGAAAAGCCACTTGTTTCCAAAGCTTTAACCAAAATCTACCCCAAAACGTCCTTCCGCCACCCGCCACCGGCAGCTCGGACGACGCCCGCGCTCCAAAATACCCCTCCCGCCGCCCCTCCCGCCGCCCCCCGGGCAACCGCGACTAGGACTAATCCCCCCCGGCACCCAACACTGCCCGCCAGTGGGGGCACCGCTGAGGGCACGAGGGGAGTCTAAAGCCTGGGCGCTATGGGAAGAGTGAAAGCAAGGAGGCAAAATGGAATAGCACTCAGATAGGGACGGTAATGGACACTTTCCCCTTCTCTGAAAGTGGTCGCTGCTTTGGCCGCGTAGCGCGCACTGTTTTTATTTGCCGCGTAGCGGCTGCCCGAGGGTAGCCGTGGGCTGCCGCCACGCGGCAAAAGGAAATTCCCCATCGAAAAAATGGGCGCGTCTGTTCCTGTCCGTAACGGTGGGCCATTCCAATCGGTGTCTTTTTCAATAGGGTAAAAGTAGCATTTTTGCATGGGGTTCACGATTGACTTGGCTATATGGAGTGTTTATTGCCGTGGCGGACATCTCTCCACTACCAAATGATGTATTTCTTAAAATGCAACGAGCTTGAGGAACGGCCATGAATTCCCGGCTCTCGGGTGGCTCTTTCTCGGTCATCATGGGGCGGGAAACTTTGTCTCTACTTAAAATACGATGACTGTTTTTGAAAAAATCGCGGCAGGGCAGATCCCTGCGAGGATGGTGTATGAGGCGGTGGATTTCATCGCTTTTCACGATGTGACGCCGGTCGCGCCCGTCCACGTGCTGATCGTGCCGCGCGTGTGCATCCCGCGTGTGGCGCTGGCGGGGGCGGAGCAGGCGGACCTGCTCGGGCGGATGCTGCTGGCGACGCGCGAGATCGCGGAGTCGCTCGGGGTGCTGGAGTCGGGCTATCGGCTCGTGATCAATAACGGAAGCGATGCGGGCGAGAGCGTGCCGCATTTACACATCCACCTGCTCGCCGGGCGGGCGCTGGAGTGGCCACCGGGATAGGGCGATTTATGATTTCAGATTTAAGATTTAAGATTTACGGGCAGGCTTTCGCCGCTTGGAGCCCAGCGTGCGTGCTGCGTGCGGCTTCCACGCCTGTCCGAGCCCATCTGTGGACTCCAAATCTTAAATCCTAAATCCTAAATCTTAAATCCCATGACTCTCGAACACACCTTGCCCATCGCCGCCGTGCTGCTGATTTTTGCGGAGCGGATGCGCGAGGTTTTTACAAAACGCGAGACGGTGCCGGGCAAGACGCGAGAGAGGGCGACGTTTAATCTCTTCATGCTCTGCGGGGTGCTGATCGTGGTGGGCGGGGTCGCGGAATTCCTGCTGCGCGGGCTGGCGCTGTGGTGGCCGACTTTTGCCGTGGGCGGGGCGCTGGCGGTGGCTTCGTTTGCGCTGCGGCGGGCGGCGATCCGTGCGCTGGGGCGCTTCTGGAGCTTGCACGTGGAGATGCGCGAGGGGCATGAGTTTGTGACGACGGGGCCGTTTGCCCGCGCGCGGCATCCGGTTTATTTCTCGATGATCTTGGAGCTGCTCGGCATCGGGCTGATTGTGAATGCGTGGATCTCCCTCGCAGTGGTCTTCGCGATTTTTGTCCCCACTTTACTGCTCCGACTGCGGCTGGAGGAGGCGGCGCTGGTGGAGCAATTCGGCGAACGCTACCGCGAATATATGCGCCGGACGCCCGCGATTTTGCCGCTGGGGGGCGGGGGGAAATGAGTGGCACGGAACGCCGCGTCGTCATCACCGGCATGGGCGTGATCGCGCCGAATGGCGAGACGCTGGCTGCCTTCTGGGAGAGCATCAGCAAAGGCCAGAGCGCCGCCGGGCCGCTCACGCGGTTCCCGCATAATAACTCGCCTTCGCGCGTGGCGTGTGAGCTGAAGGACTTTGTGCCCACGCGCTATATGGATGCGAAGACGGCGAGGCGCGCAGACCGCTCGATCCAATACGCCATCGCCGCTGCGGGCAACGCGGTGAAGGACTCTGGCCTCAGCATCGCCGCGCTCGCGCCAGATCGCGTGGGGGTGGTGGAGGGGACGACTTTGAGCAATGTGGAATCCACCGTGCGGGCTACCGAAGAGATCAAACGCGTAGGCCACCGGGGGCTTTCGCTTTTTGGGATGCTGAATGGCTACAACGGCGGAGGCAGCGGCGAGATCGCCATCGAGCTGGGAGTGAAAGGCCACGCAATCACCCTCAGCAGCGGCAGCGCGAGCGGCAACGACGTGATGGGCTACGCGCTCTCGATGCTGCAAAATGACGAGGCCGACGTGATGATCGCGGGCGGCGCAGAGGCACCGATCCTCCCGCAGATTTGGGGCACTTTCTGCCAGGGGAAAGTGATGAGCCCCCAAGTCAGCGAACCCCACCGAGCGATGAAGCCTTTTGACTTTGCCCGCAACGGCTTCGTCCTCGGCGAAGGCTCCGGCTTCGTCGTCATGGAAGAACTCAGCCACGCCCTCGCACGCGGCGCGCGCATCTACGCCGAAGTGCTCGGCCACGGGCGCGCCTGCGAAGGCTACCACCCCGTGGCCCCCGAGCCCAGCGGCCTCGGCGTCTTCCAAGCCATGCAGCGCGCCCTGCGCCGTTCGCGCGCGGACATCGGCGAAGTGGACTACATCAACGCCCACGGCACCGCCACCGAAGCCAACGACGTCGTCGAGACCCTCGCCATCAAACGCCTCTTTGGCGCGCGCGCCCGGCTCCTCGGCATCAGCTCCACAAAACCCATCACCGGGCACCTTTTAGCAGCAGCAGGAGCGATAGAGACCATCACCACCGCGCTCTCCCTCCACCACCAACTCATGCCCCCCACGATCAATCACTACGTCCCCGACAACCTCTGCGATTTAGATTATGTCCCCCTCACCGCTCGGCCTTACCCCATCCGCATCGCCCTCAATATCAGCAGCGGCTTTGGCGGCAAAAACGCCTGCCTCGCCCTCCGCCGCTGGCCCACACCCGAGCGATGAAATTCTTTGAATACATCCCGCTCTTCGGCGCGCTCTTAAACTTCCTCCTCTCCCTCTTCGTCCTGAGCAACGACCGCCGCTCGCGCCTCAACCAAATCTTCTTCGCCTGGGGCATCTGCATCACCATCTGGAACCTCGGCACCTACGCCCTCTTCATCGCCCCCTACCGCGAAGAAGCCGCGCTCTACGCGAAGTATATGCTCTTCGGCGTCATCTTCATCCCCCTCACCCTCCTCCACCTCTCCCTCAGTCTCACCGGCACACGCATCGGACGCTGGCTACCAGCCCTCTACCTCTTCCACGCCGCGCTCGCAGTGCTGAACGTCGGCGACCTCTTCATCATCGGCGTCCGCAACGTTGGCTACGCCTACTACTCCATCGCCGGGCCTGGCTTTTACCTCTACAGCGTCACCCTCATCATCCAGTCCTTCACCTCCATCCTACTCCTCTGGCAAAAAAGAAAATCCCTCCCCCCCCGCCAGCGCACCCGCTTCAACGGCATTCTCGCCGGACAGACCCTCATCGTCATATTTGGGATGAACGACATCCTCCCCATCCTCGGCCTCGACACCTACCCCTTCACCCACGCCCACGTCCTCCCCTATGGCAGCCTCGCCGCCGCCGCCTACGGCATCATGGTCGCCTACTCCGTCCTCCACTACCAGCTCCTTGATGTCCACCTCGCCCTCGGTCGCGCCTCCGCCAACATCGTCCGATTCCTCCTCCTCATCATCATCGCCATCATCCTAGAACTCCTCGTCGCCGTGCTCGCACCCACCGGCAAAATCAGCAACTACGCCTTCGCCAGCAACACCATCGTCCTCATCATCACCACCCTCATCGCCTCCATCTTCTTCCCCAAACTCCTCCACGACTCCTCCGATAAACTCGAACGCCGCATCCTCGGCGACCACTTCGAGTATCAGGATAAAATGCACGCCTTCATCGAACAATCCCGCTGGATCACCACCCTCGACGAAATCCACGAAAAACTCCACCACCTCCTCGCCCACACCCTCCGCCTCCGCAGCTACCACATCATCCTCCTCGACCAGACCAACCGCGCCTTCACCCTCACCAAATCCCACCCCGAACAACCCAAAGAACAACTCCCCGACCTCCGCAGCGACTCCCCCATCTTCCAATGCCTCCTCAGCGGCAAAAACCCCTACCTCACCCTCAACCCCCGCTACACCTCCCGCGAAAGCACCGCTCTCCACACCCAAGCACGCGCCGACCTCCACGCCTTCCCGGCAGGCCTCGCCTTCCCCCTCAGCGTGGAAGAGCAGCCCATCGGCCTGCTCCTCCTCGGCGAAAAAACCTCCGGCGACCCCTTCACCCGCACCGACACCCAACTCTTCGCAAAACTCACCGACAACCTCAGCCTCATCATCAACCAAACCTCCCTCAAAAACCAACTCCTCATCGCACAAGAACTCGACCTCCTCGGCAAAATGTCCCGAGGCATGGCCCACGACCTCAACAACCTCACCACCCCCATCTACACACTCCTCCAGCTCATGGCCAACGGCACCGACACCGACAGCGAACGCGCCGAGCTCGCCCCCATCTCCTTTCGCAACATGAAAGTCCTGCGCGCCTACATCACCGAAGCCCTCTTCTTCTCCGAACACCTCCACCCAGACTTCCAACCCGAACTCCTCGACGTCCTCGTCCAAGACGTCGCCGACCTCGCCAAAAAAAACCGCCGCAAAGGCAAAGCCATCCACTACCTCATCCACACCCCCGGCGAAACCCCCATCCACATGGACAAAGTTCTCATCTCCCGCCTCCTCGGCAACCTCATCTCCAACGCCATAGACGCCTCCACCGAAGGCGGCACCATCCGCATCGAACTCCTACGCCTCGCCAAAACCGACCCCCAAATAGACTGGCTCCGCATCCGCGTCACCGACGAAGGCACCGGCATCAAAACCGAAGACCTCAACCGCATCCTCCAGCCCTACTTCACCACCAAAAAAACCGGCGACGAAAACCGAGGCTTCGGCCTCGGCCTCGCCATCTGCCGCAAAATCGCCAACCTCCACAGCGGCAACCTCACCGTCCACAGCACCCCCGGCAAAGGCACCACCGTCAACTTGGACTTGCCAAACCAACAAAAAAACATCCCATCCACCCCCAGCGACTCCGAAATCATGCGCATCGTAAAATCCAACATGCGCTCTTCCTAAAACCACCCCATGAGAACACTCCTCGTCATCACACGACAGCCCGCCTTTGCCAGCGCCATCGAGGCCACACTCGACGGCGGCCAAAGCCGCATCATCACCAAAGAAGACACCCTCACCGCCGGAGCACTCCTCACCCGAGGCGCAGTGGACATCGTCCTCCTCGACCTCGAAGCCAACGACACCCTCGCCATCCGCGCCATCGAAGAAATCCGCGCCCTCGCCCCCACCTGCCCCCTCATCGCCTACACCGAACAAACCCACCGCCCCTGGGAAGAAGAAGCCTACCTCCTCGGCGTCCAACACATCCTCGAAAAACCCATCCGCAAACGACTCCTCACCAACCTCCTCGACCGCGCCATGTCGGAAAAACCCACCGACCTCCCCGCCCTCTACCAGCCCCCTCCCCTCCCCTCACCCTACACCCCCAC
>JAYVQK010000142.1:0-27457 GCA_043757005.1 Verrucomicrobiaceae bacterium
GTTAAATTCGCGTTTCATACGTGAAGTCTGGCAGGGTTTCCCCCTTTGGCGAGGAAGTGTGTCAAACGCTTGATTGCTTCTTGGGGACTCCCGGAAACTTGCAGACGGCTTTGCGGAGTCGCGGGCATATCGAATGTTTAGCCAAGTAGCACCAAGCAGGTCCGACGGCGGAGGGGGCGGCATGGCTCCATTTTAAACAAGAAGGATACGGAGGGGGAATGATTCGGGCCTCTGGGCTTTCGTGGTTAAAAAATCCGAACGAGTCACTGCCGGCAAGGCGCGGGCCTTGACGCTGGCTCGGTCCTCGGCTTACGTCTCCGCGTTTTAGCCGTAGCCATGAAGTCCATTTTTGCCTTTGCACTAGCCGCCATTTTTCTCGCCGGATGCTCCACCGATCCTCGTCTGAGCAGCGATACCGTGTATCTCGGCGGCAAGCGGGTGCCGGCTCCGGGTTCGCAAAAGCAGGATGCCTCGCGGATGAACTTCGATAACGTGTCGTATTGGGATGGCGATAGTGTGAGCGGCCCGCCGCGCATCCGCATCAGCATCGGTGAGCAGAAGGCTTACTTTTACAAAGGCGAACAGCTCGTCGGAGTCTCGATCCTTTCCACGGGGCGCGAGGGGCATAATACGCCGAACGGCAATTTCAGCATTACTCAGAAAGACCAGAACCACGTCTCGTCGCGCTATGGCGATTACGTGGATGCGCAGACGGGTGCGCCGGTGCAAAAGGACATTGACCACGAGAAGGACAAGATGCCGCCGGGGGCGAAATATGATGGCGCGCGGATGCCGTTTTTTATGCGCGTAGCAGGCGGCGTGGGGATGCACACGGGCTTCTTGCCGGGCTACCCGGCGTCGCACGGCTGCATACGGATGCCGGGATTTATGGCGGAGGCTTTCTTTCGGAATGTGAACGTGGGCACGCCCGTCACCATCGAGAATTAGCACGATGTTTGTCCCCGAGATCAGCGTGCGCGATACGAAGGCCCGGCTCGATGGCCCCACGCCGCCGCGCCTCATAGACGTGCGCGAGCTGGGTGAATGGGAGCACGCCCGCATCGCTGGCTCTGAGCTGCTCCCGCTTTCGCAATGGCCTGCTATTGCGCTAGAAAAGCTGACGGACAAAAGCGAGTCGCTCCTCATCCAGTGCCACCACGGCGGGCGCTCCGCTCGCGCGGCTGGCTGGCTCCTTTCGCAAGGCTACACCGACGTGACGAATGTCGCGGGCGGGCTGGATGCGTGGTCGCGGGAGATAGACCCGAGCGTGCCGCGCTACGAGTAGCGTCAGGCTTTCCACAGTCGCCCGCTTTTTTTCCACTCCGCCGCGAGGGCGCGGAATGCACGCGCGGCGGGGGATAGCTCGCCCTCGGAGCAGACCATCACCAGCTCCACCGCGCTGATCGGCGTGAGCGAGCGGAAGATCAGCGGGCTGCCAGTGCCGAGTCGCGCCACGCTGTCTGGGATGATGCCCACGCCTGCGCCTGCTTCCGCGTAGCTGAGGACGGTGCTGATGACGCTCGGCGTGTGCGCGAGCTTCGCCGTGAAGCGCGCCTGCCGACACGCCGCAAGGATCGCATCGTGCAGCCCCACGCCTTCGCGGCGCGCGAGGATGATGAGCGGCTCCTCGGCCAGCGCGGCCCAGGACACGGTCTTCTTTTTTGCCAGCGGGTGCGTGGCGAGAAAGACGCCGTGGAGCGGCTCCTTGCGCAGCAGGGTGGTGGAAAGGGTGTGCGTCTTTTGCGAGAGCACCGGGCGCGTGAGGCCGATGGCCAAGCGCCCCTTTGCCACCATCTCCCACACACGCTCCGGCGTGCGCTCCTCCAGCACCACGGAGACGCGCGGGTAGCGGCGGCGGAATTCCCCCACGAGCCGCCCGAGGAACGCCTGCGTGGGCGGCCCGATGTAGCCCACGCGCAGTTCGCCCTCCTCGCCTGCCGCCGTCCGCTGCACCCGCCGCACCGCATCGTCCACACGCTGTAGCAGCACGCCTGTCTCGTGCAGCATCACCGTGCCTGCCGCCGTCAGTTCTACGCCTTGGCGACTGCGGGCAAAAAGCTCGGCCCCCACGTGGTGTTCGAGCTCCTTCACCGCTCGACTCAGCGCGGGCTGGGCGATGTGGAGGCGGCGTGCGGCTTTGGAGAAACTGAGTTCCTCAGCGATGGCTTGGAAATAGCGGAGATGGCGGAGCTGCATGGGCGTGATGCCGGATGGGCATGAGTGCGATAGCGAAAGTCTATTTCCGTTACCAGCCCCATTCGGGTAACGTGCGTAGATTCGCCAATGAACAATCTCAATCTCGCCGTTCAATTTTTTCTCCAAATCGCCGTCATCCTGCTCTTCTGCCGCATCATCGGCGCGATAGCCGCGCGCTTTGGCCAGCCGCAAGTCGTGGCGGAGATGATCGCGGGCGTGCTGCTCGGCCCATCGCTCTTCGGCCTACTCGCACCGGAGACGCAGGCGTGGCTTTTCCCGTGGGATAAGACGCAGCACCTCCGCGACACACAGAGCTACCTCTTCCCCGCCTCGCAGCTCGGGCTCGCGCTTTATATGTTCGTCGTCGGGATGGAATTTCGCATGGACATCGTGGCCCGGCGCATGAAGAGCAGCATCGCCGTCTCGCTCGCGGGGATGCTCACGCCCTTTGTGCTCGGGGCCGGGCTGGCCTGGGTCTTCTTCCACTACACCGATCTTTTTCCCAAGAAAACCTCGCTCACCGAGGCCATGCTTTTCGTCGGCGCGTCCATGTGCATCACGGCCTTCCCCATGCTCGCGCGCATCATCCATTTCAAAAAACTCTCCGGCACCACGATGGGCACCGTCGCCCTCGGCGCGGGCGCGATAGATGATGCCGCTGCGTGGTGCCTGCTCGCCGTAGTCATCGCCAGCTTCGATCAAAATTGGAGCCACGCTTGGGTGAACATCGCGGGCGGCGCGGGCTACGTCGCCCTCACACTGCTCGTAGTAAAGCCGCTGCTCCACCGCTCGAAAGGGCTGCTGGTGAGGGATGGCGCGCTCACCGAGGCCGGCCTCGTCATCGCCCTCGCGCTCATGGCGCTCGGCGCTTTCTTTACCGATATGATCGGCCTGCACGCCGTCTTTGGCGCGTTTGTGATGGGCGCGGCCATGCCACGCGGCGTCGTCTCGCGCGACCTCATCGCCCGTATCCAGCCGCTCACCGTCGCGCTATTGCTCCCGCTTTTCTTCACCTACTCGGGGCTGAATACGAAGATCGGCCTGCTGAATACCGGCTTCCTCTGGCTCATGTGCGGAGCCGTCCTCGTCGCCGCCGTCGTCGGCAAAGGCGTCGCCTGCTGGTTCGCCGCGCGTGCCACCGGCATCAGCAATCGCGAGGCGCTCGGCATCGGCGTGCTGATGAATGCGCGCGGCCTCATGGAGCTCATCATCATCAATATCGGCCTCCAGCGCGGCATCATCAGCGAGGGACTCTTCGCCACCCTCGTCATCATGGCCGTCATCACCACCCTCATGGCCTCCCCCATCTTCGAGCGGCTCGTGGGTGCCGGCAATTACCAGCCCGAGAGCGAGCCGGAAGCCGAGATTCGGGACGTGCAGCTCGTCGGGAAATGAGGTGAGTCTGTGCGCGATAGAACCCGCTATCGCGGCTATTGCGCGGGCTTTGACCGATTCGTGCGTGCCTTTACCTCATCTTGCTTGGATTTGATGAGTTGCTCCAGCAGGGCGCGCGTTGCGGGGGTTCGGATGATTGCATTCCACTGCTGGGCTTCTTCGATCTGCTCATTATTGAGGAAAGACAGAGCGGTGACCTCCGCCATTGCCTCGTGCAGCGGGTGCTGGAGATTTGCATCCATCCACGCGGTGAACTGCTCTGGCGCTTTCGCCATCCATTCTCTCGCGAGCGAGCCGCCAGATACCTGCACTAGTTCCTCCGACATTTTATCCGCGTGCTTTGAAAACCAATCCAACACCGCCGGTGCGCCTGCTTTGGTTGCCTCGGCAATGATGAGGGCGGTATTGTCGGTATTCACGTAGCTCTGGCCGAGGTGTGGCTCGAACCATGCGAGGATCTTGCCGGGTTCCTGCGCGGTGTTGAGGCTATGGAGTTTGCTACTGAGCAGTGGGCCGAAGACGGCTCTTTTTACATCGTCGGATACGTCCGCGCGCTTGGCCACGCTGGCGAGCAGGTCTTCCACTTCTCGGAAGCCACCGTGCTGCATGGCCGTGGTGACGATGCCCCGGATGCTGCCCATCGCCTGCCGCTCGGGCTGCGTGAGCGCGAGGGCGAGGGCTTGCTTTGGGTCGCTCAGAGCCATGCCTTTGAGCAGGGTGCCGAGGAGCTGCTGTTGCAAAAGTGGCGTCTGCGCGTCGAACCACGTGTGCGCGGCCTGCGGGTCCACACCGGCCCAGCCCGCGAAGTAGGAGCGCGCGCGATCTATCTGGTTTTGCTCGCCGGTCTTCAGCGCGTCATTCATGGCCTCGGCTCCAGCGACTTCGCCGACGCGCTCTAGCATGAGATACCACTCCGTCTCGTGCTGCCTCCCTTCCGTCGTCGTCTGGAGCAGGAACGCCTCTTTGACCTCGCGCCAATTCTCCGCCGTGACGTGCTCAAACAAGTCGCAGATGTGGCGCAAGCGCGCGATGCGATTGGGCTCGGAGAGGATGGCGAAAGCCTGCACGCGCGCCTGTTCGCGAGTGAGCACGATGAGCCCGCGCGCCTCTGCTGTAGTCCTTTCACTGGCGCTGTGGCCGGGCTCTTCCAGCTTGCCGTCTTTCCCACCCACCGCCGCCGTGGAGGTTGGCTCCGTCGCTCCGCGCAAGCCCGGTGTATCGCCCGCGAAGTAGCCGATGGAGAAGGTGACTATGGCTACTAGAGCCCAGAGGATGTGGGAAAGAAATGGTGACTTCATGGAAGGAGACAGTTGCGCGATGGCTTGGTGCTAATCGCGGGCTTTTGCAGAGGCAAGAGGATGCGGATTTAAACGGTAGCCGCTACGGCTTCTTCGCGGCTGGCGGGGCGGTGTAGGGCGGGTTGGTCATCGCTTCGGGGGCGGTGGCTTTGAGATTGGGCGGGACTTCGGCTTTTACTTCGCCGAGCGCCCATCTCACGCCGCCGATGAGGATTTGTTGGAAGGTCGGGTTCGTCCACACGTCCTCGCGGTGCCCCATGGCGGTGAACCACACGCGGCCTTTGCCCTCCATGCGCGCCCAGGTATTCGGGTAGGGCGGGCGCTGGTATTCCACGCCTTTCATCGCGGGCGCATCTATGACCGTGAGCACATGGATGTCGGGCGCGAAGTCTTTCAGCGAATACCACTCTTCTTGAAAGCTGAAGTCGCTCCCCACCTTCTCAAAGCCGGGGAACTTCGGGTCTGTCACGGTATTTTTCGCCACCTGCTGCGCGCCGTGTTTGATGAATTCTCCACCGAGGAACCGCACATACGCATCGGCCTTTTCGCCGTGGTTCAGGTAACGCTCGGACCCCTTTTTGTCCTCATTATCCGTGTGGAAAGTATCGCTCGCCGAGTGTGTGCCGATAAAGCCTTTGCCGCCGCGCACGTAGTCAAAGAGCGCCTGCTTGCCTGCGGGCGACATCGGCGGCTGCTTATCCGTGCCGGGCGAGCAGAGGTCGCCCGTGGTGTAGAAAAAGACGGCGTCGAACTGCGCGAGATACTCTTTCCCGAACTTCGAGCCGTCCTTCGAGAACGTGAACTCCCAGCCATTCGCCTTGCCCAGCTCCAGCAGCATCTTTTCGGCATAGCTCGGCTGCCCGTCTTTATACGAGATCACCGAGTGCTCGAAGCCGCTCGACTTCGAGAAAAACAAAATCTTCTTAGCCGCATCCGTCGCCGAGCAGGGCGCGTGAAAAAGTGCGAGCGACAACAGCGAGAGCGAGAGCTTCTTGAACATACGCCGCACCGTATTCATTCGCCCGAGTGCGAAAAGGAGAATGTGCCCGGAATGGCGCTAGGACACCGCCCCTCCGAGCACCCCAGCAGGCTTGCCTTTTTTTGCCGCTCTCGGGAAGGTGGCGGCTACATGGTTCACCACCGCACACCTGCACATCTTTCGTCCACTAGCGTCCACAGCGCGGGGGGAAATGCGGCACCTTATCTCTTTAAAAATGTCGGGCGTTGACCGCTGGGACAAAGAGATCATCCCCCGGCGCGGGCTGCTCTCGGTGCCTTGGCGCGAGCTTTGGCGCTACCGCGACCTCATCTCGCTCATCGCCCGGCGCGACCTCACTTCGCAATACAAACAGACCGTGCTCGGCCCGCTGTGGTTCATCATCCAGCCCGTGCTGGCGACCGTGGCGTTCAGCTTTCTCTTTGGCCGATTGGCCAATCTCGGCACGCAATACATCCCGCATTTCGTCTTCTACATGGGCGGCCTCGTGCCGTGGAATTTCTTCGCCGACTGCATCAATAAATCCTCCCACACCTTCACCCGCAACTCGCAGCTTTTTAGCAAAGTGTATTTCCCCCGTCTCGCCATCCCCCTCGCCAATGCGCTCACGAGCCTCGCCGCCTTTGCCGTGCAGTTCGCACTCTTCCTCATCGGGCTCGCCTTTTACCTCTGGCGGATGCGCTGCGGCGACTCCATCCACCTCGACCCCAATTGGCGCATCGCACTCCTCCCCGTCATGCTCGCGATGGTGATAATGCTCGGACTCGGCGTGGGCCTCATCGTCAGTTCGCTCACGATCCGCTACCGCGACCTCGGCCTCATCGTGGGCTTCGGGATGCAAGTGTGGATGTATGGCAGCTCGGTGATCTTCGCACTGGAGCGCGTGCCCGCTCACCTCCGCAGCCTCATCGCGCTAAACCCGATGGTGCCCATCATCGAAGGCTTCCGCTGCGCTTTCCTCGGCCACGGGCTCGTCACGCGCGCAGAGTTCGCCGTGAGCTTCTGCATCTGCACCACGCTCTTTCTCGTGGGCCTCATTCTCTTTAATCGCACCGAACAAAGCGCGATGGACGCCGTTTAAAAATGAGCACTGTCATCAAAGTCGAAAACGTGACCAAAGGCTACCGACTCGGGCAGCTCGACCGGCGGTCCTTTTTCTCCGACTGGAAAAAATGGATCTCCGGCAAAGAAGAGCTGGAGGGCGATCCCAACGCTTTCTGGGCACTGAAAGGCGTCACCTTTGATATAGAAGCCGGGCAAATCGTCGGCATCCTCGGGCGCAACGGCGCGGGCAAATCCACGCTGCTGAAAATCCTCTCGATGATCACCGCGCCCACCTCCGGGCGCGTGCGGATGAAAGGCCGCATCGCCTCGCTGCTCGAAGTCGGCACCGGCTTCCACCAAGACTACACGGGCCGCGACAACGTCTATATGAACGGCGCGATCCTCGGGATGTCGCAGCGCGAAGTCGCCGCGAAGTTCGACGAGATCGTGGCGTTTTCCGGCGTGGAGCAATTCATAGATACCCCCGTGAAACGCTACTCCAGCGGAATGCGCGTGCGCCTCGCCTTCGCCGTCGCGGCGCATTTGGAAGCGGAGTTACTGATGATAGATGAAGTGCTCGCCGTCGGTGACGCCGCCTTCCAGACCAAGTGCCTCGGCAAAATCGGCGAGGTCGCTGGCTCCGGGCGCACCGTGCTTTTCGTGAGCCACAACGCCGCCACCATCGAGAGCCTCTGCACGCGCGGCATCGTGCTAAACCAAGGCCAGCTCAGCTTCGAAGGCACACAGAGCGAAGCCATCTCCCACTACGCCGGGCTCATCGCGCCGGAAAATACGCGACTCCAAGACCGCACCGACCGCGAAGGCACGGGCGAGCTACGCGTGGAGGAGATCGAGCTGCGCAATGAAAGCGGCCACCGCACGGCGACCGTCCGCTCGGGGGAAAATGTGGAGTTTGCCCTGCACTTCCACCGCACGACACCGCGCGATTTTCCGCGCGTCATCCTGCGCATCTGCATCACCACCCAGCACGGCACGCCCGTCTTCACGCAGGCCAACTGGCTGGCAGGCGATTGGTTCGGTGAGCTGCCCGAGCGCGGCACTTTCATCTGCCAGATCCCGAAGCTCCCGCTGCCCGAGGGCACCTACCGCATCGCCTACCGCATCCTCGGCCAACTGCGCGGAGCCGACGCGCTCGACTCCCTCGAAAACGCCGCGCAACTTCACGTCACAGCGGGCGATTTTTTCGGGACAGGCCACAGCATCGCCAGCAATCTCGGCACCGCGCTCGTGGAAGGCCACTGGCGCATGGAACACTCACGATGAATATAATCCCAAAATCTGAAATTCAGTGGCTCGCCGAAAAACTCGGCGACGACTTTGGCCGCGTCTTTTCATGGCAAGGCCGCATCTTCCGCGCAATCTATCCGGGCGCGATGGATCGCCTGCCAAAGCTCTTCGACACAGGGCTCATCACACAACTCGTGAAAGGCGGCTGGCTCGTGCCCACCGAGCGCACGGATTTCCAGCTCGAAGGCTTCGCCGCTGTGCTGGAGCACCGCAAAGCCGGATTTTACACCGCCGGTTTTGAATGGCCCACGAGCCTGCTGCGCGACGCCGCGCTGGCGTGGATTGAGATCAATCTCGCCCTCCTCAGCCACGGCCTCGCCCTCAGCGACGGGCACCCGTGCAACTTCGCGCAGATCGAAAGCTGCCGCCCCGTCTGGCTCGACCTCGGCTCGCTCCGCCCGCCGCAAACCACCGACCAAGGTCTGCCGCAATTCCGCCGCTTTTTTCTAAACCCGCTTCGCCTCATCGCGCGCAATCGTCGCCACGCCCGCATCAGCCACGCGCTGCAACGCACTGGCGGCATTGAGGATTGCGAGATGCTCTCCCTCGGCGATGCGCTGCTCCCACGTTGGCTCAGTCCCATCCACCAGCTCGGCCAAAAAATCCGGCAACAGTTTTTCCCGCGCCCACAGAGCGCGCCCACCTCGGAAGCCGTGGATTTCAGCACCCGCGAGACGCTCCTGCGCGAGATGCGCGCCGAACTTCTCGGCATGACGCTGGGCCGCGAGGAGACCTACTGGGGCACCTACCAATCCCGCCAAAGTCTGTCGCACGAGCAGCTCGACTCGCCGCCGCCAGACCAGCGCACCGCCGCGATTCTGCGCGTCATGGAGTCGCTCGCTTCTAAGCGCGTCATAGATCTCGCGAGCAACGCAGGCTACTTCAGCTTCTTCGCCGCCCGCCGTGGCGCGGAGGTGCTCGCGCTCGATATTGATGAGCCATCCGTGGAGCTGCTCTACGCTTTTGCCCGGCAGGATAAGACCGCATTGCCAGTCACCTGCGCCGTGCGCGACATCACCGAGCCGCTCACCAGCGAGCGCGCCATACGCGTCGAGCGCCGGGGCGACCTCGTGCTTGCACTCGCGATCACACACCACCTCTGCATGGTCGAGGGCTACACGTTTGAATTCGTCGCCCGCCTGCTCGCCAGCTACACCACGGATGCCGCGATGGTGGAGTTCATGCCCTACGGTCGCGGCGTCGAAGGCCCGAAACCCGACCCGCTCCCCGAGTGGTATTCGCTGGAGAAATTTCTCGCCCATTTGCGCAAGCACTTCACCACCGCCGAAGTCGTCGCCGACAACCACGAGCGCGCCTGGCGCATCCTCATCCTCTGCCGAGGA
The DNA here is from genome assembly GCA_043757005.1 of Verrucomicrobiaceae bacterium. Lineage (GTDB taxonomy): Bacteria > Verrucomicrobiota > Verrucomicrobiia > Chthoniobacterales > Chthoniobacteraceae > SXWH01. Next base: position 9,582 of record JAYVQK010000142.1, read on the forward strand.
GCCCGCCACGCTTGAGCGCGGAACCCGAAATCATGGAACTCACCACGACCGATGCGGACGCCGTCGCCGCCTTGCTCGCCAGCGCCAGCGCAGACTATCTGCGCCACGCGCCGCGCTTCCTCGCGCTACCCACACAGCTCCGCGAAAGCCGCGCAGATCGCTGGTGGGGGTTTCGTGAAAAAGGCCAGCTCCTCGGCTTTTTCATGCTGCGTGGTTTCGACGCCGGTTTTGCACGTCCTTCATTCGGCGTCTTCATTTCCGAGCCTGCCGCCGGTCGCGGCCTCGCGCGCCGCGCCCTCGATCACGCGCTCGCTTGGTGCCGCAGCAGCGGCATCCACAGCGTCATGCTCAAAGTTGCCGCCGCCAATCTCCGCGCCCGCGAACTCTATGTGCGTGCAGGTTTCCGCGACATCGGGCTCTGCCCCGAGACAGGCCAGCAGATGCTGGAAAAGGAGATCGCCCACCCATGACTCCGCGCTGCTTCATCATCGCCGAAGCTGGAGTGAACCATAACGGCTCGCCGGAACTCGCCCGTCAGTTGATAGACGCCGCCGCCGATGCCGGAGCAGATGCGGTGAAATTCCAGACCTTCAAAGCCGAGCGCCTCGTCACCGCCCAAGCCCCAAAAGCCGACTACCAAAAACGCACATCCGGCGCGGAAGAATCCCAGCTCACCATGCTCCAGCGGCTAGAGCTGTCCGACCCGATGCACGCGGAACTCCAACGCTACTCGCAAGCGCGCGGACTGCTCTTTCTCTCCACACCCTTCGACGAAATCAGCGCCGACTTCCTCGATCAACTCGGCCTGCCGCTTTTCAAAATCCCCTCCGGCGAAATCACCAATCTCCCCTTCCTCCGCCACCTCGCCGCGAAAGGAAAACCCGTCATCCTCTCCACGGGAATGTCCACCCTCGCCGAAGTCGAAACCGCGCTCGCCGCGCTCGCAGGTTGCGAAGTTACGCTGCTCCACTGCGTCAGCAATTACCCCGCACAACCCGCCGATGTGAACTTGCGCGCGATGCTCACCATGCGCTCGGCCTTCAGCGTCGCCGTCGGTTATTCCGATCACACGCTCGGCAGCGAGATCGCCATTGCCGCCGCCGCCCTCGGCGCAGAAGTGATCGAAAAACACCTCACCCTCGACCGCACACTGCCCGGCCCCGACCACGCCGCGTCGCTAGAGCCACAGGAATTTCGTGCGATGGTCGCCGCCATTCGCAACGTGCAAGCCGCGCTCGGCGACGGCCAAAAAATCCCCGCCGCAAGTGAGGCCGCGATGGCCGCCGTCGCCCGCAAAAGCGTGATCGTCGTCACCGATCTCGCGGCGGGCGCAGTGCTGGATGCCGCCGCCCTCGCGATTCGCCGCCCCGGCACCGGCCTAGCGCCAGCCTTGCTTCCGCAAGCCCTCGGTCGTCGCGCACGCCACTCCATCGCCGCTGGCACGCCGCTCACATGGGAGATGCTGGTATGAAAAAAATCGCCGTCGTGACCGTCGGGCGCTCCGACTATGGCATCCTCCAGCCCATCCTCGCGCGCATCGTCGCCACGCCGGGACTCCAGCTCCAACTCATCGTCGCAGGCGCACACTTTGCAGAAAAATTTGGCAACACCGTGACGGCCATTGAGCGCGATGGTTACCCCATCGCCGCAAGAATCCCGCTACCCCAAGACAGCGACACGCCGCTCGCAACCGCCCGCGCAATGGGCCTCGCAACCGCCGCCTTTGCGGAAGCATACGCACAACTCCAACCGGATATTTTACTGCTGCTCGGCGACCGTTTTGAAATGCACGCCGCCGCTGTCGCCGCTGTCCCATTCGCCCTGCCGATAGCGCACATCCACGGCGGGGAGCTCACGCTCGGCGCGATAGACGACGCCTTCCGCCACTCGATCACCAAGCTCTCGCACCTCCATTTCGTCGCCACGGAAAGCTACGCCCGCCGCGTGGTGCAAATGGGCGAGGAGCCTTGGCGCGTCACGGTCTCCGGCGCACCCGCGCTCGATCATCTGCGCGGGATGCAACTCGCGCCGCTTGCCGAATTTGCCGCCCGCCACCAGCTCCCGCTCGCCGAGCCACCGCTACTCGTCACCTTTCATCCCGTGACGCTAGGAGCCGAGCCCATTGAAGAACTCCTCGCCGCGCTTGCCACCACGGATCGCCCGATTCTTTTTACTCTCCCGAATGCCGACCACGGGCATCAGGCCATCATCCGCCAAATCCACGATTTCACCGCCACGCATCCGCGCGCTCACACCGTCGCCAATCTCGGCACACGCGACTACTTCAGCGCGATGGCGTTTGCTGCCGCGATGGTGGGAAATTCTTCGAGCGGCATCATCGAAGCCGCGTCCTTCGAGCTGCCCGTGGTGAATATCGGTCGCCGCCAAGAAGGCCGCACCCGCGCTCGCAACGTGATAGATGTGGCCTGTTCGCGCACAGAAATCACCGCCGGTCTCGCCCGTGCACTAGCTCCCAATTTTCGCAAAAGTCTGAGCGGTCTTGTGAATCCTTTTGGCAGCGGCGATGCGGCAACGATCATCGTCGAACGCCTCCAATCGCTCGCGCTCGATTCGCGTCTTCTTTTCAAACATTTTCAGGATCAGCCATGAGTCTCGACTTTCAAAAATCCTGCATCCGCCCGACGCACACCATCCGCGACGCATCCGCGTGCATTGAGGCGAGCCGCGCCAAAATCGCGCTCGTCACCGACGAGCGCGGGCACCTACTCGACACCATCACCGACGGCGACATCCGGCGCGCAATCCTCAGCGGCATTGATCTCGCCACGCCCGTCGTCCATCTCCGCGAGAAGAAACTAAACTCGCCCTATCGCCAACCGACCACCGCCTCGCTCGGCACCGACGCCGCCACGCTGCTGCGAATTTTGCGCACGCATAATATCCAGCAGCTCCCGCTGCTCGACGCCGAGCAGCGCGTCGCTGGGCTCGTCACGCTCGCCGAGCTAGTCGAGATCGGCGCGCTCCCGCTGCACGCCGTCATCATGGCTGGCGGCTTCGGTGTGCGCCTCCGCCCGCTCACGGATGATCTTCCAAAACCAATGCTCCCCGTCGGCGACCGCCCTTTGCTAGAGCTGATTATCGAGCGCCTCCGGCACGCTGGCATCCGCCGCATCAGCGTGCTCACGCATTACAAAAGCGCGGCGATCACCGACTACTTCGGCGACGGCGGTGCGTTCGGCGTGGATATAGATTACGTGCTGGAAGAGAAGCCGCTCGGCACTGCTGGCGCGCTCACTTTACTCAAAGCCGGACGAGACCCGCTGCTCGTGCTCAATGGCGACATCCTCACGCGGATAGACTTCGCTGCACTGCTCGATTTCCACCGCGAACATCGTGCAGACATCACGGTCGGCGTGCGCGAATACGACTTCCGCGTGCCCTACGGCGTGGTCGAAACGGAGGGCGCTCGCGTGGTCGCCATCTCGGAGAAGCCGGTGGTGAAATATTTCGTCAACGCCGGCATTTATCTGCTACAGCCTGAGGCTCGCGAAATCATCCCACGCGATACGAATTACGATATGCCAACCTTGATAAACACAGCCGCTGCGAGCGGGCGAACGGTCGTCAGTTTCCCCGTCCACGAATACTGGCTCGATATAGGCCAGATGGACGATTATCGCAAAGCCGACGCCGACGTGCGCTCGGGCGCAGTGGATACCCATCACTCCCAACTCCCATGAACTGGTCTCAAAAAACCGTGCTCGTCACCGGCGCTGGCGGCTTCATCGGCAGCCATCTCACCGAGCGCCTAGCGGAACTCGGAGCCACCACACGCGCACTCGTCCGCTACAGTTCCACGGGCTCGGCGGGCTGGCTGGATCAATCTCCGCGCCGCGAGGACGTGCAAGTTTTCCTCGGCGATGTGCGCGATGCCGAGGCGACTCGCGCGGCGATGCGCGGCGTGGATGTCGTCTTCCATCTCGCGGCGCTCATCGGCATCCCCTACTCCTACGAAGCTCCACTGAGCTACGTGCGAACGAACGTCGAAGGCACGCTGAATATCTTGCAGCTCGCGCGCGAACTCGGCGTGGGCCGCGTCATCCAGACTTCCACGAGCGAGGTCTATGGCAATGCCCGCGAATTCCCCATCACCGAGACGCATCCGTTGCGCGGGCAGTCACCGTATTCAGCGAGTAAAATCGGCGCGGATCAGCTTGCTTATTCCTACTACTGCTCGTTCGGTTTGCCCGTCGTCATTCTCCGCCCATTTAATACCTACGGCCCTCGGCAATCCGCACGGGCAGTGATTCCCACGATCATCTCGCAGGCAATCGCCGGTAAAGAAATCCGCCTTGGCAGCCTACACCCCACGCGCGATCTCACCTACGTCGCGGATACGTGTGAAGGCTTCATCAAAGCCGCTGAGTCCGCCACCGCGCCGGGCGAAGTCATCCAGCTCGGAACGGGCCGCGAAGTCTCCGTCGGCGACCTCGCAAAAAGCATCCTCGCCATCCTCGGCAAGCAGCTCCCGATTGTGTGCAAAGACGAGCGCATCCGGCCCGACGCGAGCGAGATTGATCGCCTCCTTTCCTCGCCAGAAAAAGCCAAGCGGCTGCTCGGCTGGGAGCCGCAACACACGCTGGAAGAAGGGCTCGCGGCGTCCGTCGAATTCATGCGCGCCCACGCCGACCGCTATCGCACCGATGCTTACGTCGTCTGAACCCGGTGCTCCGGCGACGACCGGGACGATCCCACTCAGCGTGCCCGAGCTGCGCGGACGCGAGGCGGAATATCTTGCTGAATGTGTGAGCAGCGGCTGGGTCTCATCCGTCGGCCCATTTGTAGATCGCTTCGAGCGCGAGGTCGCAGGCTACGTCGGCGCACAACGCGGCGTGGCGACGGTGAATGGCACCTCCGCGCTACACCTCGCACTGCTTGTGGCGGGCGTGCAACCCGACGACGAGGTGCTCGTTTCCGACATCACTTTCATCGCCCCCGCAAACGCCGTGCGCTACGCGGGCGCTTGGCCAGTCTTCATCGGCGCAGAGTCCGAGCACTGGCAGATAGACCCCGAAGCCGTGCGTGCTTTTTGTGAAGAGGAATGTATCTGGCGCGACGGCGCTCTCTTTAACAAAGCCACTCACCGCCGAGTCCGCGCGCTCGTTGCCGTCCACGCCCTCGGCCATCCCGTGCATCTCGATCCACTCGTCGAGATCACAAAAAAATACGGCCTCGCGCTGATCGAAGACTGCGCGGAAGCCATCGGCACCGAGTATCGCGGGCAGCGTGTCGGCACGTTTGGCGACGCAGCGGCGTTCAGTTTCAACGGCAATAAAGTCATCACCTGCGGCGGCGGTGGGATGCTCATTTCCAAGAATGAAGCGTGGCTGGAGCGCGCGAAATATCTCAGCACCCAAGCCAAGGACGACCCGCTCGAATACGTCCACCACGCCGTCGGCTACAACTATCGGCTCACGAATCTGCAAGCCGCTGTGGGCTGCGCGCAACTTGAGTTGCTCGATAGCTTCCTCGAAATCAAACGCGCCATCGCCGCGCGTTACGCCGCTGCTTTTGCCGAAGTGCCCGCGCTCAGTTTCATGCGCGAGGCCGCGTGGGCGAAGAGCATCTACTGGCTCTCGACCGTGCTGGTGAACGAGGCCCAGTGCGGCCTGAGCAGCCGTGCTCTGCTGCGCCAGCTCGCAGCGCGGGGCATCCAGACGCGCCCGCTTTGGCAGCCGCTGCATCTCTCCCCGGCGTTCGCAGGTTGCCAGTCTTACCGCTGCGCTGCCGGGCGCGATTTGCACCGCGACGCGCTCAGCCTGCCAAGCTCCACCGGCCTGACTTTCGACGAACAACAGCGCGTCATTTCCGAAATTCTCGCCACCGTTCAACCATGACGCCGCTGCAAAATGAAGTGCTCGCCTTGATCCCGGCGCGCAGCGGCTCCAAAGGAATTCCCGGCAAAAACACCCGCGATTTTTGTGGAGCCCCGCTCCTCCACTGGACGATCCGTGCGGCGCGGGAAAGCGGAGTCGCCGCGCGCGTGATCGTCTCTACCGACGACGAGGCCATCGCCGAAATCGCGCGAGCTGGCGGCGCAGAGGTTCCCTTCCTACGCCCGCCAGAATGGGCGCTCGACGACTCGCCGATGATAGATGTCGCGCTGGGCACGCTCGATCTTCTCGCTGCACGCGAAAGCTGGGAACCCGCTTGGTTGCTGCTCCTCCAGCCGACTTCGCCGCTCCGCACGGCTGAGGATATTCAGCGCGCTGCCGCCCTACTTGCCGCCAGCGATGCCGACGCCGTCGTGAGCGTCGCCCCGGCAAAACATCATCCGCAATGGCTCCAGCAACTATCGCCCGAGGGTCGCTTGCTCCCCTGCGCTGGGACGCCCAGCGCGCGGCGTCAGGATTTGCCGCCAGTCTATGCGCTCAATGGCGCGATCTATCTCACCCGCACCGCGACGCTGCGCGCCAGCCGCACTTTTTTCCCCACCACCGCGCTCGGCTACGTGATGGCTCCCGAGCGCTCGGTGGATATAGATACCGAGATGGATTGGAAACTCGCTGAACTCTTCGCCGCTCCACGCTGATGGCACTTCCACGATTCATCACTTCGCTTCTCAGCCCACGCCCACCAAGGCCGGATGCCTTCGTGACGATGTGCGCCGCCTTCCGCCAGCGCCTCGCCGCGTGGCCCGTAAAACACACACCCAAAGCGGATGCGCAGCGCGTAGGCGTGCTCGTGACGCCCTGGCTCTCGACAGCCGTGCCATTTTTTAGCCTCGAATGTGGGCTCATGCTCCTGCGCGCAGGCTGTGCAGTCACAGCCCTCAGCGACTTTAGCGACGTGATCGGCAATGCCGAAAAGCCAACCCACAACGAGGCGCTCGCCGGAGTGCTCGCGGCACTGCCAGCGGGCTTCGCCGTGCAACAAGTCACCAGCGGCAACGAGGAACCTTGCACGCCCGAAGATCGCGCACTCGCGGCGAGGTTGCTGCATGAAAATGCGATTTGGAAAATGCGCGGCGAACAGCGCGCGGGAGACTTCAGCGCGGAGCAGCCGCACGCTGAAGCCGCACTCGCTCGGCACATCGCCGTCGTGCGGCGCACGCTACGCAGCAGCGGGCTCGGCTGGGTGCTCGTCCCCGGCGGCATCTACGGATTCAGCGGCATCTACCTCGCGATCCTCAAGGAACTCGGCATCGGATTCACCACCTACGACAGCGGCAAAGGGCTGCTGCGTTTCTCGCACGATTGCGTCACCACGCATCTCGAAGATATGCCGCTCGTCTGTCGCCTCGTCGCGGAAAGAGAGCGCAACTCCCCAGCCTCGCGCGAGCGTCTCATCGCCCGCGCAACGAGCGAACTCGCCACCCGAGCCAGCGCCAAAGACGACCTCGGCTACCAGCTCGCAGCGGCCAGCGGCGAGGCCGTGCGACACTACGACATCCTTGTGCCACTCAATATCCGTTGGGATGCAGCGGCGCTCTCGCGGCAAAAATTATTCGCCTCCGTGGATGCCTGGCTCATCGCCGTTTTGGAATGGGTCGCAACGCATCCGACCGCCTCCATTTGCATCCGCCAGCACCCCATCGAGCGGCGGGAAAATCTCAAAAGCACGGACAGCTACGCGCCGATCATTAAGCGATTCAGCCACCTCGGCGACCGCTTCCGTTTCGTCGCAGCGGAGGAAGAAATCAGCACCTACGACATCCTCCACCACGCGCGCGTCGTCCTGCCGCACACCTCCACCGTCGGCATCGAAGCGGCGATGCTCGGCAAGCCGGTGCTGCTTTCCACGCGCTGCTACTACGAGTCACTCGGCTTTGTGTGGGTGCCGGATTCGAGCGAGGAATACTTCCGCCTCATCGCTGCCGCGCTCGCCGGATCGCTCACGCTGAATGAGCAACAACGCAGCGCCGCCGCCGTCGCCTTTTACCTCACGCAACGCTGCGCCCTGCTGCGCACAGGCTTCACGCCCGACCCCGAGGACTTCCTGCAATGGGTGCAGCGCGCACCCGAGGAGCTATGGGCGCAGGATGAAAATGCCGACGTGAGCACTGCGCTCATCACACGCCAGCCGCTCCCATTTGTCCGCTACCAACGCCTCGCCTATGCCGATTGACCGCGACCACGCTTTTGCCGATGGGCTCGCCTACGCCCGCCCGCGCCGCCGCCCATTCTTTGGAAAATGGACGCCTTCGTATCGTGCTGCAATCGCTTGGGAGCAGTTCACCCGCAGCGCGCAAGTGGCCGCTGACTGCCTGCTTGGGCCAAACTCCTGGTGCATCAATAGCCTCGCAGAGCCAGCGCGCATAACGCTTGCCGAGCGGGTGGTGTGTCGCGGGCTTTTGCGTGTGGAAAAATTTGGCGCTGGCCGCATCGAGATCGGCGCAGGTGCATACATCGGCGACGACTGTCTGCTCAGTGCGGCGGCGGGCATCGAAATCGGAGCGGATGTGCTCCTCGCGCATGGCGTGCAGATTTTCGATAACGACAGCCACCCGCTCGACCCCGCCGCGCGCGTGGCCGACTACGCCTCCGTGCATCGCCACGGTGAACGCGGCGAGATTGCCTGCGCGCCTATACGCATCGGCGCTCGCGCGTGGATTGGCTTTGGCGCGATCATTTTGAAAGGCGTCACCATCGGCGAAAACGCCGTCGTTGCGGCGGGCAGCGTCGTCACCCGCGATGTGCCCGCTGGTGCGGTCGCGGCTGGCAATCCGGCGACAGTCGTGAAAAACATCGCACCATGAATTTTCTCGAACCCTTTCACCGTGCAGCGCGTCGCCTCGCTGCGATCTGGAAAAGCACCGAGCAGCTCCAGCGCGACACCGCGCTCGTGCGCCAGGCGCTCGGTCGTATCGAGTCGCGACAGACAGCGGCGCTCGGCGGGTATGGCACGCTGGCGGAAAACGAATTTCGCGTTTTTTCACAATGGGGCGAAGACGGCATCCTCGCCCATTTGCTGCGGCACGTGGTGGTGGAGAGTAAGGTCTTCGTGGAGTTTGGCGTGGAGACTTACGCGGAGGCGAATACCCGCTGGCTGCTCACCCATGCTGGCTGGAGCGGGCTCGTGCTGGACGGGAGCGAGGCCAATATCGCGGTGATCCGACGCGACCCGATCTACTGGCAGTATCCGCTCAAGGCGGCGTCCGCTTTCATCACCCGCGAAAATATAAACGACCTACTCCGTGCGCAGGGATTGAGCGGCGAGATCGGTCTGCTCTCGGTGGATATTGATGGCGTGGACTACTGGGTTTGGGAGGCGATCACCGCCGTGCAACCCTCCATTGTCGTGGCAGAATACAATTCGCTCTTTGGCCCAGAGCGCGCGGTCACGGTGCCCTACGACCCAGCATTTCAGCGGGCGCAGGCGCATCATTCGCACAGCTACTATGGCGCATCACTGGCGGCACTCGTCGCGCTTGGGCGGAGAAAAGGCATGGCCTTCGTGGGCTCAAACAGCGCGGGGAACAACGCCTTCTTTGTGCGACGCGAATTGCTGCGCGCGCCGCTCCGTGCACTCACGGTGGCGGAGGGCTACGTGCGCCGTGGCTTCCGCGAGGCGCGGAATGAAGATGGCACATTGAGCTTTCCGACGTTTGAGGCAGAGGCAGCGATGGTGAACGCATTGCCACTCGTGGAGGTGGAGCGATGAAAAAGGTGCTCATCACCGGCGTCGCAGGGTTCCTCGGGCGACAGATTGCACGGCAGTTTTCTAAAGACGGATGGAGCGTGATCGGCGTGGACGATCTCCCGCCGGAGAACGCGCAACTCGGCATCCCATTCACCTACCAACGGATGAAGCTGCCGAGTAGCGCGCTGGATGCTCTTTTAAAAGCAGAGCAGCCCGACGCCTGCATCCATGCGGCTGGGCGGGCCTCGGTGCCGCTCTCGATGGACGACCCGGCAGCGGATTTCCGCGACAACACGGTGCTCACTTTCGAGGTGCTCGACGCGCTTCGCCGCTGCGCTCCACGGTGCCGCTTCCTCTTCCTCTCCAGCGCAGCGGTCTATGGGAATCCCAAGACGCTCCCCGTCTCCGAGACCCAGCATCTCTCGCCGCTTTCGCCCTACGGCTTTCACAAGCGCCAGTGCGAATTGATCGCGCAAGAGTTCGCGCGCATCTACGCCGTGCCATCGCTCTCGGTGCGGATTTTTTCCGCTTACGGGCCGGGGCTGCGGCGGCAGGTGGTGTGGGATATTTGCGAGCGACTCATCACCACTCGCGCCCTCTCGCTGCGCGGCACGGGCGGGGAGAGCCGCGATTTCATCCACGCCGCAGATGTCGCACGCGCGCTCGTTCTGCTGGCAGAGAAAGCGCCCGCCGAGGGGGAAATCTACAATCTCTCCACAGGCCGGGAGACGACGATCAGCGAACTTGCCGCGCAGCTTGCAAGCGTGCTGGAAATCTCGGTGGCCGCTAGTTTCGACGGCAGTGTGCGGCAGGGCGATCCGCTGAATTGGCGGGCCGACATCTCGAAGCTCACGGCGCTCGGCTTTACTCCGAGCGTGACGCTGGAGCAGGGGCTAAAACAGGTCGCGACTTGGGCGCGCGCGGAGCTGGGAATCGCGTGAAGCCGCATCCGCACATCGGGCTCGTCGCGCAGGGCGGCGCGGGCTGGGCAGGCGGGACGGAATACATCCGCAATCTCATCCGCGCCATCGCGGCAGCGAGTGAGCAGGCGGCGCGCGTCTCGCTTTTTTACGGGCGCTCGCAGCGTGCGGATTGGGAGACGATGAAAGGCCAAGTCCACTCGCTTCACGAAGTGCCAGCGAGCCGCCGATCCACGCTGCTCCAGCGTCTCACACGCCGCGAAAACGCCAGCTTTGCCGCCGCAGTGCGCGAGTCGGCAACGCGTTTCATTTACCCGCTGACCTACGATAATCACTACAACGTGGGCGTCTCGCTGCCGCTGGGCAGCGCGCTCGGCAGTGCAAGCTGGGCGGGGTGGATTCCAGATTTCCAACACCGCCACCTGCCGCATCTCTTTCCAGAAAAGGAAATCGTCAAACGCGAGCGCGGCATCGCGCAGCTCGTGGAGGAAGCGCCCCGCGTCGTCCTCAGTAGTGAAAGTGCGGCGGCGGATTTCCGCCGCATTTTCCCCGCGCAGAGCAGCAAGGTGGAGGTGCTGCGGTTCGCGACTTTTCCGAACGCTGATTGGTATGCGCCTTACGCTGGAGACGATCTCGGCTGGCTGCCCGAGCGGTTCTTCTTGGTGTGTAATCAATTTTGGAAACACAAAAACCACCTCATCCTTTTTGAGGCGCTGCGGCTGCTCGCAGCGCGTGGCATACGTCCTGCCATTATTTGCACGGGGGCGCTCGTGGATTTCCGCGATCCCGATTATGCAAACGTCGTGCTGCAAACCATCCACCGCTCCGGCCTCACCGCGCAGGTGATGCTCGTGGGCCATGTCGCGCGGCGGGCGCAGATCGAGATGATGCGGCGCAGCTTGGCCGTCGTGCAGCCGTCGCTATTCGAGGGCTGGAGCACGGTGGTGGAGGATGCGCGTGTCTTGGGGAAAGCCAGCATCCTCTCAGACATCGAAGTGCATCAGGAACAGAATCCGCCGGGCGCGCAATTCTTCCAACGCGACTCCGCCGAGTCTCTCGCCACTCAGCTCGCGAGCGCGTGGGATGCACTGCCAGCGGGCATCCAAGCCGCGCGAGAGGCGGAGGCCCGCCAGCGTGCGGAGGCGCGCATCGTGGAAGTGGGCGCGCGCTTTTTAGAAATCGCAAACCACGCCTGCTCATGAGCCAGCCCCTCGTCAGCATCGTCGTCCCCACGCTGAATCAGGCGCGATTTATCCGGCAGACGCTGGCCTCGATCATCGGCCAAGGCTGCGCGCGGCTGGAGATCATCGTGATAGATGGCGGGAGCACGGATGGCACGGCGGAGGTCGTTCGCAGCTTTGGCAGCGCGATCACGCACCTTGTCTCCGAGCCCGATCGCGGGCAGGCGGACGCGATCAATAAAGGCATGGCACTCGCGAAGGGCGACATCCTCGCGTGGCTGAATAGTGACGACTACTATCTGCCATGCGCCATCGAACGAGCGGTGGAAATTTTACGCGACCCGACAAAGCCGCACCTCGCGTTTGGCGGCACTATTGCTCATTTCGAGGGGTCAAATCGTGCGGCAGTTTGGCCAGCGGATACGTTTGATCCCGAGCGGATCAAGACGCGCGCGTGCATCCTCCAGCCCAGTGCGTTCTGGACTCGCGCGCTGTGGGAGCAGACAGGGCCACTGGATGCCGAGCTACATTTCGTGCTCGATTGGGAGTGGTTCTTTCGCGCCAGCCAGCGCGGAATTTTCACCGTGATCCCGCACGCGCTCTCGATCTACCGCTTTCACGAAGCGCACAAGACGGGCAGCGGGAATCCCAAACGCAACGCGGAGATCTGCGCCTTTGTAGAAAAGAACGCCGGGCCGGAGTGGGGCGCGGCCTTCCGCGATGTCACGGCGGCGCTCGCCAGCGCAGGCCTGGAGCTGGATCGTGTGCATCGTTTCGGGCCGCTGAATTGGCGCGGCGCGGCCTACCGCGCATTACTTGCGAAGTATGGCGGGAAGGTGAAGATCGCCCTCAGCCAATTACGCGTTTGAATTGCTCGGCAATGCTCCACACTCAAAATCGTATCCGCCTTTAAACTGTGAAAAAAAAACTGATCCAATTTGCGAACCGATTTCTGCATCACCTCGGTCTCGATTTGCGCTCGCATCCAGTCCCGCGTCACCCCTTCGTCATGAGTCAGGCTTTGTTGCGGATGCGCACAAAGGGCGTGCAAGTCGGCACGATCCTCGATCTCGGTGCATCGAACGGCCAGTGGGCGAAGATCGGTCTCAGCCTGTTCCCAAATGCTCGTGCGCTTTTGGTGGATCCACTCACTGAGCGCGCGGAGGAACTACAGGCCTTTTGCGCTGGGCGCGCGGGTGTGGACTTTGTCTCCGCTGCCGCAGGAGCGGAAGTCGGGGAGGCGCACTTCGCTGTCGCTGGTGATCTCGATGGTAGTAGCCTCTCCGAGCAGGCTGGGCCAAAGACCCGTGCTGTGCCGATGACTACCCTCGATCACGAAGTCCGCACTCGCAATTTGCCCGGCCCGTTCCTGGTGAAGTTCGACACGCATGGTTTCGAGCTCCCCATCCTCGCGGGAGCGACGGAGACGTTGAAAAATACGAGCCTCATCGTGATGGAGGTCTATAACTTCCAGCTCAACTCGCAGGCGTTGCGATTCCACGAAATGTGCGCGCACTTGGAGACCCTCGGCTTCCGTTGCGCCGACATCGCCGACCCGCTCAGTCGCACGCGCGACGGGTTGCTCTGGCAGATGGATTTCTTTTTCCTCCGCAAAGACGACCCCGCTTTTTCAATCCCGCAGTTTGCCTGAAACCGTGACTAGTCCACGCCTCAGCATCGTAGTCCCGTCTTTTAACCAAGCCGCTTTCCTCGAAACGACGCTTCGCTCGATCCTCGATCAGCGGTGCGAAAACTTGGAGCTGATCGTGATAGATGGCGGCTCGACGGATGGCAGCGTGGACATCATCCGCCGCTACGAGAACCAGCTCACGTATTGGGTCTCTGAGCGCGATGGCGGGCAATACGAGGCGGTGAATAAAGGCTTCGCTCGGGCGACGGGCGATGTGATGGCTTGGCTGAATAGCGACGACTTTTATCTGCCCGGCGCGCTCTCGGTGGTGCAGGAGATTTTCGCCAGCTTCAGCGAGATCGAGTGGCTCACCACCGCGCACTCGCTTGTGGGAGATCGGGATGGGCGAGTCGTCCGAGCGCACGCGCGCACGGGCTACACGAAGCGGGGATTCTTGAGCGGGGAGAATCTGCAAAACGGCAGCCACTTCACACAGGGGTGGATTCAGCAGGAGTCCACCTTTTGGCGGCGGAGCTTGTGGGAAAAGGCGGACGCACGGTTGGATGCGCAGTTCCGGCTCGCCGGCGACTTCGAGTTGTGGGCGCGCTTCTTTGAGCACGCGGAGCTTTACGCGCTCGATGCACCGCTCGCCGTCTTCCGTCTGCACGGAGCACAACGGAGCGTGGAGCAGGCGCAGAGCTACTACGATGAGGCACGGCGTGCCCTCGCGCAGCACGGCGGGGCGTTGCCGGGCGGCTTACGGGATGGGTTACGGAGGCTGGCGAAGCTGCCGCGCGGTTGGTTTTGGCGGAAGGTCGCGCATCGGCTCGGCCTCCTCTCACGCTGCTCGCTTGTGCGGCGCAGTCGCGATGCGGCGGGGTGGCAGATCAAATCCCAACTCGACTGATGAGCGCCGCCATCATCATCCCATCTTACAACTCCGCTCCGTGGCTGGAGGCTACTGTGGCGAGCGCGCTGGCGCAGACTCAGCGGGCTGTCGCTGTGATCGTGATGGACGATGGCAGCACGGATGCGACACCCGAGGTGCTTGCAAAATTCGGTGCCTCCATCCGCACGGTGCGCTTGGAAAATGGCGGCGTCTCGCGCGCTCGCAATGAAGGTGCGAAACTCGCGGGCGATGCGCGGTGGTTGCTGTTTCTGGATTCCGACGACGTGCTCCTCCCTCATGCGCTAGAGACGCTCATCCCCGCTGCCGAGTCTGCCGATGCGAGCGTGGCCTACGGTCGCGTGCTGCTCCGCCAAGAGCCGCCTGCGCAACCGACGCTGCACGGCGTGCCGAGCGCCGTGGGCGAGCCGCCGCTGCCAGCGCGTGCTTGCTGGCGGCGGGCGATTATCACCACGCCGGGCGCTGCGATTGTGAGCCGTGAGCTGCACGCGCGAGTCGGCGGTTTCGTGCCAGGCTTTGAGCCGATGGAAGACCGCGATTTCTGGGTGAAGTGCGGGATGCTCTCGCGCTTCACACACAGCGACAGCGTGGTGCTCGACAAGACTTGGCGCGCGGGCTCCGCCGTGACGCAACACGCCCGCCGCATCCGCAGCGAAGTGCGCGCCCGCTTTGCCTTCGCCGAATGGTGCGCGGCGCGCGGGCTCGATCCGGCGGTAGCGGGCTTCTCCCCGCACAGCGCAATCTTGGCGGGCGTGAAAGACGCGATGTTCCTCCACCAATGGGCACCGCTCCGCGAGCTACTCGCCGAGGCCCGCACGCGCGGAGTGCGCTCGCCGTGGCTGTGGTGGGCCCGCCTAAAACTCCTCGGGAAACCTCATGCCCCCAGCACCAGTGCCCACAAAGGGCACTAATCCGCCGGATACAATTCCCTCAAAAAACCGTAGAGCCCGAAAAGCCCCGCCCTCTTGCGAGCGCGGGGCTGGAAAGGGGCGGTATCCTACCGCCCCTCCTCTCACTGTTACAACAGCCTCCCCTGCTCCCCGCCTTTCGCCTTTGCCTTTGGCGCGCGTTTGAAGGTCTCATCCGTCGCGGCGCTACTGCTCGGGCGAGCGATTCCATGGCCATCGAGCAGCTCGCCCACCGTCACGAGTTGCAGCTTCGGGTATTGTTGGCCGTTCACTTTGTGGGTGTAAAAGCCCGCGCTTGCGGCGTCGGCGCGCATCTTATCCGTGGCTTCATAGAGCGAGATCAGCACGCCGATGGCGGCTTTCTCCCGCGTCACCACATGGCCGAGCGCGCGCACGTCGTCCGCCTTTAGCTTCCCGCCTTTTACGGAAAGGATGATCTGCTCGGGCTTGGCGGCGCGGGGGTCGTCGCGGAAGAGGATCTTGCCATCTATCCCGCCGTCCGCCCCTTTCTTTTGTTCCACGGGGCGCGCGCCCACGAGGCCGAGCGCCCACCATTGGAATTGATACTTGTCGTTCTCCCCCTCCTTGCTGGCCAGCGCGATGGCGTCTTGCAGCGTCACGGGCTCGCCCACGGTCTTGATCTCCAGCTTCTCGCCGTAGGTGTCGCGCAGACGGCTCTTGATGAGCGAGGTGGCGAGTTGCGTGATGTCCACCCCGATCCACTGCCGCCCCAGCTTCTCCGCCGCATCAATCGTCGTCCCGCACCCGCAAAAGGGATCGAGCACCACATCGCCGGGATTGCTGCTGGCAGAAATGATCCGCCCCAGCAGAGCCACGGGCTTTTGTGTGGGGTAGCCGAGGCGCTCGGCTGCTTGCGCACCTACTGGTTCAATATCGTCCCAAATACTTTGAATTGGTTTTCCTTTCAGCTCATCCAAAAATCGCTTCCTACGAATTCGACCATCTTTATTTACAGGAAACCAGAGACGATCTTCTTTGTCCCACAGCTCCATTTTCTCTTTAGAAATAGCCCAGCCGTTCCGAGGTGGCTTATACCCTTTGTATTCATACATGAGGTTCGGACGCGGGGCAGGATTTGCCAGATTGTCGATCTGGAATCGTCGTCCTTTTTCATCCACATGGCGAAAGAATTTCTCGACGTATTCTTTGTATCCCTTCGCATCGAATGAGTATTGCGGATGGAGTTCAGTTTTGTCCGACTTCGCATAAAACATAATTGAGTCATTGATGACGCCAAATTTGTTCGAGCCGTGAACGGCGCTACTACTCCCCGTCCTTCGTTTCCACACAATCTCGTTCCGAAATGAACCCGCTCCCATGATCGCATCCAGCAACAGCTTCAAATAATGCGAAGCCGTCGGGTCACAGTGCAGATACAGCGAGCCCGTCGGCTTTAGCGCGCGGCGTAGCTCTACGAGGCGCGGGGCCATCATGGCGAGGTAGGCCATCATATCGTTACTGCCGAGGAAAGTGCGGAAGGCTTGCATCACCTCACTCACCTTCCCCGGCTGCTCCGTGAGCTCGCGATAGACTGCCTCGGCCTCGATGTTCCAGCTCCACGTATCCTCAAACGCCTTGATCTGGCTCGCCGCCGCCGTCCCATCCTTTTCCTGAAAGAAGGCGTTGTAATTCGCCGCCGAATTAAACGGCGGATCGAGATACACGAGATCCACCGATTCATCGGCGATGTAGCGGCGGAGGATGTCGAGGTTATCCGCGTAGTAGAGCGTGCCCAATTTAGCGGTGATTCCCGGTTTTACCCTCAGCCCGCATACACCACCTCGATGATCTCGCTTGGCTGGCCGACTTCCTCGTCGTTCACTACGCCGATGGCCATGTATTCGCGCACTTCGGGCTGGCCGGCGACGGCGAGGGGGGACTCGTCGTAGTAGGGGAATTTGCGTTTGCGCACGGCGATGAGTTTCCACTGCACTTGGCCTTTTATCCGGCTGTAGAGGCTCACGGCTTCGAAGCCGGGTTTGCGTCCGTCTATCTTTACGCGGGCGCGCTGGGGGGTGACGGTGATGGTGGGGCGGCTATTTTCCGGGTCTAGATTCGGCGCGTGGGCGACCCAATCGAGATTGGTCTGCACTTCCGCCGTGCAGTGGGGGCTGGTCTTGCCGCGTTTGATGGTGGCGCGCAGGATGGGGATTTGGGCGTCGAGGATGTCTTGGAAGCCAGCCGTTTTTGCCTCTATCTGATCTTGCAGCGCGACGATCTCGCTCACGGCTGGCAGGATCACGCCCACGGCGGCTAGGAAGGCGGCGCGTTCGGCGACGCTCATGTCTATGGTCGCGGCGAGGACGGCGGTGAGCACGTCGTTTTGTTTAGTGAGCCACGCTTCTAGGTTGCCATAGGATTGTGGGATATAATCAAGTTTCATGGTGTTCTTTTTGTGTTTTGGTTTGGTCTGAGGAGAAAGTGTGGGCGCAGGGGCGACATAGCCGGGGTCACCGGGCTCTAAGAGAACGCTCGGGCTCCCCCAGCGCAGATTCGGGTCGCCCCATTTGAGCCCAGAGCCCCAAGTAGCGGGCTTCATTTGGAAAAAGAAACGCCCTCCCTGCGCGCCGAGCCGCCGCGAGGACGGAAAGTGGTCAAAAAACGCCAAAATGACCTAAATCGCAATTCTGCAAGGGCTTGCTCCGACACCAGAGCTTCTGTGCTCGGACAATCAGGCCCGATTGTCCGACAATCAGAGCCGATTGT
>JAYVQK010000143.1:0-7371 GCA_043757005.1 Verrucomicrobiaceae bacterium
CGTAGAGCGTGGAGCGCGTGAGGTCGGCCCAGAAGTTCCCGATGGTCGCCATGCTTTTGCGGGCTAGCCCGCGCGTGAGTGCCAGAGCCACTGCGATGCCCGTGGCGGCGCTGGTGAAATTATGCACGGCGAGCCCCGCCATTTGTGTGAAGTAGCTCATGGTGTTTTCGCCGGAATACGCCTGCCAGTTCGTATTCGTCATAAAGGACACCGCCGTATTCACCGCGAGATCGAGCGGCACGTTGGCGAGCTTTTCGGGATTTAGCGGGAGCCACGCCTGCGTCATGAGGATCGCCACGAGCAGCGCGCAGCCCACCACGTTAAATGCCAGCACCGCCGCCGCGTATCCGCGCCACGTCATCTCTTTGGCACCGTCCACGCCGCTACTGCGGTAGATCAGCCGCTCCAGCCAGCCGAGTGGTTTTGTGAAAAGATGCGCCTCCCCGGCAAAGACCCGCGCCATGAATCCGCCGAGCAGCGGAGTGAGCGCGATGAGAGCGACGAGGAAGAGTGCGAGTTGGATGAAATCCGTGGTGTGCATGACGCCTCCACCATGCGCTCGCACCCAGCAGGCCGCTAATTAAGCGGAGGCCGCGTTGTGTTAAAAAAACATTAAAGCGCTTCGGGGTGCCCTCAGTAATTCAGCCACGGGCCGAGCCAGCGCTCGGCTTCGGCGAGGGGGATGGCTTTGCGCTTCGCGTATTCTTCGAGCTGATCTTTGCCGAGCTTGCCCACAGCGAAATAGCGGGACTCGGGGTGCGCGAAGTAGAAGCCGCTCACGCTGCTGCCGGGCGACATGGCGAAGCTCTCGGTGAGTTCGATGCCAGTCTTGGCCTTCACATCGAGCAACTCCCAGAGCGTGCCTTTCTCCGTGTGATCGGGGCACGCGGGGTAGCCGGGCGCGGGGCGGATTCCGCGATATTTTTCCTCGATGAGGTCGTCGCGGGTGAGCTGCTCGTCCTTGCCGTAACGCCATTCGCGGCGGGCGCGGGCGTGGAGACATTCGGCGAAAGCCTCGGCGAGTCGGTCGGCGAGCGCCTCGGCCATGATGGCGTTGTAGTCGTCGTGATCGGCTTTGAAATTAAACATGAGGCTCGGCAGGCCAAAGCCGGTGCTGACGGCGAAGGCACCGATGTGATCTTTGGGAGGTTGATGGTTGATGGTTGATGGTTGATTGGCAGGCCCGCCGAGCGTGGTCGCGGCGGCGTCTATCGGCGCGATGAAGTCGGCGAGGCAGCGATACGGGGTGTCGTTGGTTTTCTCGACTTGTTGGCGGAGGAAATAGAGACGCTTCAGCTCGGTGGTGCGCGTTTCGTCGGTCCACACGATCACGTCGTCGCCTACGGAGTTCGCGGGGAAGAAGCCGTAGATGGCGCGAGCGATGAGGAGTTTCTCCGCGATGATTTTGTCGAGGAGCACGTTGGCATCCTCGAAGATTTTGCGCGCCTGCTCGCCGTATTTTTCGTGCGTGAGGATGTAGGGATACACGCCGCGCAGTTCCCATGTGTGGAAGAAGGGCGTCCAATCAATGTAGTCGCGCAGGATGTGCAGCGGGAAGTCTGCGAGGAGCTGCGCGCCGAGGAATTCCGGCTGCGGGATGTCCTGCGGAGCGAGCGCCCATGTGGCGCGGCGCTCGCGGGCGGCGGCGAGGCTCACGAGCTTGGCGGCGTTGCCGGAGTGGTGGGCTCGGAGGCTGTCCTGCTCGGCGGTGTTCTTCACCACGAAGGCGGGCTTTTTCTCCGCACTGAGCAGCGAGCTGACCACGGGCACGGCGCGGCTGGCGTCGAGGACGTGGATGACGGGCTGTGAGTAATGCGGCGCGATTTTCACCGCCGTATGCGCCTTGCTCGTGGTCGCTCCGCCGATGAGCAGCGGGAGCTTGAAGCCGCGACGCTCCATCTCTTTCGCGACGTGCGCCATCTCGTCGAGCGAAGGTGTGATGAGGCCGCTGAGGCCGATGATGTCTGCGCCGCACGCGATGGCTTCTTCGAGGATGCGGTCGCACGGCACCATCACGCCGAGGTCCACGACTTCGTAGTTATTACAGCCGAGCACGACGCCGACGATGTTCTTGCCGATGTCGTGAACGTCGCCCTTCACCGTGGCCATGAGCACTTTTCCCTGCGCCTTCACGGTCTCGCCCGCAGCGGTCGCGGCGGCTTTTTCGGCCTCCATGAATGGGAACAAATACGCCACGGCTTTCTTCATCACGCGCGCACTCTTCACGACTTGCGGCAGGAACATCTGCCCCGCGCCGAAGAGATCGCCGACGACGTTCATCCCCGCCATGAGCGGCCCCTCGATCACGAGCAGCGGGCGTCCGTATTTCACGCGCGCCTCCTCGGTATCCACGTCTATGAACTCCACGATGCCCCGCACGAGTGCGTGCGAAAGCCGATCCTCCACGGTGCCGCCGCGCCACTCGGCGTCCACCTTCTCGGTCGTCACGCCGGTCGCGTTGGCTTTGATTTTCTCGCCGTGCGTCACGAGCCGTTCGGTCGCATCGGGGCGACGATTCAGCAGCACGTCTTCCACGAGCACGAGCAGCTCGGGCTCGATGCTGGAGTAAACGGCGAGCATTCCCGCGTTCACGATTCCCATGTCCAGCCCGGCTCGGATCGCGTGGAAAAGGAACGCCGAGTGCATGGCTTCGCGGACGTGATTATTGCCGCGAAAGCCGAACGAGATATTCGACACACCGCCGCTCACCTTTGCGCGGGGGAGGTTCTTTTTGATCCACTCGGTCGCGCGGATGAAGTCTACCGCGTAGTTATTATGCTCCTCCAGACCCGTGCCCACGGTGAGGATGTTTGGATCAAAAATAATGTCCTCCGGCGGGAATCCCACCTTGTCCACGAGCAGGCGATAGCTGCGTTCGCAGATCTCGATGCGGCGCTCGTAGCTGTCCGCTTGGCCGCGTTCGTCAAAGGCCATCACGATCACCGCCGCGCCGTAGCGACGCACGAGGCGCGCGGCGGCGAGGAACTTCTCCTCGCCCTCTTTCATCGAGATCGAGTTCACGATCCCCTTCCCCTGCACGCACTTTAGCCCCGCCTCGATCACGCTCCATTTCGAGGAATCAATCATCACCGGCACGCGCGCGATCTCCGGCTCGGTCATGATGTAATTCAGGAATTTCGTCATCGCCGCCGCGCCATCGAGCATCCCCTCGTCCATGTTCACATCAATCACCTGCGCCCCATTCTCCACCTGCTGCCGCGCTACACTCACCGCCTCCTCGTAGGCCGAGCTCAGGATCAGCTTCGCAAATTTCGGAGAGCCCGTGACGTTCGTGCGCTCGCCGATGTTCAGGAAATTCGTCTCCGGCGTCACCGTTAGCGCGTCATTCCCCGAGAGCCGCAGATACGGCTCCACCGTCGGCACCACGCGCGGCGCGATCCCCCGCACCGCTGCCGAGATCGTCGCGATATGCGGCGGCGTCGTGCCGCAACAGCCGCCCACGATATTAAACATCCCCGCCTCCGCCCATTCGCGGAGTTGCGGCGCGAGCGATTCCGGCGTCTCGGGGAATCCCGTTGGCAACAGCGGATTTGGCAGCCCCGCGTTCGGATACACGCTCACGTAAATCGGCGCGAGAGCCGATAGTTCCTCGATCAGCGGACGCATCTCCTCCGGCCCCAGCGCGCAATTCATCCCCACGCTCAACAGCGGAACATGCGAGATGCTGTTCCAAAACGCCTCCACCGTCTGCCCCGTCACCCCGCGCGTCCCGCCCTTCTGGATGAACGTCACCGAAGCCATCACCGGCACCACCCGCTTCCCCTCCTCCGGTAGCTTCCCATACGGCTGCGGCGTCAGCCCGCGTTCGTCAAAAATCTCCGCAATCGCGAAGAACGCCGCCTTCGCATTCAGCGTATCGAAAATCGTCTCCACCAGCAGCAGATCCGCCCCCCCGTCCAGCATCGCCTCCACCTGCTCCCGGTAAGCCTTCACCAGCTCATCCCACGTCGTCCCGCGCGCCGACGCATCATTCACATCCGTAGAAATAGACGACGTCTTCGTCGTCGGCCCCACCGCCCCCGCCACCCAACATTGTCGCCCCG
Source organism: Verrucomicrobiaceae bacterium (assembly GCA_043757005.1). Lineage (GTDB taxonomy): Bacteria > Verrucomicrobiota > Verrucomicrobiia > Chthoniobacterales > Chthoniobacteraceae > SXWH01. The sequence continues at coordinate 4,065 of JAYVQK010000143.1, forward strand.
GCTGAGCCGCCATCACCGCATCTGCCGCCCTCCGCGCACACTCCGTCCCCGCCCGCGACATCTCATACGCCAGCGACTCCATCCCATAATCCGCCAGCGAGATGAACTGCCCGTTGAAAGTATTCGTCTCCACGATGTCCGCCCCCGCCTCGAAATACCGCCGATGAATCTCCTCGATGATCTGCGGCTGCGTGAGATTCAGCAGCTCATTATTCCCCTTCACATACTGGATCACCTTCCCATGCGCATCCTTCCCCGCCCAATCCGCAAACCGCTCCCCACGAAACTGCTCCTCCGAGAGCTGATACTGCTGGATCGTAGTCCCCATCGCCCCATCAATAATAACGATGCGTTCGAGTAAAAGTTCAGCAAGCGGATGAAACATAGACATACACCCACCTTTCCTACCTCCTCCCGCAATGAATCGCAAGACACAAACCCATTCATCATGATGTAGTGATGCGTTTAAATCTAAATCCAGCAGTGAAATCTCTACCTCTACTGCATTATAAAATATCCTCCAATTTCACAGGGCTCCTTCTTTTCCTAAACCTCAGGAAACCTCTTGGAACTTCGAGGTTCAAAGTTCGAAGTTTAGGGGACTCCCGAAAACTCGGGAGACGCAATCTGGAGTGCGGGGGCAAGACCCCGCTCTGGCGGGCGAGGAACGAGCGGGTGGGCCAGTCGCTCGCCATTCCGACAGTGTGCCCACCCGAAGGCTTTTTTAGAGTGGGGTCATGCCTCCGCACTCCAGAGGCACCGCGCCCAAGTCCCAAAGTGTCAGTTTTCGGGAGTGCCCTTTACAGAGATTCCCTAAAATTAAGCCCCCCGCACGCGCTCCGTCGTTCTGTTTGGGATGCCCATCTTACGCCAGCAATCGAGTGAGCGTATCATGCACGACCTGCGGGTTTGCCTTGCCCTGCGAGAGCTTCATCACTTGGCCTTTGATGGCGTTGATGGCTTGCAGCTTGCCGGATTTGTATTCCTCCACAGGGCGCGGATTCACCGCGATGACCTGCTGGCAGAGCGCCTCGATGGCACCCGTGTCGCTCTCCTGCTTCAGGCCGCGTTCCTCCACGATCTGCGCGGCGCTTTTACCCGTGGCGAACATCTCGGCGAAGACCTCCTTTGCCTGCTTCGCATTGATCGCGCCGCTCTTCAAAATATCCACCAACTCGGTGAGCTGCCTTGGCGCGAGGGGGCACTCGGCGAGCGTCTGCCCGGCGGCGGCGACGGCGGAAAGCAGGTCGTTGATGACCCAGTTGGCCACGGTCTTCGCGTCCTTCGCCTCCCGCGCGGCTGCATCAAACCACTCTGCCAGCGTCTTCTCGCTCGCGAGCACACTGGCGTCGTAGGGCGTCACGGCGTAGTCGCGCACGAAGCGGTCGCGCTTCTCCCCCGGCAGTTCGGGGCGACGCGCGCGCACCTCGGCGATGAAAGCACTCGTATCCACCGGCAGCAGATCGGGGTCGGGGAAATAGCGGTAGTCGTGCGAGCTTTCCTTCGTCCTCATGTGGTAGGTCTGCCCCGTGTCGTCATTCCAGCCGCGCGTGCTCTGGATCAGCGTCTCGCCGCGTCCGTATGCCTCCGTCTGCCGCTCGATCTCATACGCGATAGCGCGGCGCACGGCGGAGATAGAGTTCATATTCTTGATCTCGATCTTCGTGCCAAATTCCGCCTGCCCCTCGGGCCGCACCGAGATATTGCAGTCGCAACGGAGCTGCCCCTTTTCCATATCCGCATCGCTCACTCCGCCGTAGATGAGGATCTGCTGGAGCGCCGTGAGATACGCGAACGCCTCCTCCGGCGTATCAATCTCCGGCTCGCTCACGATCTCCATCAGCGGCGTCCCGGCGCGGTTAAAATCAATGCCGCTATTGCTATCGAAGTGCTGCGACTTCGCCACGTCCTCCTCCAGATGGATGCGCGTGAGACCCACCACCTTCCCCGGCGCGGCGATGCTCTTTTGCGCGTCCTTCGGGTAGGCAAACTCATGCAGCGCCACCCCGCCATCGAGACAGATCGGCTCGGCGAATTGCGTGATCTGGTAATTCTTCGGCATATCCGGGTAGAAGTAATTCTTCCGGTCAAATTTGCACACCTGTGGGATCGTGCAGCCCAGCATCAGGCCGGAAAGCGCCGTCATCTTCAGCGCCTCCTCATTCATCACCGGCAACGCGCCGGGGTAGCCGAGGCACACCGGGCAAGTGTGCGAATTGGGCACCGCCCCAAACTCCACCGGGCAAGCGCAGAACATCTTGCTGTGCGTCTTGAGCTGGACGTGGACTTCGAGGCCGATGGTCGGGATGTAGCGTGGCATGGCGACGGTGGTTTTAAGATTTATGATTTATGATTTATGATGGATGATTTGTTCCAGCAGACTCCACCCCGAGCTTTATCAACAATCCCCCGCCATCCATCAACCCTCCGTCGCTACCGAGTGCGTTTATTTTATTTCTACGGTGTGATGGGGCAGCACCTTGGTGGGCGGAGCGGGGATGGAGGGCCTCATCTTTCTTGCACGGGAGGCTTGGCAGGGGGCGGTGGTGGGTATTTTCTCTACTGCCATGAATGATCCACGTTTCGCTCTCCTTGCTAAAAACATCGTCTCTTTCTCCATCCAGCTCCAGCCGGGGGAAAAGGTGCTAATAGATGCGCATGAGATCCCGGATGAGATGACCGTGGAGCTGATCCGCGCGGCGCGGGCGGTGGGCGGGGTGCCGCTCGTGCAGCTCCATCACGGGCGGGTATCGCGGGAGATGCAGATGGGGGCGCAGGAGGCGGGCTACGAGATCCAAAACGCGGTGCAACTGGCGCAGATGAAGAAGGTGGATGCGTATATCGCCTTTCGCGGCGGGGCTAATGTGACGGAGACGGCGGATGTGCCTGCGGAGAAGATGCGGCTGGTTTCTAAGAAGATGAAGGCGACTCTGGACTGGCGGGTGAAGAAAACGAAGTGGTGTGTGTTGCGGTGGCCTTCGCCGAGTATGGCGCAGCTCGCGGGGATGAGCACGGAGGCGTTTGAAGACTTTTATTTCCGAGTATGCACGCTGGATTACGCAAAGCTGGTGCCGGGGATGGCGGCGCTAGCTAAGGCGATGATAGCGACGGATAGGGTGGACATCAAGGGGCCGGGGACGGATTTGCACTTTAGCATCAAGGGCATCGCGGCGATCCCGTGCGGGGGCCAGCATAATATCCCCGATGGGGAGGTTTTCACCGCTCCGGTGAGGGATAGCGTGCAGGGGTATGTGACTTATAATGCGCCAACCATTTACCAAGGGACGGCGTTCGATGGGATCCGGCT
>JAYVQK010000144.1:0-27280 GCA_043757005.1 Verrucomicrobiaceae bacterium
GCGGCGCAGTGGGGGTTGCGGGCTGGGGACTGGCTTGCGCGCGGCAGGCTAGCGGTGGAAGGGGGCGGAAGGGAGCGGTGCCCGGCTGGAAATGGGTGCACGGTGAGGGGGTCGTTTATCGGGGCGGGGGGCCTTTCTGCCGCCGCTCTGGGACTCACTTCTTTGCGTGCGGTGATCCCAGCACTAAGGTGCTGGGGTATAATCAGCGCGCGGGACTTATACAGAGCTTCTTTAATTTCCCACTGTCTCGGGGAAGGTGCGTTTGCGGCGGAGGCGGAACCAGTTGTTGAGGGTCTTGCGCAGTTTGTCGCGGAAGCTGAGGACGCGCTCGTGGCGTTGGCCGCCGCGCTTTATCGCGCTGAGGATGCCGCGCACGCTGAAGTCGTCGGTTTCAAAAATCATGTGGCTCGTGCCGATCGCGGCCTCGTGGTGGGCATCGCTCGCGGCGATCATGGGGAGGCTGCGACGCTCGGCGTAGGCGAGGGCTTGGGCGTTGTATTTGGCGCGGGAGATAGCGGCATTAAAAACTTCGATGCCGTCCACATCGAGCGTCTCCAGCACGTCTTCGCGGATGCCAGCGCGGAATCTATCGTAGGGATGCGCCGGGATGGCGATGCCCCCGCCGGCCCGGGTGGCGGCGACGACTCGCGCGGCAGGCTCGCCTTTCATCTGCGGGAGCACGGTGCCGATGCAAAGGAGGTGTCCTTCATCGCAAGAAACCTCCACGGCGGGGAGCACAAGGAATCCCTCCACCGGCTGCCCATCGCGGCGCGCGAGACCGCGATCCACAAGGTAGCGATAGGCGTCGCAGGAATTATGGTCGGTGATGGCGAGGCCACTCAGGCCCTTGCGGCGCGCGGAAGCGATGAGCGCCTCCGGGCTGCTCACTCCGTCGCCGGAAAACCATGTATGGCAATGGAGATCGAGTAGGTAGGGCATTGGCAGGCGCGGAGAATACGGGATGTCGGAGGGAAATGGCAAGTGGGGGATGCGCCTCCCGCAGACTGGCTGCGGGAGGCGCTGGGATGGGCTTATTGTTCGCTGCTCTTTTTCTTTTTAATGCGCGGGTCTTCCGAGTTTTGGCCGGGCTGCGATTGCGGCTGCGACTGCGGCTGCGCTTGTTGTTGCGGCGGGCGCTGCGCTTGTTGCGGGGCTTGGTGGCGGGCACTTTCCGCTGCGCGTTGTTGGGCATCAGCGGCGTGTTGGCGGGCCGCATTTATGGATTGCTGGCGTTGTTCGTTGGCGGCGTTCGCAGCGTTTTGGCGCTGGGCATCAGCAGCGCGTTCGCGGTTTGCATCGGCGGCGCGCTGGCGACCTGCATCGGCGGCTTGCTGGCGTTGTTCGTTCGCGGCGCTTTGGCGCTGGGCATCGGCGGCGCGCTGGCGGCTTGCATCGGCGGCTTGCTGGCGTTGTTCGTTCGCGGCGCTTTGGCGTTGAGCATCAGCAGCGCGTTGGCGGCTTGCATCGGCGGCTTGCTGGTGGGCGGCGGCGGCGCGCTGGACATTTTCGCGTTTGGCGGCGTCTTGGGCTGCGCGGTTAGCGTCGTCGGCTTGATTTGCTTCGGTGGCTTGGCGACGTTTTTCCACGGCGGCTTCGTTGGTGCGCTGTTGCTGGGCGGCCTGCTGTTGGTGCAGCGCGTTCGTGCGTTCTGTAGTGGCAGCATTATCGCGAGCGGCGGCTTCCGCTCTAGCTGCTTTGGCGTCGTCCTTTTGCTGTTTCGCGGCCTGTGCAGCTTGCGCGGCTTGCGCGGCACGCTGGTCGGCAGCGGCTTTTGCAGCGGCAGCTTTCTCTGTTTTTGCAGCGAGAGCGTCGGAATGGAGATGCGCTTTATTGATTAGCTCGGCCTTCGGTTGGACGACGGGCTGTTCGACTACTTTTGGCTCGGGGTTTTCCGGACGTGCGACGGGCAGTGCGCGGTCGGGCTTTCCATCGCCATTGCGGTCGGTGGCGGTGGGTTTCACGCGGAGGCCGTTCGGCACATGCGCTGGCTCGGCGACGACTGCTGTAGGCTTCTCGGCAGATGGCTCAGTGGCGACGGGCTGCACTTTTGCGGGCTCGTCAGCTTTGTGTTGTTTTACCACGGCTCCGGGCGGCAGTGCGACGGGTGGTTGCACGATGTCGGTGGGTTTGTGGTTTTCTTTAACGGGCACCTGCACTGGCTTTACGATCTCCCCAGCAGGCGCCCCAGTAGTAGGCTGCACGCTGGCGGCGATGGGAGTGCGGGCGACGGGTATTTTGAGCGAAGCGGTGGGCATCTTCGCATTGGGGTCGGCTTTTTTGGGGACGACGGCAAGTTGCTCGGCCTTCACGATGCGTGCAGGTGCGTTGGCGGCGGTGAGGCCGCGGTCTTGCTCGCGCATTTTCACGAGCAGGCGGTCGCGCTGGCCGTCTTTATCGAGGCCGGCCCAGCCGTGTTTGATCACTGGGGCGGCGATGGTTTTTGCCACGACGAGCTGGCGCGTGGGGACGCTGTAGCCAGCGGCGGTGGAGACAGGCGGGGCGGCGACGATGAGTTGATTGCCCTTGGCGGCGTTGATGAAGACGTTCCCTTTGTTGCCGTTCACGTAGATGTTCGTGGTGTTTTGCACGAGCTTCAGTGCGGGCACGGGGCGCTCGCAGCGCGGGGCGATCCAGTCGTAATCAATGCCGCCATTGAAAGCGTAGCCATTGTCGCGGCGGTAGCTGATGTTGGTGATGTTCACCGTGTTGGAAATGTAGGTGACGTTCTCTTCGCGGGCCACGAAGACGTTGCGTAGCACGGGCGCTCCGAAGTCGCGGACGTGGCAAAAGTGGAAGCTACCGGGACCGATGTCGAAGCTCGTATCCACCCAAACTCCGAAGCCTGTCTCGCGATGAAAGTGCGCCTCCGGGGGCAACGGTGCCCAACCCACATGATCCTCATTTTTCCGCCAGGAGACCCACGCGGGGCCCCACTCGTAGCCGGGCACCCAGCACCAGCCGAAGTCCTCGATCTCGGCCCAACGACCATAGTGGTAGGTGATGCCGCCCCAATCTTCGTAGCTCACCCAAGTCCATCCTGCGTCCGTGTAGGACCAATAGCCGTCGCTGTATGGCGACCAATCGGCGTCCACGTCGCTGGGGTGCCAGACGTAGCCGTAGCCGCCGACTTTGGACCATTCGCCGAGCGACGAGAGCGAGTCGTAGAAGAAGTCGAAATTAATCTCCACACGAGCTTGCGCGTGTGCGTGGAAAAGTGTGATGGCACTGAAACAGATGAGTGTGAGTTTTTTCATATCGTTCGGAAAATTGAGACGCGGAGAGAGTGGAAACATTCACGGAGATTTAAAAAAAAGCGAGCGTGCTACGGCGGCGGCTCGTCCTTTCCTGCAAGCGCCCGCCACTCTTCCCAATCAAAACACTCCATCGGGCCGAAGTGTTTTTTATAATCGTAGCCGGAGGGCTCGGTGTAGCAGTAGCCGGGGTAATGCCAGAGCTTCTCGGTGCGCTGGGCGAGGATCAGCTCCCAGAGCAGCGTGGCCGTGCCGAGGCAGCGGCGGGATTCATCGGGATCGAAAAAAGCGTAGATGCTGGAGACGCCGACCGTCCCCACATCGAGATAGCTCGCGGCGATGAGGCGGTCGCCGAGGTAACCGCCGATCTCCATCATCAAAGTAGGCCCCGTCTGCGGCGCAGGGCCGAGGAAATCTTCGAGCGCGTTTGGCACGTTGTCCGGGAAGCGTTGCTTGTGGCGATCAAAGAGCTGCTGCCGCTGCTCGTCTATTATCGCGCGTTTCACCCGCACTTCGAGGTCGCCATTTTGCCGCAGCACGCGGCGCTGACTCTTGCTCGGCGTGAAGCGAGCGACATCCACTCGCAACGGCATGACGTGCCGCAGCCCGCCCGTGGTGATGGCCTCGCGGTAGCGATAAAAGATGGGCCCGAAATGACGCCAGCCACCCGCCCAGAGCGCGTCCATCTGCTCCGGCGACTGATGCCAACTCACGAAGTGTTCGTCCTGCACAGGCTGCATGGCAGAGGATATAGCGCAAGTTGCGGCGCGTTTCTACTCCTCACGTATGCGAGTTTTGCCATTCGACTTCCCCCAATCGCTCTTCGACATTACCGCCATGCTCGACCTCGCTACCGCCACACACGCTCAATTTGAAGCCTGCCTAAACCAGCCCTTTGCGCTGCAACCTGCCCTCGTCCTCGCCGAGGTGCGCGCGCTCGGAGCCGCTCGCTCCGGCACCACCCGCGCCCCTTTCGCGCTCACCTTCCGTGGTGCCCCAGGGCTACGCATCCCGCAGCAGATTCATCACCTGGAAAACGCCACGCTCGGCGCGCTGGAGATCTTCCTCGTGCAAACTGGCGACGGCCCCGGCGGCTCGTTCTTCGAGGCGGTTTTTAATTGATCCCTACAGCTTCCGCCAACGCATCCCTCGGATCTGCGCCGTCGTGCGCCAAGTCGCGAGGCCGAAAGGTTTGGAGATTTCGATTTCGCCCGCGCGCATTTCGAGCTGCTTGCCCTCGGTTTCGAGCGACACCATCTGCTCGTCGCCTATCCACACTTCGAGCCTCGTCGGCATCACACGCACGCGGATATCATACCATTGGCCATTCTCGTATTTCTTGAATTGCGTGGTCTCGTTTTCGTTCGCGCTCTCGCCGCCGATATTAGAAATCCCCGTCACCGTGCCTCCCCAACCGCCCGCGATGAAAGTCACGCATTGCTCGCCTACGGGAAACGTGAAGCCGCAGAAAAAATCGTCGCCCTGCGCACGCATCGCTTGGAATTCCACCTCGTAATTCATCCGCGCTGGAGCCTCCGGGAGATTGATCCCAGAGAGATCGCCGCCCGTGCCAATGGTGAAGACGCCGCCCTTCTCTGTAGCCTCGCCGTGACCGGCGAAATCCGTCTCTTTCCATTTACCCAAGCCCTTTCCAGCCTCCATGAGCGGCATCCACACAGGGCTCTGCGGGGCCATGAGCACACGCAATTTATCAAGCGTCGCGGGCACCGCGACCCACGGGTCTGCCTTCGCCTCAAACTCCAGCGCGACCCAGCCTTGATAGCCGCCATCGCGTAAAATCTTCACGAGTCGTGCGAGATCGGCAGGCTGTTTTTCCTTCGCCGCGCGCGGTTGGATTTCGGTCTTAATCTGCACGTTCACCGCGCAGGGCACGCACTTCTGGAAGTCGGCATACGGGTCGTCTGTTTGGAAATTGCCGGAGTCGAGATTGATGCCTACCCACGGCGACTTCACCTCGCGCACGATGTCGAGCAGGTCTGCGACCTCCGACACGATGCCGTGATGGTTCTCGATGCCGAGGAAGATGCCGTGCTGGCCCGCGTATGCGCCACATTCTTCGAGCTGCTCGATGCACGCTTTCTTCGCATCCGCGAGATTGCCGCCGGCTGGCACTCCGCCCGCAAAGACGCGGATGTGCGGCGCACCGAGGATGGCCGCTTTATCTATCCACTCCTTCACATACGCCACCTGCTTGTCGCGCTCTGCGCCGGGAGGGTGGGTGAAGGTATTGCCCACGCTCGTGCCGCTGATCGTGACGCCGCAGAGATGCGCCCGCCGCCGCACTGCGGCGAGCTGCTCGGTGGTCACATTTTTCGGGAAGTAGTAACTCGTCAGCTCCGCACCCGACACTCCCCACTCGGCGCAGTGGCGGATGAATTCATCCATCGTGAGCGTGCGCTCGCCCTTGATGGGCTCTTGCTTTGAAGAGGAATCCACAAAGTAGTCGCGGAAGGAATATGCCGCGAGACTCAGCCGCAAACGCGGAGTGCGCGTATGGACAAAAGGCTCCACGGCGCGAGCGAGCGGCGCGCCGATGGTGGCGAGGATGGTAGTGGCGAGAAAGTGACGACGAGAGAGAGCGTTCATGTGCGGCGGAGTGTGCGCGGCCCTCCGAGTTTGGCGAGCGCGCTCTTCGTGGGACAGGCGCCCCGCCTGTCTCGGCGCGGAGTGCCGATGGACGGGCGGGGCGCCCATCCCACTTCGACAGGCGGGGTGCCTATCCCACGTCGGACGGGGCGTCCGCGCTACGAGCGATGTGTCCCCGGAGGTGCTCTTGTCTTTATCCCACAGCCCAATAAGGTGGCGCTAATGACTGAAAAGAATGAAATAGAACTGCCGGGGCTGGAGATTCGCACCTACTTCGTGCGTGGGCGCAATGTGCTGATTGCGCGCGCGGATTTCGGCGAGCTGTATGTGGATTACTACCTGCACCTCGCGCAGCACGGGATCCAATACACGCCAGCGCAGGATGAGATGCTAAAGGAGGCTCTCGCGGCTGTGGCGCTGCATTGCGCGTCGAGGCCGTGGAATGAGATGACGGCTTGGACGATCCATTTCTCCGACCCGCTGCTGAATATCTTTGTGACCGGCGATAATCAAAAGGCGACGGTGACGGGCCAGCTTTTCACCGAGGATGTGAAGCAGGATGGGCGACACATTTTCCTCAGCGACACGCTGCGCGGAATGGGCGAGCCACGGCGCAGTATCGTAGAGCTGGCGGAGGCGGATGTTTTCAAAGCAGTGGAGCAATACTACGCGCAGAGTGAGCAGCTCCCGGCGCGGATTTTCCGGCACGGCACGGAGGATTTCGTGATGGTGTGCGCGCACCCAGATTGCGACCTCGCGTGGTTCGAGGCGCTGGATGATGAGGCGATCCGCAAGCTGGATACGACGGAGACTCTTTCGCTCATGGAAAAGCGCACGCTGCGCTGGGAATGTGGGTGCAGCGATTTGCGGATGCTGCAAGTGCTCGCGCCGATGATGCGCGAAGATGCCGACGCGCTCTTTCAAGGCGACCCGATTTTGCGCATGAGTTGCCCGCGCTGCGGAGGGCGCTACATCGTCACGCGCGAGGCGATGGAGGCCTTTGTCCATGCGGGTTGAGGAGCCAATGTCGGCGGATTACCTCGCGCGCTTTGGCGGCATCGGGCGGCTGTATGGCGCGGCGGCGCTGCCGAGACTGCGGGCGGCGAATGTGTGCGTGATCGGAGTGGGCGGAGTGGGCTCGTGGGTGGTGGAGGCACTGGCGCGCTCGGGCATCGGCGCGCTGTCGCTGGTGGATGCGGATGACGTGTGCATCACCAATACCAACCGCCAACTCCCCGCGCTCACCGGCACCGTCGGGCGCTCGAAGGTGGACGTGCTCGCCGAGCGCGTGCAGCTCATCGCGCCAGAGTGCAAAGTAGTGCGGGTGGTGGATTTTTATACGACGAGCAATGCCCGCGAAATCCTCGCCCCGGCGTTCTCTTTCGTCGTGGACGCCGTGGATCGTGCCAGCACAAAGGCGCACCTCCTCGCGACGTGTCGCTCGCTCGCGCTGCCCGTGCTCACGAGCGGCGCGGCGGGCGGGAGACGCAATGCTGGAGCCATCCGCATCGCCGATCTGGGCCTCGCTGGCCACGACGAACTGCTCCGCCAAGTGCGCCGCAATCTCCGCCACGAACACGGTTGGCCACCCGGCAATGGCGCGATGGGCGTGCCATGCGTGTATTCCGTGGAAGCGCCTACTTTCCCGCAAAGCGACGGCTCCTGCGCGGCGACGCCTGAGGAGGGTGAGAGCTTGCGGATGGACTGTGCGAGCGGCTTCGGCGCGGCGACGCACATCACGGGCATCTTCGGTTTCGCGGCGGCGGCGGAGGTGGTGCGGCGGATTGCTGCAACGCCGATTTTCTAAAAAAAACTCAGCGGCGGCGGGCGAGGCGAGCGGTGCAGTAGCCCCAGCCCGCGCCGACGAGGAGGCCGACGAGGTGCGCGGCGTTGGCGACATGAGGGATGATCGGCGTGAAGCAGAGGACAAACCACACCATCATGGTCTGCACGATGGTGGGGTTGAGCTGCCAGCCTGCGAAGCGGTCGTATTTCCCGCGCATCCAGAGGAAGCCGAAGAGGCCGTAATTCACGCCGGACATCCCGCCAAAGATCGCGCCGCCCCACCAGAATTGCGCGAGGTTCGAGGCGATGGCGATGGCCACGATGAGGCTGCCGAGGTAGAGCGCGCCAAAGCGATTTTGCAGGAAGCCGCCGAGGTCGCGGAGCCACATCATATTAAAGAGGAGGTGCAGCGGGCCAAAGTGGATGAGGGCTGGCGTGATGAGCCGCCAAACTTGACCAGCATTGATTTCGCGCAGGGCGCTCCAATCTTGCCCATGCACGTTGGGCATGGCTGTGTCGGAGATGAGTAGCCATTTCAGCAGGCTGAAATCGCTGGGTAATTCGTGCAAAAGAGTGCCCGATTGTGCCGCGATGCCGACGCAGAGAAGCGTGATCGCGGTGGGGAGCCATGCGGATGCTTTGAAGCTGCGCTCGTAGCCTATGCGCTCCCGCGTGATGACGTTGGAGCCGCGCTTGCTCTCGACCTTTTCTGCCACGGCACGGCGGCGCTCGGCCTCGCGCAGCACGGCGGAGAACTCAGGCCCGTCGGGCTGGCTCTGGAAGGCGGCGAGGACTTGCCCGGCCTCGGCGAGGCGGTCGTCGTCGTGGACCCACACGGCGAATTTACCATCCTCGGCTTCCGCTTCATTTTCGATCCCACGCAAATAGAGAGCGCCGCTCACGATGGCGGCTTCACGCTCTGTTGAAAGTTTTCCGATGCTTCGCATGGTGTGGTTTTTAGCAGTGGCGATGAGGCGCGCAACTAGGGATGCGTAGAAGCGACGCCTCGGCGCTTTTACTCACGCGAGCGAAGGGGGCGTCGCTTCTACTCGCACCCAATCCAGCGCGGCTTCGCGGGTGGTGAGGGTGCCTTCGAGCTGGCGCTCGGAGATAGCGTCGAGGATTTGCTTAAAGTGAGGGCCGGGCGCGAGGCCGAGCATTTTTAAATCGTGCCCGGTGATGAGTGGCGGCGGGATGAGCGGCGCGGCGGCAAACTCGGCACCTTTGGCGAGCAGGAAAGCGTGGTTTTGCAGCATCCCATTGCTGCTCGTGCAGTCCACGCGATGCAGCTCCAGCTCGTCGTCGAAGCCCTCGCGAGCCATGAATCGTTTGAGTTTGGCCACGCGCATCTCTTGCACGTCTTTGAAGGCCATGTGATTCGCCACTGCGCGGATCGTGGCGTCGCCATCCGCACGGCTAAAACGCAGGCGCTCCAGGATGCGCGCGGTCATTTCGGCTCCGACTTTTTCGTGGCCGTTAAAGCGGATGCGGCCCGTGGGATCTACGGCAAAAGTGGGCGGCTTGCCGATGTCGTGAAAGAGCACGCCGAAGACGAGCGGCACGCTCACTTGCTCGGGCAGCAGCGCGAGCATGGCGCGGGTGTGGATGAAGACGTCGCCCTCGGGGTGAAATTGCGGCGGCTGCTCGCAGCCGCGCAGGGCGGTGATCTCGGGCAACACTTGCTCCATGAGGCCGCTGGCGACGAGTAGATCAAAGCCGCGCACGCGGGCTGGGGAGAGGAAGATTTTCACCAACTCCTCGCGGATACGCTCGGCGCTCACCTCGTGGATGTCCCCCGCATGAGCGAGCAGCGCCTGCCAAGTCGCAGGCTCGATCTCAAAGCCCAGCACCGCTGCAAATCGCACGGCGCGGAGCAGCCGCAGGCGGTCTTCGCGGAAGCGCGCGACGGGGTCGCCGATGGCGCGAAGCACGCGCGCAGTGAGGTCGGCACGGCCTGCGACAAAATCAATCACGTCCTCGGAGATGGGATCGTAAAAGAGGCCATTGATCGTGAAGTCCCGCCGCTCGGCATCGAGCTGCGGCGAGCTAAAGACGACGCCCTCGGGGCGGCGGCCATCCACATACGCGCCGTCGCAGCGGAAAGTGGCGACCTCGAAATCGTGCCCTTCCTCATGCACCACCACCACGCCGAAATGCGCGCCGACGGCGAAGGTGCGGGGGAAAAGCGCCTGCACCTCCTCGGGGCGCGCGCTGCTGGCGATGTCGTAGTCTTTCGCGCTGATGCCGAGCAGCCGATCCCGCACGCAGCCGCCCGCGAAATAAGCAGTAAAGCCCGCCTCGCGAAGGCGAGTGAGCAGACGGCGGGCGATGGATTCGAGCGAAATGGGCATGGCTGGTAGAATGGTGAGAGAGGAGAGTTAGAACTTTGAGCAACTCTTAACTCTTAACTCTTAACTCTTAACTCTTAATCCTTAAAGCGAACCTGTTTTTTAGTTTCACGTAATCAGTGAGAGGTGGCTTTAGAAACCGCTGGAAACCTCGGACTCTGAACGGCTGGAAGACCTCAGCACGTTGCTTTTCTTTTTGCCCTACCTCGCGGCGCTCGGTAGGGTGCGCGGTCTTATGTTTGCAGGCACTTTCACGGCGATTGTTACGCCGTTTCGCAATGACCAATTAGATGAGGCGGCGCTGGCTGCGCTCGTAGAGGCGCAGGTCGCTGGCGGAGTCACGGGGATCGTCCCCGTGGGCACCACCGGCGAGTCGCCCACGCTCGACCACGCCGAGCACTTGCGGGTGATCGAGCTGGCGGTGAAGTTTGCAAAAGGGCGAATCCAAGTGATGGCGGGCACGGGCTCAAACAGCACGCGTGAAGCGGTGGAGCTCACGGTGGAGGCCGAGAAGCTCGGGGCCGATGCGGCACTACACGTCGCACCCTACTACAACCGCCCCACGCAGGAGGGGCTCTATCGCCATTTCCGCGCCATCGCGCAAAGCACGAAGCTGCCGATCATGCTCTACAGCATCCCCAGTCGTTGCGGCGTGGAGATCGCCGTGGAGACTTGCGCGCGCCTCGCCCGCGATTGCGCAAACATCGTGGCGATCAAAGAAGCAGGAGGAAAAGTGGAGCGCGTGACGCAGCTCCGCGCGGCACTGCCAGCGAGCTTCGAGATCCTCTCGGGGGACGACGGGCTCACGGTGGAATTCATCGCCGAGGGCGCAGTGGGCGTCGTGAGTGTAGCTTCCAATATCATCCCGCGCGAAGTCAGCGACCTCGTCGCCGCCGCACTCGCGGGGCGCAGTGAAGACGCCCGGCGCATCCACGAAACGTGGGCACCTCTTTTCAAAGACCTCTTCATCGAGAGCAACCCCTCGCCCATCAAACAAGCCCTCGCCTGGCAATGCCGCATGACTCCCGAAGTGCGCCTGCCGCTCTGTGAAATGAGCACCGAGAGCCAATCCAAACTCCGCGCCACTTTGCAAGCGCTCCAGCTCATCGCTTAAAATCGTATGCCACTCCGACTTCTCATCAACGGCTCGAACGGACGCATGGGCCAAGCCCTCATCGCGTGCTCGAAAGAAAACGCCGCGCTCGCCATCGGCGCAGCCGTGGACTTGGGCGACGACTTCGCGGCAGGCCTCGCGCAGAGCGATGCGGTGATTGATTTCTCCCACCATTCCACCTGCGAGCAAGTGCTGGCCGCGTGCGTGGCGGCTGGGAAGGCGGTAGTCATCGGCACCACCGGCCATAGCGATGTAGAGGTCGCCGCCATCAACGCCGCCGCGCAGCAAATCCCGGTCGTCTTCTCCGGCAACTATTCCACCGGCGTGAACGCGCTCTATTGGCTCACACGCAAGGCAGCGGAGATCCTCGGGCCGGACTTCGATCTCGAAATCATCGAGACCCATCATCATTTGAAAAAAGACGCCCCCAGCGGCACCGCAAAGAACCTCGCGGAGATCCTCACCGACGTGCGCGCGCTGCAATACAACAGCGACGTGCGGCACGGGCGCTTCGGCGATGTCGGTGCGCGCACGCAGACCGAGATCGGGATGCACGCCGTGCGCGGCGGCGATGTCGTGGGCGATCACACCGTGCTCTTCGCCGCCCTCGGCGAGCGCGTGGAGCTCACGCACAAAGCCAGCAGCCGCGACATCTTTGCGCGCGGCGCACTCCGCGCGATCCTCTGGGCCAGCCAGCGCCCCGCCGGGCTCTACGATATGCAGGACGTGCTCGGGCTGCGGTAGCGGCTCGATTTGAATGAACCGCAGCGGGCGCGGCGGGCGCGGCGGCGCGGCATACAAAGAAAGCCCGGCTTTTTCCGCCCCCACGCATTGTCGCCGCGCCCGCTGCGGTTCATCCAAAATTGAGCCGCTACCTTGTCTTCCGCCCGCTGGCGTGATTACTTACGCGCTCTTTCATGGGGGATTTTACGCTCACTTTTCTCGGCACAGGCACTTCGCAAGGCATCCCCATGCTCACTTGCGATTGCGCCGTGTGCTGCTCGCCCGACCCGCGCGACCAGCGCACGCGGTCGTCCATTTATATCGAGACGCCGGAGTCGTCCTTCGTGGTGGATACAGGGCCGGACTTCCGCCAACAGGCGCTCCGCGAGCGGGTGCGCCGGGTGGATGCGGTGGTCTATACACACGCGCATACGGATCACATCATGGGGTTCGATGATCTGCGCTCGTATTGCCATGGCGGGCGCGTGCTGCCCGTGTATGGCTCGGAGCCGACGCTGGCGATGGTGCGCGCAGCATTCGCGTTTGCCTTCGACGGGCACAATCATTTCCCCGGCTACTTGCGGCCCGAGGCGCGTGTGGTGGTGGAGGCTTTTGCCATCGGCGAGACGGTGCTCACTCCCCTCCCCGTCCCGCATGGGCGCACGACGACTTTCGGCTATCTCTTCGCGCGCGGCGGGCGGAAATTGGCGGCATATCTCAGCGATTGCAAAGCCGTGCCCGCCCCCGTGCTAGCGCAAATCGCGGGTGTGGATACGCTGATCCTCGACGCGCTCCGCCACAAGGAACACCCCACGCACATGAGCGTGGGAGAGGCTCTGGCAGTGGCGGCAGCGGTGGGCGCGCGGCAAACGTGGTTCACGCATCTCTGCCACGACATCGCGCACGCCGAGCTAGAGCCCAAGCTCCCGCGCGGCGTGGCCATCGCCTACGACGGGCTCCGACTTTCGATATGAAAACTGACTTTAACTCCGACTCGCATCTGGGAACTCCGAACTCTGAACCTTCCTGCTTCGAGCGCGACATTCAGAGTTCAGAGTTCAGAGTTCAGAGTTCGAAGTTTCTGCGTCTTTGCGCGACAGTCTCCTGCGCCATCGCTCTCTCCGCCTCCGCCCAAGAGGAACCTACCGGCCCGCTCGCCGCCGCCACGCCCAAGGCCCGCACGGCGGCGGAGCTAGCGGCGCAAACCGTCGTAGTATTTAATCAAAACGATCTGGACTCCACAGGACTCGCGGGTTTTTACGCGGAAAAGCGCGGCATCTCGGCGGAGAATCTCATCGGTCTCAAATGCGCGCGCGGCGAGACCATCTCCCGCGATGAATACGACCGCACCATCGCCGAGCCACTGCGCCGGATCTTTGCGGAACGCAAATGGTGGAAGCTGCTCAAAGAGGCGACCGAGGCGGGGAAAGTGGAGCAGACGCAGATCCGCTTCGTCGTGCTCATGCGCGGCATCCCGCTGAAAATCGAGCAGACGGAGGACTACGAGGGCGATGTCCGCGAGGGGAATCCCGCCGCTGTTTTCACCCGCAATGAAGCCTCCGTGGACTCTGAATTGTCAGTGCTCGGCCTTTGGTCCCGCCGCATCTCGGGCATCCTCAGCAATCCCTATTTTCGCGACACGAACATCATCACCGACACCGAACTCGTCAGTCAGCTCCTCGTCTGCCGCCTCGATGCCGCCAAGCCCGCCACCGTCGAGCGTATGATCGAAGACTCTCTCGCGACGGAAAAAACCGGCCTCCGCGGATTCACCTACATAGACGCACGCGGCTTCAAAAGCAGCGGCCTCAAACAAGGCGACGACTGGCTCCATGAAGCCGCCCGCGACGCCCGCGAGCACGGCCTGCCCGTGATCCTCGACGACGGCCCCGAGCAATTTCCACAGCCCTACCCCATGCGCCACCTCGCGCTCTACCTCGGTTGGTATAGCGAAGACCTCGCGGGGCCTTTTGCCGCGCCCGGCTTCCGCCTCCCGCGCGGTGCCGTCGCCGTCCACATCCATTCCTTTAGTGCCATGAGTCTGCGCGACCCCGCGCGCTGGTGGTGCGCGCCGCTGCTGGAGCTGGGAGCCGCCGCCACGCTCGGCAACGTCTATGAGCCCTTCCTCGGCCTCACAGCGCACCTTGATGTCTTCGAGCAACGCCTCCGCGAAGGCTTCACTTTCGCCGAAGCCGCCTACATGGCGCAGCCCTACCTCTCGTGGATGACCACTTGCATCGGCGACCCACTCTACCGCCCCTATCTCCACTCCGCCGCCGCTCCGCCACAGCCCGGCAATGAGTGGGACGCCTACCGTGCAGGCGTCGCCACATGGTTGGAAAAAGGACGCCCCAGCGGCGAAGCCACGCTGCTCGACGCCGCCAAGCGCATGAATAGCGGCCCCATCTACGAAAGCCTCGGCCTGCTCGAACTCTCTGGCAACGCCGCCCCCGCCGCCCTCGCCGCCTTTACCCAAGCCCGCGCAGCCTACCCCGACGCCGCCGACCGCATCCGCGTCGCCGTGCATGAAAGCAGCGCCATCCGCATCGTAAAAGGCGACGCCGCTGCCGAAACATTCCTCCGCCGACAAATCACCGCCGCAGGCGTCCACCCCGCCACCGCCGTCCTCCGCCTACTCCTCCCCGCCCCCGCCAAGCCTGCCGAGCCCACGACCAAAAAAGGAAAGCCCACCCCGCAAAAAACTCCCGCCCGCCCATAAAGGAAGTGCTGGCACAGTCCACGGATCTCACAAAGAACTTAATCTTCTAGTGGACGCAACTAGTATCTAGGCAGGTGAAATTACACACCCCAGTTTTGCGCGCACGCGTCCCAAGGGAATGGATGGATGCCATCCAGCAGGATCGCTTCGATACTCCGATCCAAGTCACTTGTGAACCAACAGCATACCACCCGCGAATGAGTAGTATCCTCGTCATAAGTTTCATCCCGCACAGGCTCGCTTGTCACTAGTGCCATACATAAAAAGTCCGGCAATGGACAGTCCATCTGCTCCTCGCTCAATGGAGTAAAATGGACAGAGATAGCATCCGCATCAGGCCCACCGCAAAAAACTGCACTAGCCCGTTCCGGCAAACGCTGCAAAGTCGCGCGGTTGATCCCTCTCGTCGAGCCCTCCAGCACACCGAGATAAGTCGGCTTTACATAAAACTGCTCGACGTGAAGCTCGCGCCAACCAGCGACTTTCACCGTCCAATTTGCTCTTTTGATCCGTTGAGTTTGAATCATTTTACCAAATCTTTAAATCCTTGAACAATTCGATCTACAACAGCACTTGTGCTCGCTTCTACAATTACAGATTGCACAGGATCGTGTATAAACCACTTGTCGCCATATCCATGACGAGTAGTCATTTCACTGGGGCCTGGCGCGTCAGTATAGCATTGCTGCCACGGCGGGTATGATTGCAAAGGCTTAGACCAATACAATGACGGCCCACCTGATTCTTGAGTTGCGTTTTTCATTCCAAGAGAACGATAACCAATCCAAGCCAATCTCTCCACAGGTGATAAGCCAACAACCTCAATTTTACAGCGAAACGCCCAGGACTTTGACACAGAATTTCCAGAGCATAATTCTATATAATCATCCAAAGACAGAGCTTCTATAAAATGCTTTACAGAAACCTCCGCATTGTATTTCTCAAAAGCATTAGCTAGTCTCTCATAAAGCATTGCCTGCAAGAGGGATACGCTAGTGTTCCAAATTTCAAGCCGCTGCCTCTGTCCCTTTAGAATTTTTTCTTTTAATGGGTCGTATTCGTCGTGCTTTGCGGCAGCTTTTTCTAAACCAAGTAGAGCATCCTCTGATCTTGTTAAAATCAAGTCAATGAATGGAGCAATATCGCCACCGGAATCTGATTGAGATAAAGCATCAAGATAACGATCTCTTTCAATTTTTCGAATAATGATTGGAGGAAGTCCGCTGCGTATAAGCTCCAAGTTTGAAATTGCGCGTGCAGTTCTCCCGTTTCCATCAATAAAAGGATGAATGTGTGTAAGCCAGGCGTGCATGACTGATGCTCTAATGATTGGAGAAATATTTTTATACATCTTCGACCAATTCTCCCATTTTTCCATCTGATCCATTATCTCTTTCCATGTGGGTTTCGGAGTATGCTTACTTCCCGTGATGCGGACTGGAACAGATCGAAACTTTCCTGCTCCCTCACGGTCACCTAGAATTAAAGCGTGGATTTCATGCAATTGCTCAATATCTGTAGGCGCAGATAATTTTGCCATTTCTGCAATTCGTTTAAGCGCATTATCGAGAGAGACAGCATCACGAACATATGCAGGATTATGACCAGTTATTGTTATACCTTTTAAAATGGCTAATTCCGTTTCTCCCACGGAAAGTGTGCTGCCCTCAAGCGCATTGGATTCGGCCACTTGCTCAAAACGCTTTTGCCCATAAAAACTCTTCAAGGTTTCCACGCTCATTTTTCCCGTAGATCGCAATAACTCCGCACGGTCTTGCAGTTTATATATTTCGCCTGTAACTGCATTTATAATTGCATCTCCAAGTGAGTAAGGTGTTCCGTTAAGTGGTATCAGCATATTTAAAGAGCTTGCGTTGACTTAAAATTTATTTTCTAAGCGCGTTTAATTTCCCCAGAGCCCTACCAGAGTCTAGTGCCTCGCGGGCTTGTGCTAGGGCGGAGGGGAGGTCGGGGGCTAGGCCGGATACGACTAGGGCGGCGGCGGTGTTGAGGATGACGATGTCGCGTTTGGGGCCGCGCTCGGTGTTGTCGAGGATGTTGAGGAGGATGCGGGCGTTTTCGGCGCGCTCGCCGCCGCGTAGGTCGGCGGGGGCGCAGCGGGTGAGGCCGAGTTCTTCGGGGATGAGGGTGAAGTGGCGGATGGTGCCGTTTTCGAGGGCGTGGATTTCGGTGGGGCCGGTGAGGGTGAGTTCGTCGGTGCCTTCACCGTGGACGGCCCAGGCGGTGGTGCGGCCAAGGGTGCGGAGGGCTTCGGCGTAGCGCGGGAGCAGCTCGGCGCTAAAGATGCCGACGAGCTGGTGGTCGGGCTGGGCGGGGTTTAGCAGGGGGCCGAGGATATTAAAGATGGTGGCGTGGCCTTGTGCGGCGAGGGCTTTGCGGGCGGGGGCCACGGCTCGGAAGGCGGGGTGAAATGCGGGGGCAAAGAGGAAGGCGACGCCGTGCTGCTCTAGCTGCTCGCGGAGTTCGGCAGGGGTGAGTTCGAGTTTCACGCCGAGTTCTTCCAGCACGTCTGCCGCGCCGGTTTTGGAGGTGATGGAGCGGTTGCCGTGTTTCAGCACGCAGGCTCCGGCGGCGGCGGCGACGAACATGACGGCGGTGGAGACATTGAAGAACCCCTGCCTGTCGCCGCCCGTGCCGCAGACATCGAGCGTGGGGCCGGGGAGCTTTGTGCGATCTAGCTCGGGCTGGATGGCGTGGGAGAGCAGGGCTTTTGCAAAAGCGGCGATCTCCGTGGCGGTCTCGCCTTTGGCGCGCAGGGCCTTGAGCAGCTCCATCTTTTCGCCGTCGGTATTCTCGGGCGAAAGTAGCGCGGCGACGGCCTTTGTGGCTTGGGCCGCGGTGAGGTCGGTGCCGGTTTGCAAAGTGGCGATCAGCGATTCCATGCGAGGAGGAAAGCGGGTTGGCGCGGGGATTCCAAGGACGATGAGTATTGTTTTTCGTGTGCTGGCGTCCGACTCCGTTGGCTTAACAATTTTAAGAATAATTCTTGATAAGGAATCCGAGACGACTACGGTGCGGGCATGGCAACCAGCCCGCAAACCGCATCAGCAGACGAGACGATCCACAGCCACGGCTTGCGGATGACAGAGCAACGGCGTGCAGTTTACGACACGCTCATGGCGGAAAGGAATCACCCGACGGCGGTAGAGGTCTTCATGCGGGTGAAGAGCAAGGTGCCGAATATCTCGCTGGCGACCGTCTATAATTGCCTCGATACACTCACCGATTGCGGCCTCGTGAAAACCGTGGCGCACGAGCGCGAACCCTCCCGCTTTTGCCCGAATCTCGAAGAGCACGCCCACTTTTTTTGCCAGAGCTGCGGCGCGGTGACGGACCTGCCGCTGCGCGCCCGCAAGCGGCCCGAGGAGGTCTGGGTGTTGCCGGAAAATCTCACCATCGAACAATACGAAATCTCCTTCCGTGGCGTGTGCCCGAAATGCACGACCAGCGCCGCTAAAAAGTCCACGAAGAAACGCTGAACCAACCCAATTTATGAGTCTCGAAATCCGCAATCTGCACGCCCGTATCGCCGCCAATGGAACTGAAATCCTGCGCGGCCTCTCACTCACCGTGGAGAAGGGCAAAGTCCACGCCATCATGGGGCCGAACGGCTCTGGGAAAAGCACTCTGAGCAAAGTGCTAGGGGGGCATCCCGACTACGAAATCACTGAGGGCGAGGTGCTGCTTGATGGTGTAAATATCCTCGCGCTCGGAGCCGACGCTCGCTCGCGGGCGGGGATGTTTTTGGCCTTCCAATATCCGATGGAAATCCCCGGTGTCTCGAACGCGAATTTCCTGCGCGCCGCGCTGCAAGCCCGACTGCCAGAGGGCGAAGAGCTGGAGGCCACGGATTACTACGCCCGGCTTTACGAGAAGATGGATATGCTGGAAATGGATCGGAAATTTACCGCCCGCGCAGTGAATGAAGGCTTCTCGGGCGGCGAAAAGAAGCGGAACGAAATCCTGCAACTGCTCATGCTGGAACCGAAATATGCGATCCTCGATGAGACGGATTCCGGCCTCGATATTGATGCGCTCCGCATCGTCTCGAATGGCGTGAACGCTTATCGCAGCCCGGAAGTCGGCTTCCTCGTCATCACGCACTACCAACGCCTGCTCGACTACATCGTGCCCGATGTCGTCCACGTCCTCGTCGGCGGTCGCATCGTCCGCACCGGGCCCAAGGAACTCGCGTTGGAGCTGGAAGAGCGCGGGTATGATTTCATCAAAGACGAGATCGCTGCTTAAAAAATATGGACGCGCAAACTCAACCACTAACCTTGGAGGAAGCACCGAGCTGTAAGCCCACGCTGAAGCCCGAAGTGGCCGAGTTTTGCGCGCGTGCCGTGGCGGCGCTGAGAGCGAAGTTGCCCGTGCGCGAGGTGTGGCTTTTTGGCTCGCAGGCGGAGGGCACGGCGAATCGTCATAGCGACTACGACCTCATGGTCGTGCTATCAGACGATCACGGCCTGCGCCGCCCGAATTTGGAGAGCTACTCCACGATCCGCGCAATCGCTGGCGAGAGAGCCGTGGATGCGATTGCCATCACGGAAAATCGCTGGCTGCGCGAGAAATCTGAGCCTTGGGGCTTCTACGGAAACATCGTCACCAAAGGAGTCCGGGTCGCATGAGCGAATCGAACGAAAAAATCCCGGCTGCGTGGTATCGGTATGCAAGCGCCGATCTCGAACGCGCCCGCAAACGTCTCGCGGAAGAAGACGTGGATGATATGCTTTTTCGATGTGAGCAGGCGGCTGAGAAAGCACTGAAAGGCTGGCTGATTGGCTGCGGCTGGGAGCTGGAAAAGACGCACAACCTCAACAAGCTCCTCGTTATTATGAAGAAGTTCGCTGGTGACGCAGACTGGTTCACCGCATCCGCAGATACGCTCACTACAAGTTACGTTTTGCTGCGCTACCCTTTTTCCAGCGACGACTTTCCGTCGCTTGCAGAAGCCACACTTCTTTTTGCTGAAACTGAAAAACTCCTCTCACAACTTTTACCAACACCATGAGCACTGAACTTCTCGAACCCGTCACACCCGCTACGCAGGTGGACATTGACCGCAGCGCGGGCGACTTTGTGTATCCCGAGCGGCATATTTTCGATGCGGGCACGGGGCTCTCGCACGCGACGATTGATTACATTTCGGATGTCAAAAAGGAGCCGGATTGGATTCGCGAGTTTCGCCACAAGGCGCTCGACGTTTTTCTTTCCAAGCCGATGCCGACGAATTGGGCGTCGCATGATTTGGACAACATCATCTTCCAAAACATCCGCTATTATTTGGCCAATGGCCAAAAGCCGACGCGCTCGTGGGACGAGGTGCCGGACGATGTGAAGCGCACTTTTGAGCGGCTCGGCATCCCCGAGCAGGAGCGCAAATTCCTCGCAGGCGTGGAGGCCCAGTTCGACTCCGAGGCGGTCTATTCCAATATGAAGAAGGCGCTCGGCGACGAAGGCGTGATCTTCGTCGGCAGCACCGAGGGGCTCAAAGAATACCCTGAGATTTTCAGGAAGCTCTTCGGCAAAGTCATCCCGACGGGCGATAACAAATTCTCCGCGCTCAATAGCGCCGTGTTCAGCGGCGGCTCGTTCATTTACGTGCCAAAGGGCGTGAAGGTGAAGCATCCGCTGCAAGCCTACTTCCGCATCAATGCGGAGAACTTCGGGCAGTTCGAGCGCACGCTCATCATCGCCGATGAAGGCAGCGAAGTGATGTATATGGAGGGCTGCACCGCGCCAAAATTTGAGACCGCCACACTGCACTCCGCCGTCGTGGAACTCGTCGCTCTGAAAGGTGCGAAGATCCAATACGTGACCGTGCAAAACTGGTCGGCGAATGTCTTCAACCTCGTGACCAAGCGCGCCATCGCCCACGAAGAGGCGGAGGTGAAGTGGATTGATTGCAATATCGGCTCGCGGCTCACGATGAAATACCCCGGCGTCGTTTTGAAAGGCCGCAAGGCGCGCGGCGAAGTCATCTCCATCGCGCTGGCGAATGACGGGCAGCATCAAGACACCGGCGCGAAGATGATCCACGCTGCCGACGAGACGACCTCGAACATCGTCAGCAAGAGCATCAGCGTGGGCAAAGGTCGTGCGACTTATCGCGGGCTCGTCCACATCCC
The DNA here is from genome assembly GCA_043757005.1 of Verrucomicrobiaceae bacterium. GTDB lineage: Bacteria > Verrucomicrobiota > Verrucomicrobiia > Chthoniobacterales > Chthoniobacteraceae > SXWH01. The sequence goes on from JAYVQK010000144.1 coordinate 20,700, forward strand.
CAAGCACCTCAAAGGCTGCAAAAACAACACCGAGTGCGACGCGCTGCTCATCAACCCGACTTCGCGCACCGACACCTATCCCGCGATCAGCGTGCGCGGCACGGGCAACGCCTGCCAGCACGAGGCCAGCGTCTCGCAAATTTCTGCGGAGCAGATCTTCTATATGCAGCAGCGCGGACTCACCGAAGCACAGGCGATGAGCCTGTCGGTGAATGGCTTCGTCAACGACCTCGTTCGCCAATTCCCGATGGAATACAGCGTCGAGCTGAAGCGCCTCATTGACCTCGAAATGGAAGGGAGCGTCGGCTAAATGACCGCCACGCTCGAAACCCCGGCGACCCGCGCCGAAACTTGTGATTCTCTGATGACTATTGGCCCTGATTCCGCCAGCCACCCGGCTTACTTCCACGACTTGCAGCAGCAGGCTTGGGAAAAATTTGATTCGCTCCCGATGCCCGTCCGCACGGATGTCGCGTGGCGTTTTGCCGATGTGAAAGCCGTGAAGCTCGGTGCCTTTCGCCGCGCTGAGGCGGTGAGCGATGCGGAGCAGGCCACGCTTTTGCGGCGCAGCAAAAGCATCGCCGATACGGCGGGGTGCATGGTCTTTGCAAACGACCGTCTGCTCTCCCGCCATTTCTACGGCGACTCGCTGCGCGCAAAGGGCGTGATTTGGCTGCCGATGGATGAGGCCATCGCCCAGCACGAGGCGCTCGTCCGCCAATACTTCATGCGCGAAGACGCCGTGCTCGGTTCGGCGAAATTCGCCGCGCTGCACGCCTCCCAAGTTCGCGCTGGCACTTTCCTTTACGTCCCACGTGGTGTGGAGATCGCGCTGCCTGTGGAGAGCTTTCATTGGCTCAGTGGGGAAAATGCGAGCGTCTTCCCGCACACGCTCGTCGTCGCGGAAGACAACGCGAAGGTCACGCTGCTCGACTACTTCGAGTCCGCCGACGAAGCGCCTGCATTTGCCTGCGGCGTGAACGACATCCACGTCGGCAACGGAGCGCGTGTGAACTACATCGCCGTGCAGCAGTGGAACCGCAAGACCACCGCGTTTCACATTAATTCCACCATCGTCCAACGCGACGCCAACGCTATCGCGCTCACGCTGAATCTCGGTGGCGCGCTCGTGCGTGGCGAAGCCGTGAGTCGCCTACGCGGCTCTGGCAGTCGCAGCGATATGCTCAGTGCCTCAGCGGCGGATGGCGACCAAGTCTTTGACCAACGCACGCTGCAAGTCCACGAGGTGCCGAATACCTCCAGCGATCTCCTCTACAAAAATGCGCTGAATGATCGGGCGCGCACTATTTTCACCGGCCTCATCCGCGTGGATCACGGCGCGCACCGCACGGACGCTTATCAAAAAGTCCGCAACATCCTCCTCAGCGACGAGTGCGAAGCGAACAGCGCCCCCGGCCTCGAAATCGAAGCCGACGATGTGCGCTGCACCCACGGCGCGACCACCGGCCAACTTGAAAGCGAAGAACTTTTTTACCTCGAAAGCCGAGGCATTCCCCGCCGCGTCGCGCAACAGCTCATCGTCTTTGGCTTCCTGAATGAAGTCGTCGAGCGCGTCGGCAACCCTACTGTGATGGAGAAGCTCGGCGAGATCCTGCACTCGAAACTCGGCTAGAGCGGGGGCTGATTCATTTCGCTGCTTTGGGCCGTGCGATTTCTCCGCTCACGCGGGAAAGGCCGATGATCTGGGCGGCGTGGATGATGAGTTTGGCAAAGCGGCGCTTCAGCCTGTGGGCGCGGATGCCGAGCCAGAGGACGTAGGCGATGTAGGTGGCCCACAGCCAGAGGTCGCGCTCGCCGACGAAGACTTGGCGGTAGAGTAGCGCGCTGAGGGCGATGGCGTTGGTGAGGAATGTCGTGGGCACCATCTGGCTGCGGAGGCTGGCGCGGGTGAGGCATTTCGGGCCGCCGTGGTATTCGGTGACGGTCGCGAGGCTCACGCTCCACCACACGGTGCCATAGACGAGGAGGTCCCATTTTTTCCAACCGGTATCGGAGGAGTAGCGCCAGCCCTCGCTCTCCACGAGGCGGAAGACTTCGGTGAGCAGCGCCTCGCGGCCTTGGCCGGTTTCGTTCCAGAAATCGAGGCGCGACACGCTGCCGCGCACGGCTTCTGGCGTGAGACCGGGCTCGGGTTTGGCGATGACGGCGGCGGGGGTGCGCTTGAATTTCAGCCAAGTGAAGTAGCGCGCCCACCCACGCCCGAGCGGCTGCATGAGGGCGAGGAAACCGACGAGTAGGCGCGCGGGGATGGTGTCGTATTTGGGCTCGATGCGGATATTTACCATCCAAGAAAGCGCGACGCTGATCGTGCCGAGGAGCATCAGCACGGGGAGGACGCGGAGCCACTCCAGCGGGATGCCGAGGACGCCGACGAAGAGTGTGAGGGCAATCCATTCGATGCTGCTCATGTAGGCGGCGACTTGCGATTGCTGCGCGGGGTAGAGCGATTGGAAGAAGCTCTGGCCGAAGACGCCGTGGTAGATGATGGGCTTGCTGAACCACCAAGTGAGTCGGGGTGCGCCATAGATTTGGCCCTTCCATTTCGCGGTGCCGGTGGGGCCAAAGAAGATGAGATGCTTGAAGCGCAGCAGTGCCTCGGCCTCGCCGTAGCCCTCTTGCTGTTTGCGAAAGGCCTCCAGCGTGAAGCGCCGATAGTGCCACACGATGGCGCTCGGGGAAAAGGCGACGACTCCGCCGAGCGTCTGCAAGCGCCAGCAAAAGTCCACATCGTCGCCCGCCTTGCGATACTCGGGATCAAAGCCGCCGACGCTTTCAAACGCCCAGCGCCAGAAGGCCATGTTGCAGCCGGGGACGTGCTCGGCGACGACATCGGTGAGGAGCACGTGGCTCGGCCCGCCGGGGCTGGCGGCGACTGCGGCTTGGATCCAATTCACGGCGGGCGGCGAGATATTGGGCCCACCGACGCCCGCGTAATCTCCGCTCTGGATGGTGCAGGCGAGGAAGTAGAGCCAGTCGGGGTCGGGCATACAGTCGCTGTCGGTGTAGGCGATGAGTTCGCCCGTGCTGCCGCGCGCGCCGACGTTGCGGGCGTAGCTGAGGCCCATGTTTTTCTGGATGATGTTGATGAAGGCGGGGAGCTTTTGCCTCGTAGCGCCGACGCCCCCGTCGGCTCCCGTCGCAGCGACGCCGAGCGCAGCGTCGGGGGCGACGCCGCGAGCGATACCGACGAGGGCGTCGGCGCTACGAGCGTTGCGCTCGATTTCCCACGCTTTGACCAGCGCTTGCGTGTCGTCCTTTGAGCCATCGTCCACGAGCACGATTTCGAAATCGGGATACCGCACGGCGTCCAGCGCGCGCAGGCAGTCGCCGAGCGTCTTGCCGCCGTTGTAGCTGCACACGATCACGCTGATCTTCGGGTATTTCTTCAGCGGGATGCGCTCGGTGATCGTGCCTGCTCCGGCGAGTTTCTTTTGCAAGACGGCGTAGGATTTTTTCGGCGTGCGGTCTTCGGCGACGAGGCCGAATTTCCAGTCCGTAATCTCGTGCCCGCCGGTGAACCACTCGTCTGTCCACGAAAAGAAAATCGTCCCTGCCGCGCCGCCCTGCACCACGACATCGAGGTGCCAGTCGAGCACCTCCGCTTGCACTTCCTCGCCTTTGCCGGGCTCCCAGTTCTTGCCGATACCGAGGGTATCGAGGCCGAATTCTCCGAGGATGAGCGGCCTCTCCTCTGCGAGGTTTTGCAGCCGCGCGAGGTAACGCTCGAAATCAATCCGGCGCTCCAAATACACGTTCAGCGAAAGGAAATCCATGTTCGCCGGGCGCATATATTCCGTGGGCGGGTAGCTGGCGTAGCTGTAGAGCGGGCGCGGGTCGGTGGCGCGCGCGACATCTATGAGCTTTTCTAAAAATGCCTGAACCTTCTCCGCGCCGAGCCAGCGGATGATGGTGGTGTTGACTTCGTTCCCTACAAGGTAGGCAAATATCGCAGGATGGCCGACGTTCTTCGCCACTGTATCGCGCACTACTTGCACGATCTGGCGGCAGAGCGATGCGGAGTTTAAAAACTCTACGTGTTGCGTCCACGGGATGCTCACGAGCACACGCAAGCCGTGCTCCGCCGCCATGTCCAAGAGCCAGCGCGGCGGGACGTGATAGACGCGGATGAGATTGATCCCCAGCTCGCGCATGAGCCCAAAGTCCTGCCGCGCGCGCTCCGGCGAGCTGATGAAATCGCCGTCCTCATTCAGCCGAAACGGGCCATACGTGACGCCTTTGAGGAACCACTTGCGGTCGCCCTCGAAGAAGAACTTCGAGAGGACGCGGATGGGCGGCATGGCAATGGCAGACGTGGCGGTTTCGGTCATGTGAGCCGCGCCTTCTAGCGATGCGGCGGCGTGGGAGCAAGTGCGCTACTGCACGTTTGCAAGGACCGCTTCCGCATTTCTCCGCCACGTGTGCCGCTCGCGCACGTCGGCGGCGGCTTGTTTGCCGAGGCGCGCGCGCAGGGCGGGGTCTGTGGCGAGGCGGGCGAGTTGGGCGCGGAGATCCGTGGGAGATTCGGGATCAAAGAGGAGGCCGTTTTCTTCATGGCGGATCACCATTTCCACGGGCTCCACGCGCGGTGCGAGCACGGCACAGGCGCGGGCCATGAATTCAAAAAGTTTGATCGGCGAGCGATAGGCGTTGCTGTGCGGGACGACGGCGATGTCCATCGCGGCGAGGTAGGCGGGCACTTGGTCGTGGGGGACTGCGCCGGGGAAAATCACCACGACGCCGAGCTGCCGTGCTTGCTCGGTGAGCGCCTCGCGCAACGTGCCGTCGCCCAGCAGCACGAGCCGTAGCGCAGGGTGCGCGGGAGCGAGCGCGGCGAATTGCGCCACGAGATTATCCAGCCGATGCCACGGCACAAACCAGCCGACGAAGCCGACGACTACGGCATCCGCGAGCCCGAGTCGCGCGCGCACGGATGCGGCATCGGCGGGGGCGTCGAGCGATTCCTCGGCGACGGCATTGGGCAACACGAGGACGCGCCCTTTTGCCACGCCGAGCGCCACGATGCGGCGCTGGAGATGCGGCGAGACGACGACTACGAGCGTGGCGAGGCGGAAGGTGAGGCGATCCGAAATGCGCGCGAGGAAACTCAGCCACGGGTCAGGCCGCACCCGCTCATCGCCCACGAGTTCATTGACCTCCACGACCAGCGGCACTCCGCGCCAGCGCGCGAGCAGCGCCGTGGAGCAGAGGAAAAAGGCGTGCCGTTCGTAAAGGAGCCCCGGCTCCGTGCGCACGAGCAGCCGCCAATTCCGAAAGAACGCGGGCACATTATACGCGATCTCCAGCAGCTCAAAGAGCACACCCGGCAGCCGCGCTGCGAGCCGCGCAAGCAGCCCGCGCTGCTTGCGAGCGGCAAAGGGATTTGCGCCCGCAGTCTTGCGGGGATCAATGCCCGTGGGGCTGGAGAACGTCACGCGATGCCCCAGCGCCTCCATCGCATTCGCCACACCCGCGATATGCACGCCTTCCGCGCCGGTGCCTTGTGTGCGGAAATGGTAAAGGATGTTCATGCTGTTTTTTTGAGGCCGCACCGGATACGCCGCAAGAGGGCGGGCGGCAAGCGTGTGGGGGAGTTTTTAAAAAACAAACTTGCCCCACCGCCCTCCTCGCCCCGAGCGTCGCGGCATGGCTGCACATTTTGTCGAAATCCAATCTACTTACGAAGGCGAACTGCGCTGCCGCGCGACCCACGGCCCGAGCGGCACCGAGCTACTCACGGATGCCCCGGTGGATAATTGCGGCAAGGGCGAATCCTTCTCCCCGACCGATCTCGTAGCCACCGCGCTGGGCACGTGCATGGCCACGACGATGGCCATTTTCGCCCAGCGCCACGGCGTAGAGCTGCGCGGGATGCGCGTCTCCGTGCAAAAAGAAATGGTGCAAGCGCCCACCCGCCGCATCGGGCGACTCACCACAGAAATTCACATCCCCCACCCCGCCGACCACCCTCAGCGCGAAGTGCTGGAGCGCGCCGCGCTCACCTGCCCCGTCCACGCCAGCTTGCACCCAGACGTAGAGAAGCCTCTCGTCTTTCACTGGCAAGTTTGAAGCGCGCCCAGCCGGTTTTTTAATAAGAAGTGGCTACGAAGGGCACGAAGGAAATGTAGCGCCGGTGGCTTGCGCCAAGCGGCTACTCTCGGGCGGCTCCTCCGGCTCACAAGGGGGAGCTATCTCGGAGACAAATCGTGTGGGTGTGGGGGGCGCTTGCGTCCATCAACCATCAACCCCCGCCCTATTTCACGACACGGAGGCGTAGGAATTGGGTGGGGGTGTTGGCGGCCCCAGCTTTCGGTGGCGGTGCCATCGCCGTTATTGATGTGGGCGGTGCGGGTGGTGGCGCTGGTCCAGCTTGCGAGGTCGGTGCTCACTTCTACGTAGTAGGTGAGGTCGCCGGCGCTGAGGCGGCGGGGGAAAGTGAGTGTCGCCCGGCCATCCAAAACTAGCCCCAACAACCCAGCGCCCCTCACTCTCCTAGCCAATCACCCCGCCCAAGCGCCCCAAGAAAGCCCCCCACCGCCCGCAAACCACCCCGAAAAAGAGAC
>JAYVQK010000145.1:0-7332 GCA_043757005.1 Verrucomicrobiaceae bacterium
GCACTCGTAGCCGCTGCTGCGCACGAAAAGGCTAAATGCTTCGCCTCTCGCGATGGACCAGGTAAAGCGATCTTCTCCACAATAGGCGAAATGGCGGAAGCCGCGTTCGGTGAAGTGCTGCACGGCAAGCCGGGCAACGGCCACATTATCCGGCGTGACGGTGGGCGAACGCGGGACGAGTCGGGGCGCACTCACATCTACGATGGGCATTTTCAGCTTCGTGAGCGAGCGAGCGATGGCTTCATTTTCGATCCGCGCGATCACACCGTCGCCATCCCAATCCGCGAGCCACTCGGGCGGCGTGTCGTCACGCCCTTGCTCGCCGAGATAAACATTCCACGGGCCGTGCGCGAGGATGTAGTCCTCGATGCCCCGTAGCAGCCCACGTGCGTAGGCGTTTGAGGTCTCGATGAGCAGCGCGACTTTTGGCGGCGAGTTCCGGGTGGTAGATGCATTTCTCGTCATGGGCGGAGTAAAAACGACGGATCGGAACGCGGCAAGTCTCTTGGGGCGAGCGAGGCGACCCTACGAGCGCGTGCGCTTTTGCTCTACGGATGCGAGTTGGGCGGGTTTTTCTGGCGGTTTCGTGGCGCTCTCGACGTTCGCTTTTTTGGCTTTGTGCTTCAGCTCGGGGCCGGTGGCGATAGTGGGGAGCGAGTGGATGGCTTTGGTAAAGAGTCCGCCGCTGAGGCGAGCTTCGGTGATCTCGACTCGGATGCCGACGCTAACGCTACCGAAGAGCGTGATGACATCGCACGATCTCATGCGGATGCAGCCCCAGCTCATCGGCTTGCCGAGGTGCCGCTCGTCGGGCGTGCCGTGGATGTAGATGGCGCGGGAGTAGGAGTCGGAGTTGTGTTTTTCCAGCCCGCGTAGGCGCAGGATGCGGGTGACGATGGGGTCGCGCCCGCGTGCGTTGATGGCGCAGATTTCGCCCGTGCGCGCGCCGCCTTTGAAGACGGTGCCGACGGGCGAGCCATCACCGATTTTCCCGACAACTTGGAGCTGGCCGAGTGGCGTGGTGTAGCTGCCGCGCATATCGCCGGTGCCAAATTGCGAGGTGGAGATGCGGTAGCTGGTGATCTCGGAGCCCGCTTCGTCGAATGTATAAAGCCGTTGCTCGGGGACGCTAATGGCGATGCTTTCTATCACGGGAGCCGCGGCTGCGGCGCTCGTGTGAAAAACTAGATGAACTAGGCTCTGGAGAGTGAAGAGAGTGAAAAACCGGAGCGGCCTCAAAGGTCGCACCTCCCTCGTTTCGGAGCTTGTTGTGGTGTCATAAAAAAACGGTGTGCCGATCCTTAAACACAGTGCGGCAACTTTGTCAGCTAAAGTTGCTAAAGGGGGCGAAAAAAGTGTTTAAGCCGAAAGAACGTCGCTGGGGTCGTCGCGCCATGAGCGGAGCTGGGGGAACCACTGGGCCAGTGAGCACACGGCGACATAGGTAAAGCCGCCTGCGAACATGACCAGAAAGGGGATGGCGAACCAGTTGGCGGCTGCGATTTCGTGGGCGAGGAAGTAGATGAAGTAGGCGGCAAATCCGATCTCGAAAAAGGGCAGGATGTTTTTGGCCACGGAGTATTTCGACTTTTTCCAGTTTTGCGGCCTCGTGTGGGTGCCGTATTTCGGGGTGCGGGTAAATTCGGATTCGTGACCGCACATGGCTTGGAGGACGGCCCAGGCGTTATTCACCGCGAGGCCGATGGTGAGGGCGAGTAGGGCGGGGAGGTAGAGCACTTCGCGCCACCAGGAGCGGGGGTAAAGTTCCCGCTGGGAGACGATGTAAAAGACGATGGCGGGCAGGGAGCCGGTGATGAAGATGGGAATATCCAGCAGGAATGTGCGCCAGATGTTGCTGGAGGTGCCGCCAGTGCTCGGGTGCATGAGTATGCAGATGCAGGCGAGGAGGAGGAAGGCGTAGTTCGAGGTGAGATGCACGGTGGCCTCGATTTTGACTTTCAGCGGCAGATGCGCTTTCCACACGGCGGGGAGGAGCTTTTTGCAGGTCTGGATGCTGCCCTTGGTCCAGCGATATTGTTGGCTCTTGAATCCATTCATATCCATCGGCAGCTCGGCGGGGGTGACGAGTTCGGGGAGGAAGACGAAGTTCCACCCTTTGATCTGCGCGCGGTAGCTGAGGTCGAGGTCTTCGGTAAGTGTGTCGTGCTGCCAGCCGCCTGCATCCACGATGCACGACTTCCGCCAGACTCCGGCGGTGCCGTTGAAATTGATGAAGCGCCCGGAGCGATTGCGCCCCGTTTGCTCTAGCAAAAGATGCCCATCGAGGAACATTGCCTGCACGCGGGTGAGCAGGGAGTAGGTGCGGTTCAGGTGCCCCCAGCGCGTCTGGATCATGCCGATGCGGTCGTCGGTAAAGTATTGGATCGTCTTGAGCAGCACGTCGGGAGTGGGGACGAAATCGGCATCGAGGATCAAGATATACTCTCCTTTTGCCGATTGGAGCCCGTTTTCCAAAGCGCCCGCTTTGTAGCCGGTGCGGTCGGTGCGGTGGATGTGGACAATGTCGAGGCCGAGCGCCTTTAGCTCGCTAACTCGCAGGGCGGAAAGCTCGCGCGTCTCGTCCGTGGAGTCGTCCAAGAGCTGCACGTCGAGTAGGTCGCGCGGGTAGTCCAGCTTGGAGACGGCCTCCAGCAGGCGCTCGACGACGTATAGCTCGTTGAAGATCGGGAGCTGCACCGTCACCCGAGGCAACTGTGCAAATTCTCCCAATGGTTTCGGCACATTCGCCTTATTTTTGAGGTAAAGATACACGATGGCGTAACGATGCAGGCCATAGAGCGAAAGCCCCACGAGCACTGTAGCGTAACAAATCGTCCAAATAATAGTTCCCAGATGGTCGGGCATTCTGATGATGACAAAGCCGTTGTCGGCAAGAAAAGCGCGGATGATGTCGGTGAAGAGAAGAGGGTCAAGGCAGAAATGCCATTTCCAGAGTAGGGCGACGGATTTGGAGGCTCGGCTGGGGCTTCATTTGCGGGAAATGGTGGGAGTTTTTGAGTCTTGCCGCGCTCGCCGTCGCTCAAAGCGCGCAGGAATTTCACGCTTTCCTTGCCTTTCGCAAAAGGCTGCGCGTAATGTGGCGGCCTCAATCGGGCCTGTAGCTCAGCGGTTAGAGCAGGGGACTCATAATCCCTTGGTCCAGGGTTCAAATCCCTGCGGGCCCACTTTTTCTCAATACGAAATGCACTTTGATTCACTCAATGGACGCAAGATCGCAGTGATCGGTGCGGGGGCGGTAGGCGGGTATTACGGCGGGATGCTGGCGGCGGGCGGGCACGATGTGCAGTTTTTCATGCGGAGCGATCTGGAAGTGGTGCGGGCACGGGGGCTCACCATTTTTACCAAAGGGCGCGAGGTGCGGCTGCCGCGTGTGCAGGCGGTGGCGACGACGGGGGAAATGGGGGTGGTGGATCTCGTCATCATCGCGGTGAAGACGACGGCAAACGCAGAGCTGGAGCGGCTGCTGCCGCCGCTCATCGGGCCGCAGACGGTGCTGCTTACGCTGCAAAATGGGCTGGGCAATGAGGAGTTCCTCGCGGCGCGTTGGGGGCGCGAGCGGGTGCTGGGCGCGCTGTGTTTTGTGTGCATCAATCGCACGGAGCCGGGCGTCATCCGGCATATAGATCATGGCTCGATTTCCATCGGGGAATTTGGCCTGCCCGCGACGGCTCGGGTGCGGGCGATTGCGGCGGCTTTCTGTGCGGTGGATGTGGGGGCGGTGGCGGTGGAAAATCTCGCCGGTGAGCGCTGGCGCAAGCTGCTGTGGAATATCCCGTTCAACGGCCTCTCCATCGCCGCACGGGCCAACGTCGCCGAGGTCCTCGCCAATCCCGGCCTGCGCACGCTCGCACGCGCAATCATGGACGAGGGTCTGGACGCCGCGCGCAGGCTCGGTCACGACATCCCGGAGAGTTTCGCGGATTGGCAAATCGAGCGCAGTGACTCGATGGGCCCGTATCGCCCTTCCTCGATGATAGACTACGAGGCCGCGCGCCCCGTGGAGGTCGAGGCAATCTGGGGCGAGCCGTGGCGGCAAGGCGTAGCAGCGGGGGCCGCGATGCCGAGGACGGAGGCGCTGTATCGGATCATCGAGCACTTGGCCGCACGGTGAAAATCTAGCTTTCCCCAGAAAAGCCAACAGCCACCACAGGCTCTCGGCCCGTGATGGCTGCTGCTTTTGTAGTGGGAATTATTTTACAACCCCTCGCCTGCTTTCAGCGTCTGGCGGCCCTCGTAGATCACGTCTTTGTAGGTCGCTCCGGCGGGGATCATCGGCATGACGTGCTCGGTGAAAGGCACCATCACTTCGAGGAGGCACGCGGTCTTTTGCGCGAGGAACCATTCCATCGCTGCAGCGAGATCCTTTTTGTGGCTCACGCGCTTGCTCGGGATGTCGAAGCCTTCGCAGATTTTCTGGAAGTTCGGGTAGATCGTATCCATGTCGGCCACGGTGCGCGCTTCGTCTTTGAAGACGCCGAGGAAAGTGTGGCCGCGATTCGATTTGAAGAAGCGATCTTCCCACTGCACGACCATACCGAGGTGGAGATTATTCAGCACGAGCGCCTTTGCGGCGATGCCCTCCACGCGGGCGGTCGCCAGCTCTTGGATGTTCATGACGAAAGAGCCGTCGCCATCAATATCAATGACCTCTTTATCGGGCCGCGCCATCTTCGCGCCGAGCGCGGACGGGTAGCCGTAGCCCATGGAGCCGAGGCCGAGGCTGCTCACGAGCGTGCGCGGCTCGTCGAAGTGATAGTATTGCGCCGCCCACATCTGGTGCTGGCCTACGCCGGTCGTGATGATCGCCTCGCCCTTCGTCATTTTGTAGAGCTGTTCGATCACGTATTGCGGCTGGATGAGGTCGGGCGTGTCGTTGTAGCGGAACGGGAAATTCGTCTTCCACTCTGCGATCTGCGCGTTCCACTCGGGGTAAAGCGGGTAGTCGCCGCGCGCTTTGCGCTCGTAGCCAGCGGCGGCGAGCATCTTGTTAGCACGGATCAGCGCGTCCTTCACGTCGCCCAGCATCGGGAGCTTCACGACCTTGTTCTTGTTGATCTCGGAGTTATCAATTTCCAGATGCACGATCGTTCCGTGCTCGCAGAAAGCCTCCAGCTTGCCCGTCACGCGGTCGTCAAAACGAACGCCAAACGCGAGCAGCAGATCAGCTTCGTTCACGGCATTATTGGCATACACGGTGCCGTGCATTCCCAGCCATTTGAGCGAAAGCGGATGCGTCTCAGGGAAGCAGCTCACGCCCATGAGCGTCGTGGCGACGTGGATCTGCGTGCGCTCGGCAAATTCCAGCAACTCCGCGTGCGCCTCGCCGCTGATGATACCGCCGCCCACGTAGAGCATCGGCTTCTTGGCTTGGCGGATGAGGCCGATGAGTTCGTTCAGCTCCGCATCGCCCACATGGATGACTGGATTGTAGCCGCGAAATTTCACCTCCGTAGGCCACACGGGCTGTGTGGTGCCCATCTGGATATTCTTCGGCACATCAATGAGCACCGGGCCGGGGCGACCACTCTGCGCGATGTAGAAAGCCTCCTTCACGATGCGCGGCAGATCGTTGATGTCCGTCACGAGGTAGTTGTGCTTCACGATGGGCGCGGTGACGCCGAAGACATCCGTCTCCTGGAATGCGCCCTTGCCGATCATGTGCTGCGGCACCTGCCCCGTGATCGCCACGAGCGGCGTCGAGTCGAGGAAAGCGTCGGCGATACCCGTGACGAGATTCATCGCGCCCGGCCCCGAGGTCGCCATCACCACACCCGCGCGGCCTTTAGCGCGAGCGTAGCCCTGCGCAGCAAAGACGCCGCCTTGCTCGTGGCGTGGCAGAATGGTGCGGATTTTCTTCGAGCGCGTGAGCGCTTGGTGCATGGCCATGCTCGCGCCGCCGGGATAGGCGAAGATTGTATCCACGCCCTCGCGCTCCATCGCCTCCACGAGGATGTCCGCGCCTGTCATCGTCGGGCCAAGTTCAGCTTTTGCTGCGGGTGCAGCAGCGGGATTCGTAGTCGTTGTGCTCATAAGTTATTGGAAAAGGGCGCGGAAATTAGCCCCAGCCTCAGCACTCGGCAAGCTCCCATTCGGTAGTGGTTCATCTAAACTGAAACACTGCTCAGAATCTCCTGTTCTCTCACTTCTTTGCTTGCCTCACTCCTCCGCTCATTTCATCCCATCTTGCATGATTAAAATTCCATCCATCGCTTTCGCCGACGACTTGGGCGAGGCGCAGAGCCTGTGAGCGTCGCCGCTCCCAGTGCTTTGTTTGACTCCGCCTTTTTGGCGAAGCTGGAGCGGCTGCATCTATTGGCAAAAAAGCTCTTTCGCGGCGAGCACCGCGCCGAGCGCAGATCGCGACAGATCGGGAGCAGTTTGGAATTTGCCGACTACCGCGAGTATGCGCCGGGCGATGAGCTGCGGAGTATTGATTGGCCCGCCTACGGGCGGCTCGAGCGGCTCTTCGTGAAGCTCTACGAACAAGAGCAGGACTTGACGGTGAGCTTCCTCATAGATGCCAGCGCCTCCATGCGCTGGCCCTCGGGCAGTGGTAAAAAGCTCGACCTCGCCCGGCAAATCACCGCCGCACTCAGCTACATCGCGCTGGCAAATCTTGATCGCGTGAACGTCCACTTTTTCGCCGCAGACCTGCTGGGGGAAATGGGCGGCACGCGCGGCAAAGCGCAGTTCCACGGCGTGCTGGATTTCCTCAGCAGCGCGCCCAAGTCAGACGCGCCGACGCGCTTGCTCGATAGCCTGCGGACTTTCACGCAGCGGGTGAAAAGACGCGGGCTGGTCTTTGTCCTGAGCGATTTCTTCGACCCCGGCGGCTACGAAGAAGCGCTCGGCCTTTTGCGCCACGCGCAGTTCCAAACGCACGCGCTGCAAATCCTCGACCCCGCCGAACTCGCGCCCACCGAGCTGGGCGACTTGCGGCTCGTGGAGGCGGAGACAGGCGCGGCGCTGGAAGTCACCTCGAACGAATCGCTGCTCCGCCGCTACCGCGAGGAAGTGGCCGCTTACAACAGCGGGCTGGAAACCTTTTGCAAACAGCGCGGTATCGCCCACGCGCTCGTGACGACCAACGCGCCATTCGAGGACATCGTCCTCCGCGCGCTGCGAGATGGGGTGATGCTGCGATGAAAACGAACTGGACACTCTTCGGCGACGCCGCCGCACTGCGCGGCGTGGGACAGGCGCCCCGCCTGTTGTGGTCCGACAGGCGCCCTCGCCTGTCGCGTCGCGGAGCGACGAAGGACGGGCGAGGCACCCATCCCACTCCGACAGGCGAGGTGCCTGTCCCACTCC
>JAYVQK010000146.1:0-7325 GCA_043757005.1 Verrucomicrobiaceae bacterium
AAAAAACAACCACCACCCCACGCCCCATGCTATACGACCCAAATCCACCCGCCACCCCTCTCCGCTATACGACTGCCGAAAACGGCCAGTCGTATAGCAGGGAGCTAGGCGATGCCATGCGCGCCTTGTGAACGAATCCATGAGCACATCCTTTGGGGCACCACCTTCCACACCAAAGCGTTTGGCCCTTTTCGCCGTGTCCGCTCTTGCCCGCACCCGAACTTATCTGGCTCTCGGGGGGGCCATTTTATTGCTCGATTTGGTCACGGGGCCGTTCCTGCTCTTTCCCATCCTCTTTGTCATCCCGGTCACCCTGGCCGCTTGGTTCCACAGCCCCCGCTTGGCCTACGCACTAGCCTTTTTGCTGCCGCTGGGTCGGTTCTTCATTGCCGAGTTTGTGGATAATCCTTCTGCATTGATTTACATCATCGCCAACGCTTTCACCCGGGTCGCGGTGCTGGTTTTTATGGCGTTCCTTGTCAGCCGCACCGCGCGCCAGACCAAGGAGCTGGAGCGGCGCGTCAACGACCTCGTGAAGATGTGCGCCTGGTCACGCACCATCGAGTATCAGGGCGAGTGGATTTCCTTCGAGCAGTATCTGCTGCGCCGCTTCAACATCAGCACTAGCCACGGCATCTCGCCCGCCGAAGTCGAGAAGGCTTTCGGAGACCTTCCCCCAAATGACCGCAGCGCCTAGCCCCTAAAGCCATCTATGAAACCTTGGGTCACTTACGCTATCGTCTCTATGGTATTCGCCGGGTTCACCTCCGTCATCGCCAAGCTGGGGTTGTCGGGCATTTCCGGTGAGCTGGGGCTTAGTGTGAGGACGTGTTTTGTTTTTGTTTTCATCCTCTTATTCGCCGCGTTCGCCGTTCCCGCTAGCCAGTGGGCGACGCTCTCTCGCATGAATTACCTTTGGCTGGGGCTTTCCGGCGTCACGACTGCCGTCTCGTGGATTTTTTACTACAAGGCCATCAAACAGGGGGAGGTTTCCACCGTCGCCCTCATTGATAAGGGCAGCATGGTGGTGGCTGTCTTGCTGGCGTGGCTCATCCTCAAGGAGCAGATTACCGCACGGACCATTTTGGGCGCGGCTTGTATGGTTGCGGGGCTCTTCATCATCGCCAAGAAATGAAACAGGCTCTCATCGTAGGACTCGGCGGCTGTATCGGTTCCATCGCCCGATACAAGCTGGGCGGCTTCATTCTCCACCACACGGCGGATTGGCGTTTTCCGTTGCCTACATTCGCTATCAACATCGCCGGGTGCTTCCTCATCGGTGTGCTGAGTGCCTTCGCCGAGCGGCGCGGCTTCTTCTCGCCCGATGCCCGGCTCTTTTTCTTCACCGGTATCTTGGGTGGCTTCACGACTTTCTCCGCATTCGGGTTGGAAAGCGCCTTTTTGCTGCGCCGTGGCGAGTGGCTTGTGTGTCTCTCCTACGCACTATTGAGCGTCATCTGTGGCTTCGCCGGAGTCTTGCTCGGCATGCGCGTCCCCACAGGCGGCAACGACGCAACGCCGAACTCTGCGCTGCCGCAAACTGCTCCGCATGTCGCCACCCCGCGCACAAGCTCGCTCGAATGATGCAACGCTACTCGGTGCGCTTATTCAGCATCGCTTTCAGCGGTTGATCTGCGTGAGGGAGGTCGGGGGTGTAAAATTTTGGATGACAGGATGGGAATGGATCGTTATGCAGGGTCGCAATTCCTGAAAATTATGAAACTCACACACCATCCACTCGCTCTCGTATTCGCGGCCACATTCGTCCTTGCGGCGGGGGCGAAAAATCCCGTCGGCTCGAGCAAGCTGGCGACTCCGCTGGGGGAGGCGGAGCCGTTTGGGCAGATGACGCTGGGGGCGAAATTTTCGGACGGCTTGCAGAGTGGCTACGTGGATGTGGTCAGTGGGTTGGCGGTTTCTCGCGATGGGGCGCTTTTTCTCAGCGCACGCGGGACGACGGATGACAGTAGCCAGCAGCTCGGGAGCATCGGGCTGGGGTATCGCTTTTTGTTGGCCAATCCGGGGGTGATTTTCGGGGCGAATGTTTTTTATGACTACGTGGATAGCGCGCACGGCAATGGGTTTAACCAACTCGGGCTCGGCGCAGAGGTGCTGAGTAAGTGGGTGGATGCGCGCTTTAACTACTATCTGCCGGAGGATAAGCAGGTGGCTATCGGCAGGCTGAGTCGCACGGTGCGAAATCGTTCGGCGGGCGAGGTGTATCAGAATGGCTCGCTGCTGCAGCAGGATACGACGACGCATACGAGGACGCGGCAGTTCTCGATTTTTGAGACGGGGCGCGAGGGGTGGAATGCGGAGGTGGGCTTCCTGGTGCCGGGGTTGGAGCGGTATGTGGATCTGCGGCTTTTTGCGGGTGCTTATGGCTATGACGATGCGCGGGGGGGGACGACTTCGGGCTTTAAAGGTCGGGCAGAGGCGCGGGTGACGGATGGGCTGACTTTCGATGTGGAATACTGGGAGGATGCGGAGCTGGTGGGTGGGCATTGGGTGGGGGAGGTGCGGGTGAGTGTGCCTTTCGATATTGGGAATCTTTTCGCTGGGAAAAATCCGTTCGCGGGGGCGGAGAATATTTTCCGTCGGACGCCGAATCGCGGGCTGCAAAGCAGGATGGATGAAATGGTCATCCGCTCGCACCGCGTGCAGACGACGGCGAGCGATCCGGTGCTCACGAATACGACGACGAAGAGCACGAAGACGACGCAGGTCACGGGGCATAAAGTGATGCCACCGATGACGGTCGCGCCGCCGAGCAGTAGCATCGAGGTGGTGGATGGGGTGACCGAGGTAAATCCCGAGCAGCCTAAGTAGTGGTATGAAAAACTGGCTCGCGAGGGCCTTCCGCTGCGATCTGCGCTCGCTCGCGGCTCTGCGCATCGCGCTGGGCGCGCTGGTGCTTGCGGATTTGGCGCTGCGGCTGCCGTGGCTCGCGGTGTATCTCACCGATGCTGGGGTGTGGCCGCGCGCGGCGGCTTGGGAGGATTCGCGGCTGTGGTCGCTGCATTACGCGGGCGGCTCGGCGGAGTTTATCGGGGGGATGTTTGCACTGAGTGCGGCGGCGGCACTGGCGCTGCTGCTCGGCTGGCGCACGCGGCTCGCTACTTTCGCCACATGGCTGCTACTGCTCTCGCTGCACCATCGCAACGGGCTGGTGCTAAATGGCGGCGACCGGATGTTGGCGCTGCTGCTCCTGTGGGGGAATTTCCTCCCGCTCGGCGCGTGCTGGTCGCTGGATGCGCGCGCGGCGTCCACGGAAAGCACGGAGGGGCGCGGAAAAGCGCGCTTCCGTGGGGGAAATAGCACCACCTCCATCGCCACCGCCGCGCTGCTCATGCAGGTGTCGCTGATCTACGTTTTTAACGCCCTCTACAAGACCGGCGACCCGTGGCAAAAAGACGCCTCCGCCATCGCCGATGTGCTGCATTTGGAAAGCTACGCCACCCCTCTAGGGCACACTCTCCTCGGCTTCCCCGGCCTGCTCCACGCAAGCACCCGCGCCGTGTGGTGGCTGGAGCTGCTCGGCCCGCTGCTGCCGTTTCTGCCATGGCGCAATGGCACCGCACGGCTGATCGCAGCAGGGCTTTTTATGAGCTTCCACGCCGCGCTTTTTTGCACGCTACGGCTGGGGCTTTTCCCGCTGATCGGGGTCGCGGCGTGGCTACCGTTTTTGCCGGGCGCAGTGTGGGATTTTTTGAGATGTCGGGAGCGAGAGAATGGAGAAGGAAAACTCTTAACTCTTAATGCTGAATCCACTCCAAAGCAGACGATTTCGAAATTAAGAGTTCAGAGTTCAGAGTTCAGAGTTTTGCCGCCCCTCGCCGCCATTTTACTCACCATCGTCCTCCTCTGGAACATCACCGAATTCTACAAAATCAAACTCCCCGCCTCCGCCAAAACCGCCGTCCTCACCCTCGGTCTTGAGCAGCACTGGTCGCTCTTTGCCCCCGCGCCGCCGCGCACCGAGGGCTGGATGGTCGCGGTGCTGGAGTGTGACGACGGCAATGAATACGACGCGCTCACCGGAGCTGAGGTGGATTGGGAACGCCTCGCGAATCTCGGCGATGGCCTCCGCAGCGCGAGTTGGCGGCTCTTTCTCCGCAGCGCGCGCGACCCGCAGCGCCCGCAGCGCATCCACTGGCTCGCAGATTGGCTCGTGCGCGAATGGGAGCGCCATTCGCCGGAAAAGCGCGTCCAGCGCATCCGCCTCCACTACCTCTGGGAATGGCTCGCCACCCGCCAAAGCCCGCCGGACAACTGGCTCGTCTATGAGTCCCCCCCCGGCCCCCTCACCGCCCAACTCCAGCTCCGAGCCCCCGCACCGAAGCCGCCGACGGAGAAGAGCGATAACTAAAGCACGGACGGGGCGACGTTAGGCCCCTACTTTCTCCAGAAGACCGACAAGTGCCTGCCCAGATAAGGAAGGAACATCAGAGAGTCGAGTGAGCGTGAGATTGTGTTTACGCAGAATCTCAGTGACACGTTCCTCGGTGAGGCCGGTTTGCCTCACAATCCCACCCGTAGTGCGCCATGTGTAGCTTGGTCCATCCAAAGCCGTGAAAACTTTGATTTCGTCAGAATCGCGGACGATTTCTTTCCAGTTCATATGCGTTGTATAATTCAGGATTGTGGTGTTTTCAAGCACTCGGATTTCACATTTGCAGCAATAAGATCTTCGATCTGATCTTTGAGGGCAGAGGGTTCAAGGGTCGGATTGGAATGTTCCTCTTTGCCGTAGAGTAAATTTTTTGGCCAACCAATTGTGAGTGCAGTGACAACCAAGAGAACGCCGATGAAGATGCAACTCATCCACAAGAAACCGTTCCATATATGTTCTGCATCAAGTTTAGAACAGGTCAGAACAAGAGCCAGAGTCGCTTCTACGATGAGTAGTGAGAGGACAAAGAACCCGAGCGGAGTAGTGATCGCACGAATAAGATCACTACGATCACTGCCTTTGCGTGTCAGTTTTGGAGCTGCCATAGTCGTGCTTTACGCCCGGCGTTCTTTGATGGCGAGCAGCAAGTCCGCCACCACATCTGCGCGTGGTTTTGCGCCGAGGTTGCCTTTGCCGTGGACTCGCACGCTCAGGTTTCCGGCTTCGAGGTCGCGGTTGCCGATGACTAGCATGGTGTGGACTTTGCGTTTTTCGCAGTCGGCGATTTTGCCATTGATCTTGTCGGTGCCGTATTCGCCTTCGGCGCGCACGCCGTGGCTGCGTAGCTCGGCGACGAGCGCCTTGGCGTAGTCCACGAGCGGGGCTTCGTCGCCGATGGTGAGCACGCTCACTTGCTCGGGCGCGAGCCACAGTGGGAAGTTCCCCATGTAATGCTCGATGAGGAAGCCGATAAAGCGCTCATGCGTGCCGAGCGGCGCGCGATGGATACAGAGCGGCGTCTTCGCGGTGTTATCGCGATCTTTATATGTGAGGCCGAATTTCGCGGGCACGGCGAAGTCCACTTGGTTCGTGGCGATGGTGAATTCCTTGCCGATGGCGCTCCACACCTGCACGTCTATCTTCGGGCCGTAAAAGGCGGCTTCGTTCGGCACTTCCACGTAGTTGATGCCGGATTTGTTGAGGACGTTGCGCACCATCTCTTCGGTGAGCTTCCAGTTTGGCGCATCGTCCACGAATTTCTGCCCGAGCTTCTCGGGGTCGTGGGTGGAAAAGCGCATCTGGTATCGCTCGAAACCGAAGATCTTGAAGTAGTGCAGATACATGGCGTTCACGGCCATGAACTCCGCCTCGAACTGCTCCGGCGTGCAGTAAAGATGCGCGTCATTCATCTGCATGGAGCGCACCCGCATGAGGCCCATCAGCTCGCCCGATTGCTCGTAGCGGTAGCAAGTGCCGTATTCCGCAAGGCGCAGCGGCAAGTCGCGGTAGCTGCGGGGGATGGCACCGAAGATTTTGTGATGGTGGGGGCAGTTCATCGCTTTGAGATAGTAGCGCTCTATGCCAGGAAGAGCCTGAATCTCGTTCAAGATGCGGCTGTGAGTTTTGACCGACTGTTCCAACTCGGCAGGAAGATTGCCGTCGTCTGACAGTTTGAAAACGTGAGTAAGAACATCTTGGCGACGCGCGTCCTCGGCACTGAAAAGTAAGGTCTTCGCTTGATATTCTCGTTGCGGAACCAAGTAGTTGGCCTTCGTAAAAATGTCTTGTTCTGAGTAAGCGCGCAGTTTTTCCAACTCCTCACGTCTCGCGGCCCCCTCATCGAGCCGCATCGGCGGAAACATGCTCTCCGCGTAATACGGCAGATGCCCGCTCGTGAGATACATATTCTCCCGCGCGATGTGCGGGGTGCGGACTCGCGAGTAGCCGGCGGCGAACTCGGTTTCTTTCGCCAGCTTTTCCAGCTCTTCGATCAGCACCGTGCCGTTGGGCATCCAGAGCGGGAGGCCGGGGCCCACGTCTTCGTCGAAGCAGAAAAGATCCATCTCCTTGCCGAGCTTGCGGTGGTCGCGCTTCTTCGCCTCTTCCAGCATGGTGAAGTAGGCTTCCATCTCGGTCTTGTTTTTAAAGGCCGTGCCGTAGATGCGCTGGAGCTGCGGGTTTTTCTCGTCGCCCTTGTAGTAGGCGCTCGCGAGGTTCGTGATCCGAAACGCGCCGATATTTCCCGTCCGCATGACGTGCGGCCCCGCGCACAGATCGAGGAAGTCGCCGTTGCGATAGAGCGAGATTTCTTTGCCCTCGGGGATGTCGGCGAGGTTGCCGATTTTGAATTTCGACGCATTGCCGGGCCGCTCCGACAAGCCGCCGAGCCGCCCGCTTTCCGCCAACGCCAGCGCCTCCGCGCGCGACACCGCAGTGCGCTCAAAGACGTTGTTGGCTTTGATCTCGCGTTTCATCTCCGCCTCGATCTTCTCGAAATCGTCCGGCGTGATGCGGTGCGACAGCTCCACGTCGTAGTAAAAGCCATTCTCCACCGGCGGTCCCGCCGCAAACTGCGCCTCGGGCCAGATGCGGAGGATGGCCGTGGCCAATACATGAGCCGCCGAGTGTCGGAGCCGCTCTAGGTCGGTCATCTGGTTGCGCTGTTCGAGAGATTTGCGTTCGTCTGCCATAATAAAAGGCGCGCAAGATACGGGGATGCGGCGGATGGGCAAGCTCGGGAGGCGACGAGTAGTGTCCTTTTTTCAAAGCCACCACTACTTTTCACCACGGAGGACGTGGAGAACACGCCTCTCCTTCCCCCTCTCAGGCTCTGTCTAGGGTGTGAATTTCAGCTCACTTCTCAAAATTTCGGCCTTTTTTGCCCAAATTTCGACTGAGAGGTCGAAATTTCGGCTCGGAGGATGAAAATTGG
>JAYVQK010000147.1:0-7272 GCA_043757005.1 Verrucomicrobiaceae bacterium
CGAAATCCGTCTCCCACGAGTTCATCCCCGGCGGCATCGCCTGATACACATTAAAGCGCGAAGTCGCCAGCGGCTCGGCGCTCCCCAGCTCCTCCGGTAGCGGCTCCTCCGTCTCCTCCACCACGTAATGCACCGCCGTCGCCGCCTTTTGCGCCTCCCGCAGCAGCTCTGGGTGCGAAGTCAGCAGCACATTCAGCAGATGCGCCACCTTCGCGTCGTCCTCCGCCTCATCCAGCCCCACCTCTTGCAGCGTCGCCTTCAGCTTGCGCAGTAAAGCACGGCGCAACTCGCGCGGGTCAAACACCTCATTCCGCATCAGCTCCTTGAGCGCCGTCTTCGCCGCCTCCATCGGGTCTATCGAGGCGTTGGTAAATTCGATCTCCATCTGCTGCGTGAACACCTCCAGCGTCCTCCGCTCCACTCGGATCTTTGCCGCCAGCGCCTGCACGATCGCTCGTGAAGACACGATGAACCGCTCCGCACAATCCTCCTCCGTCGCCGCATTATCCGGCGAGATGATGTGCGTCTGGAAATGCCTCGGCACCCCCGCCCTCAGCGCATACCGATACTTCTCGGGAGAAAGGGGCGTCCCCCCAGCCGCTTCCGCCCTCTCCGGTGCCGGGGAGAAGACCCCCACGATCAGCTCCACTAGCGTCGCTCGCTCGCCGCCCGGCGTCTCCACGGTGAAAGTCCCAGCCTCCTCCGTGGCAGCCCCACCCGTCACCTCGATCTCCATTCGGTAAAGAAATGTCTGCCCGCCCGGCCCCAGCACCTGCAACTGCTGCTGCCCCCCATGCACCACCACCGCCGTCGTCGGGCTCACCGTCGCGTAGCTCGTTTGCAGTTTATTGATCCTCTGCCCCGCGAGATCTATCCCGGTCTGCGCCTCCGCATCCGCCAGCAGCACATAGCCATAGCGTAGCACCTCCGGCAGCGTCTTTGCCCGCGCCCTGCCTTGCAGGCGGCGATGCACCCGCAGGATGCGCCCCACCAGTTGCACCCCGAAGTCCACCTCCCGCGCCGCCCGCATCGAGACCAGCACACTTGCCCTCGGCGCGTCGAATCCCAGCGCCACCGCCATCTTAAAAATCAGCACCTCCCGCGTCTCATCATTGGCCAGCGCCAGCAGCCCCGCATCCGGCTCCTCCGCCGTATGCACTGCGATCAGCGCCTCCGTGAAACCTTCCGCCAGCAGCCGCCCTTTCACCCGCTCCACACTCCGCTCCGTGCTATCCACCTGCACCAGCATCAGCGGCACCAGCCCCACCCCCAGCTTTTTGAGCTCCTCCTTCATCCGCCGATGCAGCGCCGCGCCATCCCGCAGCGCCACCCGCTCATAATCCACCAGCCGCTCCTGCCCAGCCTCCGCCACATACGCCACACACTTGATCCCCTCTTTGATCAGCCCCTCCTCCACCGGGTCCTGTCGCCCGATGGTGATGCGGTTGAGCTTTGCCAGCTTCAGCCGTTCCTCAAAACGCCGCACATCCGCATCATCCGGCGTCGCCGTGATCAGCATCGTGTATTCGGGCCGCAGCGTCCTCTGGAAAAACTCCATCGCCTGCGTCGCACCCTGCCCCAGGAAGCCGTGATGCGCCTCATCCACCACCACCCCCAGCCGCAGCCCACGCGCCCGCAGCCCCTCCACGAGTTCCTCCATCGTCAGATTCTTCTCCCCCGGCACATGCACATTCCGGCGATCCTTCACCCGCGTCGCCACCGTCTGCCAAGTCGTCACCCACACATCCCCCTCCCGGCTATCCGCCGCCTGCCTGTCCTCCGAGAGCTCCCGCAGCCGCAGCCCCGGCAGATTCTCCCGCAGCGCAGAAGCCGTCTGCCCCGTCACCCCCTTGAAAGGCGCAAACCAAAACCACACCACCCGCTCCTGCGCCGAGAACTGCTCCGCCAGCAGCCCCGCCACCAGCGTCTTCCCCGCCCCCGTGGGAGCCTCCAGCAGCAGCGCCCCGTGGTGTGCGATCGCCGTCGCCCGCCCAGCCTCGTCTGTGCCCGCCGCCGCCAGCAGCCGTTGACATTCGCTGAAAACCGCGAGCCCACTCGCAATCGCCGCCTGCTGGAAATCCTTCGGTGTCGTCCTACTCATAGCATTCGTAAATTGAAAAGCCCCCGAGTGTCAGCAACCCCATCTGGAGTGCGGGGGCATGACCCCGCTCTGGTGGTTCCCCGGGTGGGGAGGATCTCCGCCCGCCCGAAAGCCGTTCGCATTCGCTGGCAGCTCTCGCAAGCTCGGACGGTGTGCCCACCCAAAGGCCCCTCCAAAGCGGGGTCATGCCCCCGCACTCCAGATTTTTGCCTTCCCTTTATCGTAGCGGCTACCCTATGCAGCGCGGCATGAATCCTACTCCCGCGTGGCCTCACGCTCCTACTCATCGGCTGGCAGCGAGTGGCACTTATTTCGTCACAGCAGGCACGTATCAAAAGGCCCACTTCTTCCACACCTCGGAGCGGCTCGATGTCCTCCAGCGCGGCTTGTTGCAACTCGCGTTGGACTTTGGTTGGCACGTCGAGGCATGGGCCATATTCTCGAATCACTACCACTTCATCGCCCACTCCCCCGCCACCGGAGCCGCCACACTCCCGCTCATGCTCGGCAAGCTCCACGGCAAGACGGCCCTTTGGCTGAATCGCCGCGACACCGCTCCCACCCGCAAAGTCTGGCACAATTACCGCGAGACGCTCCTCGACATCGAGCCCAGCTACCATGCCCGCCTCCATTACGTCCACGCCAACCCCGTCCACCACGGCCTCGTCCCCGTGGCAAACCAATACCCGTGGTGCTCCGCCGCGTGGTTTGAAAGAAACGCCACCCCCGCGCAGGTGAAGACCCTCTACGGCTTCAAAATAGACCGCATCCACATCGCCGACGACTTCCCCCCACTCCGCGTGCAATAAATCGGGAAGCCCATCTGGAGTGCGGGGGCATGACCCCGCTCTGGCGGGCGCGGAGCGCGGGCGGGCCAGCCGTTCGCATTCGCTGACGGTGCTCGCAAGCTGGGACGATGCACCCACCCGGGGAACCGCATCTGGAGTGCGGGGGCATGACCCCGCTCTGGAGGGGCCTTCGGGTGGGCGCACGGTCGGCTTTGCGAACGGCTGCCCCACCCGCTCGTCCCTCGCCCGCCAAAGCGGGGTCATGCCCCCGCACTCCAGATTGCGTCTCCCGAGTTTTCGGGTGTGCCCTGAACTCTTAACTTCGAACCTTGTTGATTCGAGGGCACCGTTCAGAGTTCAGAGTCCCCAGAGGCTCCCTCTAGTTCCCTTGCCGTATTGCGCCAATCTATGATGCTGCCAAAACCATTATTTCCAATATGCTCTCTTCATTCTGTAAATTATGCCTGAAAAAAACACGCCTGCTTGCCCCATCTGCCACCGCCCAACCGCCTTTGCCGAGCCACCCGTCGGCCCCTTCTGCTCGCAGCGGTGCAAGCTCGTGGACCTCGGCAAATGGCTCGGGGAGGACTACCGCATCGCCGAGCCGCTGCGCGCCGATCACTTTGCCGAATACGAAGAGCTGGCGGGCGAACTGGATCAGCCGGAGCGGTAAATCGTATGTCCCCGATCCTCACCGCGTGGGCTGCCACTCTCGCCGCAAAAGGCCCCTGCCCTGCCCTGCTCGCGGTGGATGGCACGTCGCTGCGCACCTTTGCCGAGATCGAGGCGGAAGCCTGCTCCCTGCAAGCCTCGCTGCCTGCCATCGTCCCCGGCACAGTAGTCGCCGTGCAGACTGGGAATGATCCGATTTTCCCTGCCCTGCTGCTCGCCCTCTGGCGCGCAGGCTGCGTGCCGATGCCGCTGGATCGCTCGGTAGAAAAAGACGCCCTCGGTGCAGCGCTCGCTGCGAGTGGGGCGGGCCTGCACATCACGCGGGAGGGCATCTCGGCTGTGGATGCGGATATGGACAGGCGAGGGCGCCTGTCCCACTCCGACAGGCGGGGCGCTTGCCCCACTCCGCTCGCCGACTTCCTCAAGCTCACGAGCGGCACGAGCGGCTCGCCTCGCGTGATCCGCTTTCGTGCGGAGCAGCTCGTGGCGGATTGCGCGGCGGTGTGCGACACGATGGGGTTGCGCGCGGACGATGTGAATTTCGGCGTCATCCCATGGTCGCACAGCTACGGCTTTAGCAACCTACTCACGCCGCTGCTCTGCCGAGGCATCGCCGTCGCGCTCACGGATGATCGGATGCCGCGAGCCGTGCTCGGTGGCCTCGCTCGCACCGGGGCTACTGTCTTTCCCGGCTTGCCCGTTTTTTTTCAAAAACTCGCCGAGCTGGACTCCGCGCCGCTTCCCCGGCTACGCCTCTGCATCAGCGCCGGAGCGCCACTCACCCGTGCCGTCGCGGATGCTTTCCGCGCGCGCTACGGGGTGAAAATCCACAGCTTCTACGGCAGCAGTGAATGTGGCGGCATCGCCTACGACGCCAGCGAGGGGGATGCCCCAGAAGGCTGCGTGGGTGAGCCTCTGCGGGGCGTCACCCTTTCCGCCGAAGGCGAAAGCAACCGCTACTCCGTGCACAGCGCCGCCGTCGGCGAAGGCTACCACCCGGAGCCCGAGCCGGGTGTGCTCGGCGCGGGCCGTTTCCTACCCGGCGACCTCCTCGTGCGCACGGCACACGGCCTCGTGCTCGCGGGGCGAGTGAGCGATTTCATCAATATCGCAGGCCGCAAGCTGAACCCCGCCGACGTGGAAACCTGCCTCCGCCGATGCCCCGGCGTGCGCGAGGTCGTGGTCTTCGGAGTGCCCAGCGCGCTGCGCGGCGAAGAGCCCATCGCCTGCATCGTCGGCGACGCCACGCCCGAGCAGATCACGCATTTTGCGCAAGCCCACCTCAGCCGTTGGCAGACGCCGCGCGCTTTTTGGAAAGTAGAAGCATTGCCCGTGAACGAACGCGGCAAACTCAGCCGCCGGGACCTCGCCGCCGCGTGGGAATGCCGCGCTACGAAGTGACCTTCCGCGTAAGCACGCCGAGCAGTGCGGGGAAGGCGCGGGCGGTGCAGAGGATGGCGGCGGCGAAGCGCGGGTAGAGGCAGGCGGCGCGAGCGAGGTGATTGATCCAGAGCCGCCCGGCGTAGAGCTGGCGCTGGGCGCGCGTGTAGCCGGGGAGGTCGCGAGCGAGCAGATGGCGCGCGGCGAGTTCACCAGTGGCCAGCGCGTAGTAGATGCCTTCGCCGGTGAAAGGCTCCACCACACGCGCCGCGTCGCCAATGAGCAGGAGCCCATCATGCACAGGCGCGATGGCGCGGCGCGTGAGCGGCGTGACGCTGCGCCACGGCTGCTCGGCGGGCAGGGCAAAGTGCGCGCAGGCCCATCCCCGCAGCGCCGCGAGATGCGGCGGGCGGGCGACGAGGCAGAGATTAAGCAGCCCCGCACCGATGCCAGCGAGACCGCTGTAGCCCCACGGGAGGAAGCGCATTTCCACCGTGCCGCCGATATTTGCCGCGTCGGCAAAGTGCGTTTGCAACGCTACGCGGTCGCGAACCGCTGGCGGGAGGAGGCCGAGCAAACGGGCGACCGTGGAGTTCCGCCCATCGGCGGCGACGAGCATGGTTGCGTGGAAAATGTGCGCGCCCGCAGTGATCTGCCATCCACTCGGCGTGCGGACGATCTGCTCGGCAGCAGCGTGCTGCACCTCCGCTCCTCGCTCGGCGGCAGTGCGGAGCAACAGCTCATCCAACAAGCTGCGGCGGATGCCGATTTCCCCCCGCGCCCCAGCAGGCAGTGGATGCCGGATGGGCCGTTCGTCGCCACCGACAAAAGCGACCTCCCGCAGCGCCGCGTGCGGGAGCGCGGCGACCGCCGCTGCGACTCCGAGCCGCTCTAGCACAGGCCACGCAGCCGGGTTCAGACAATCGCCGCAGACCTTATCGCGAGGGAAAACAGCACGCTCCAACAGCAGCGTGCGCGCCCCGCCCGCCGCGCAGATAGCGGCGCAGACAGAGCCCGCCGGGCCTGCGCCGATGATGACGATGTCGTAGTGCATGGATTTTTTAAACTCTCAAACCGAGCGCGTAGGAAGCGACATCATTCCATAAAACCAATCGTTGACGCCCAGCCACGTGCTCCCTACATACACGTCCCCGCAAATTTTTTACATCTTCTGCAACCTGCAGATCGAAAGGAGGGAATTAACACACATGAACGAAATTACTGTCCGTAAAGGCGAACCGATTGATCGCGCACTCAAGCGCCTCAAGAGCAAGCTCGAAACCGAAGGAGTGATGGACGAAGTCCGTCGCCTCCGCGCTTTCGAGACGCCGACGGAGAAGACTAAACGCAAAGCCAAAGCCAGCGCCAAACGCGCCAAGGCCAAGCACCGCTTCAACCTGTCCTAGTCCAGGCACCGCCCCCGTTACTTTTAAAAGTAAAGCCCGCTGTGAAAACGGCGGGCTTTTTCTTTTGCCGGGTCGCTCCCCGCCTGCTCACCTCGCCGCTCTTATGAAAACTCTACTCGCACTCCTTGCCCTCACTTTCACCGCCATCGGCGCGGATAACGAACTCACCGCCGAAGAGAAAACCGGCGGCTGGAAGCTGCTCTTTGACGGCACGGATGCCGCCGCAAATTTTCGCGGCTACAACAAGGACAAGCTGCCCGAGGGCTGGGTCGCCGAAGAGGGTGCGCTCGTGCGCAAGACGGGCGGCGGCGACGTGATCACCAAGGAGCAATACGAGAGCTTCGAGTTTCAGATTGATTGGAAGATTAGCCCCGGCGGCAACAGCGGGGTGATGCTAAAGGTGCTGGAGACCAAAGGCCCGAGCTACAACACGGGCCCAGAGTGCCAGGTGCAAGACAACGTCGGCGGGCACGACCCACAAAAGGCGGGATGGATGTATCAACTCTACGCCGCGAGCGTGGATACTACGAAGCCCGTGGGTGAATGGAACCACATGGTCATCAAATGCCAAAAAACCGCCACTGGCACCTACACCTGCACACATACGATGAACGGCACGAAGTATGTCGAATACGAGATCGGTTCCGCCGAGTGGAATGAGAAAGTGGCCAAGTCGAAATTTGCCTCCATGCCCGACTTTGGAAAAGCTGCGAAAGGCCACCTGTGCTTGCAAGACCACGGCGGGCTCGTCGCTTTTAAAAACATCAAAGTGCGCGAGCTGCCCGAGCTGAAGTAGAAAAAATCGCGCGAAATACGAAAGAACACTTGCGCGATTTTCCGACGCTGATACACACACTCTCCCAACACAAAAGCTCGGGTGGTGGAATGGCAGACACGCACGTTTGAGGGGCGTGTGGCGCAGATC
>JAYVQK010000148.1:0-1895 GCA_043757005.1 Verrucomicrobiaceae bacterium
GCCGCTCTTCTTGCGAAGAGCGGCTTCTTTGAAAAACTGCTAAATAACTAGGCTATTTGTAAGCACCCCAGAAGTTATCTTGATCCGCCACAGTGCTGCCGAGCACGGGATCCAGAAGGGTGCGGGTTGCGGCAAGGATTTTTGGCGGAGTGTCCAAATTACCGATCACGATAGCGCCGCTGACTTCATCCGTAGGCGAGCCCGGCACACTGAGGCCGAGCTGGTTGTAGAGCTTGGAGTCTTTCTTGACATAGAGCTGGAGATCCGCGCCGTTTGGAATCACGGTGCCCAATTTATTATTCTCGATAGCATACTGTTCTTTCGCGCTATCGAGCATACGGAGGGTTTGCAGGCTTGCCGTGGCTTGCGAGCGCTTGCGAGCGCGCAATACGTTGGGCACTGCGATGCCTGCGATGAGGGCGATGATCGAGATGACGACCATAATTTCCACGAGCGTAAAGCCCGCGCGTTTGCTGTTTAGTTTCTGTAACATGATAATAATGAGTTCTAGGTTTGTTTTAATTGTTTGCGGTGGAAGCCATCGCTGAACGACTACAGAAAAAAGCAGCATGAGTGCCAACTTCTGATCGGATTATGGAAAATATAAAGTATCTTAAAAACCGCACAACCGCCATTCTGTGTAAAAGCTGGGATACACGGCTCGGAAACTTTCTCACACCATCCGCAAAGATTCTTTGCCCGACCGGGTCATTCCGCCGTAGCAAGATAGAGGCATATCGCAACTCGGTGTGCGCTTTCTTCGAGTTACCAAAAAACAACACATACACACATGAATCACGAACCCAGAGTTATCACACCCGCACAGTTTTCGCGTCGCAGTTTCCTGCGTCGCAGCGGCGGCGTCCTCGGCGCTACGGCACTTGCCTCGGCGCTCGATCCCGCAAAATTTGCCTTTGGCGCATCTGGCAGCGACCCGGTGAAAATCGCACTCGTCGGCTGCGGCGGGCGTGGCAGCGGCGCGGCCCAGCAAGCACTGGACACGTTTAGCCAAGGGCCGGTGAAACTCGTAGCGATGGCGGATGTTTTCGCCGACCGCCTCACGAGCGCGCACGACAACCTCAAGACCAAGCATGGCGAGCGCGTGGAGGTGACGGAGGAGAATCGCTTTATCGGTTTCGACGCTTACAAGAAGGCCATTGCGCAGGCCGATGTGGTCATTCTTTCGACGCCTCCCGGCTTTCGCCCGATGATGTTTGAAGAGGCGGTGAGACAGGGGAAACACGTCTTTATGGAGAAGCCCGTGGCCACCGATGGCACGGGCGTGCGCAAGGTCCTGGCGGCGGCAAAAATCGCGAAGGAAAAAAATCTCAAAGTTGCAGTCGGCCTCCAGCGGCATCATCAAAAAGGCTACATTGAGACGATCCAGCGCATCCACGACGGCATGATCGGCGACATCACCTCGATGCGCGCTTACTGGAACGGCGCGACGCCTTGGCTCAAGAAACGCGCCGATTTGGAGAAGCAATACGGGCGCAAGATCACCGAGATGGAATACCAGATGCGCAACTGGTATTACTTCGCGTGGATCTGTGGCGATCACATCGTGGAGCAACACATCCACAATCTCGACGTGATCAACTGGGTGAAGAAGGGCTTCCCCGTAAAAGCGCAGGGCATGGGCGGCTGCGAAGTGCGCAAGGGCGAGGACTACGGCGAGATCTTCGATCACCACGCCGTGGAGTTTGAATACGAGGACGGCTCGCGTTGCTCGAGCTACTGCCGCCACATCGTGGGCTGCTGGAATAGCGTCAGCGAACACATCGTGGGCACGAAGGGAAAAGCCGACGTAAGCCGCCACGTCATCAGCCCCACTGGCGGTGAGGCTTGGCACCACAAGAACGAGGGAGACAAAGACCCGTATCAAGTCGAACACG